>JALCRR010000006.1 GCA_022652815.1 Oscillibacter sp.
TGGTTGCGCCAATCAAGAATGCCTCGGGCTTCTTCTCCTCGATGGCGTCGCAGATGACCTTGGCATAGCCGTCGGTGGTATAGTCCTTCAGCAGGGGGCTATCGCAGACGATCACTTCGTCAGCGCCGTAGCCGCCCAGCTCCTTGGCAATGCCCTCGACCTTGTCGCCCAGCAGCAGTCCGCAGAGCTTTACGCCCAGCTCGTCCGCCAGCTTGCGGCCTTCAGAAATCAGCTCGAAATCGGTGGGCATCAGTTTGCCCTGGCGCTGCTCGCAGAAAACCCACACATTCTTGAAAGCAGCAAGATCAGTATTGTTAAAAGTAGCCATTTCTTATCTTTCTCCTTTCAATCAGATAATGTGCTTTGCAGCCAGCATGCCAGCCAGCTTATCGCAGTCAGCCTTTTCTGCACCGTCCATCATGACGCCGGCACCCTTGGCGGGAGGCGTGAAGGAGGTCAGAATGTTGGTGGGAGAGCCCTTCAAGCCGATGGTAGTTGCATCGATTAGGGGATCGTCCTTCAAGGCGTTGTAATCGAACACATCCATGGGCTTGGAATAAGCCTCAAACACGCCGCCAACGCTCATGTAACGAGGAGCATTCAGCTCCTTGATGCAGGTGAGCAGGCAGGGAGTCTTGACCTTGATGGTCATGTAGCCGTCTTCCAGCATACGCTTGACGGTGATGTCATTGCCGGTCTTGTGCAGTTCGGCAACATAGGTGACCTGGGGCAGATGCAGCTTTTCAGCGATCTGGGGGCCGACCTGGGCTGTATCGCCATCGATGGCCTGACGGCCGCACATCACGATATCGTCCTTCTCAACGCCGATGCGGTTGACAGCAGCAGCGATGATCTGGGAAGTAGCATAAGTATCAGAACCGCCGAACTCACGAGCGGAGACCAGAACTGCGGAATCTGCGCCCATGGCGAGGATTTCACGCAGCATGCCCTCTGCGGGAGGGGGGCCCATGGTGACGATCTTGACTTCGCAGCCAGTCTCGTCCTTCAGCTGAAGAGCAGCCTCAACGGCGTTTAGGTCATCGGGGTTGATGATGGTCTGCATGGATGCACGATCCAGCGTGCCATCGGGGTTCACGGCAACCTTTCCGGAGGTATCGGGAACCTGCTTGACACAAACGATAATTTTCATTTTACCTTTACCTCCTTACTTATTTCACGCCCAGATGGCTGGCGATGACCATGCGCTGAACCTCGGAAGTGCCCTCGTAGATCTCGGTGATCTTCGCGTCGCGCATCATGCGCTCCACGGGATACTCACGGGTGTAGCCATAGCCGCCGAACAGCTGGACAGCGCGGCGAGTGACATCGGAAGCAGCCTCAGCAGCAAACAGCTTTGCCATGGCAGCGTCCATAGAATAGTTCTCGTGCAGCTGCTTCTTGCAGGCTGCGGCGTAGACCACATACTGTGCGGCCTGCATACGGCAGTGCATATCAGCCAGCTGGAACTGGGTGTTCTGGAACTGAGACAGGCGACGGCCAAACTGGACGCGCTCCTTGGTGTACTTGACAGCCTCGTCCACAGCGCCCTCGCCCAGGCCCAGAGCCTGAGAAGCGATGCCGATACGGCCGCCGTCCAGCGTCATCATAGCGATCTTGAAGCCCTTGCCAACCTGGCCCAGCAGGTTCTCCTTGGGAACGATGCAGTCCTCAAAGATCAGATCGCAGGTGGAAGAACCGCGAATGCCCATCTTCTTCTCGTGCTTGCCCTGAGAGAAGCCGGGGAAGTCCTTCTCCACGATGAATGCGGTGATGCCATGGTTGCCCAGCTTCTTGTCGGTCATTGCGAACACGACGAAGGTGTCAGCCACGTTGCCGTTGGTGATGAAGCACTTGGAGCCGTTGAGCACCCAGTGATCGCCGTCCAGGACAGCAGTGGTCTGCTGTCCGGATGCGTCAGTGCCTGCGCCCGGCTCGGTCAGGCCGAATGCGCCGATCTTCTTGCCGGAGCACAGATCAGGCAGATACTTTTTCTTTTGTTCCTCGGTGCCGTGCTCAAAGATAGGAGCGCAGCAAAGAGAAGTATGTGCGGACAGAATGACTGCGGTGGTGCCGCAGACCTTGGCCAGTTCCTCGACTGCCATTGCATAGGAGAGAACGTCGCCGCCGGCGCCGCCGTACTCCTTCGGGAAGTAAATGCCCATCATTCCCAGCTTGGCCATCTTCTGGACGGTCTCCATGGGGAACCGCTCTTCTTCGTCGATTTCCTGAGCGAGGGGTTTTACTTCGTTCTCGGCAAAGTCACGGTACATCTTACGGAGCATCTGCTGCTCTTTAGTCAGATGAAAATCCATACCTGTTTCTCCTTTACTAAATTACTTGGAATAATCGTAGAAGCCCTTGCCAGTCTTCTTGCCCAGCAGACCGCCGCGGACCATCTTACGCAGAAGCAATGCGGGACGATACTTGGGATCGCCCGTCTCGTTGTACAGGGTCTCCATGATGGCCAGGCACACGTCCAGGCCGATGAAATCGCCCAGAGCCAGAGGGCCCATGGGATGATTTGCACCCAGCATCATCGCCTTGTCGATATCGCCGACAGAGGCAACGCCGGTCTCAACCAGGCCAATGGCCTCGTTGATCATGGGGATCAGAACCTTGTTCACCACGAAGCCGGGAGCCTCGGCAACCTCGATGGGGTCCTTGCCGATGTCCTGAGCCAGCTTGTAGATGAAGTCGAAAGTCTCCTGGGTGGTGTTGGCACCGCGGATGACTTCCACCAGCTTCATGCTGGGCACGGGGTTGAAGAAGTGCATGCCGATCACGGGATGCTTCAAGCCATTGCCCATCTCGGTCACAGACAGAGAAGAGGTGTTGGAAGCGAAGACGGTCTCGGGCTTGCACAGAGCATCCAGTTCATTGAGGAGTTCCTTCTTGGTGGCCATGTCTTCCTTGACACACTCGATGATCAGATCGGCGTCTGCGGCAGCGGACTTTTCATCCACCACGATATTGTTCAGAATCGCCTGCTTGGCCTCCTCGGTCATCTTGCCCTTGGCAACACGCTTGTCCAGAGAAGCAGCCAGCTTATCCTTGTGCTTCTGAGCGGAAGCAACGGAGCTTGCATACATCAGTGCGGTGTGGCCCTTCTGAGCGAACACCTGAGCAATACCGGAGCCCATGGTACCTGCGCCAAAAATTGCTACCTTCATTGTGTTTCCTCCTGTTATCTGAATTTTTGATTGGAACTATTTTATAAATGCCGAAAAATCAGCAATTTACAAACGGATCATGTTTCCGCTTTTCAACAAAAGCGGACATGGCATTTTTCTGGTCCTTCGTCTCGAAGCAGGAACCAAACAGGCCCTCTTCGATGGCGGCGCCCTTCTCGATGTCGACCTGCAGGCCATCGTTGATTGCCTTTTTGCAGGCGCGCACGGCGATGGGGGCATTGCCGGCAATCCGAAGTGCCATCTTTTCAGTCTGCGCCATCAGCTCTTCAGCGGGATAAACAGCCTGCACAAGGCCAATTTCCAGTGCTTCGGGAGCCTTGATATTGCGAGCGGTGTAAATCAATTCCTTGGCCTTGCCCATGCCGACAAGACGGGCCATTCTCTGGGTTCCGCCAAAGCCCGGCGTGATGCCCAGACCCACTTCCGGCTGACCGAAAACGGCCGTTTCCGAAGCCAGACGAATATCGCAGCTCATGGAGAGCTCGCAGCCGCCGCCCAGTGCAAAGCCGTTTACTGCAGCAATGGTGGGAATCGGAAGTGTTTCCAGCTTGCGGAACACGTCATTGCCCAGCTTGCCGAAAGACTCGCCTTCCTTTTTGGTTAGGCCGCTCATCTGGGCGATATCTGCACCCGCGACGAAAGCCTTTGTCCCCGCGCCGGTGACGATGACACAGCGCACCGTATTAAGATCAATGGAATCGAGGACCTTGTCCAGTTGAGAGATCACTTGATCGTTCAGCGCATTCAGCGCCTCGGGCCTGTTGATCGTCAGAATTCCGATCTGGTCTTTTGCTTCAAATTCAACAAACGCCATGATGTTCCTCCTCAATCTTGCCGATTTTCGAAAAACATGGGCAAAATACACAGAATTTACCCCTATGCTCACAGAGTCTATTATAGAGTTCCGACGTGCATTTATCAAGTGCAAATTCGGCCTAAAATCCTCTGTTTCCAGCTTTTTTACACTTCCCACAAAATAATCGTTAAAATTTTTACACATTTGTTAAACTGTTAACATATCTTTGCGCACTTTGTCGGATATAGCCCCCGCTTTTCCAAAAAAAATTGTCATTTACACCCGTTTTTTCCTATGCTAAAATAGGATATTGTAAAAAAACTATTTTATCATGGTGTACCATGTGTCTGGAGGAACCCCTCTTATGCGAATGAGAAAAAAGAAGAATCTTGGACCGCGGATGGAGCGCTGCCGTGAAAGTCTGATTGCCGATCCCTATTCCATGCCCGGAAAGTGGCGGGAGCTGAAGCCGGACTGTTCCGAACTCCGGGTGGAGCTGGGCTGCGGCAAGGGTCGTTTTACCGCGGAAACCGCCAAGCTGGAGCCCGATGTGCTTTTCATTGCGGTAGAAATGATTCCTGATGCCATGGTTGTGGCGATGGAGCGCTGCCGGGACGAGGGCTTGACCAACGTCTTTTTCGTGTCTGCCAACGCCGATCAGCTCCCCCTCTTCTTCCAGCCCGAAGAAGTTGATCGGATCTATATCAATTTCTGCGATCCCTGGCCTACCAAGCGGCATGCAAAGCGCCGCCTGACCCATGGCAATTTTTTGCAGCTCTACCGCAAGGTGCTAAAGATGGGCGGTCAGATTCACTTCAAGACCGACAACGTGCCTCTGTTCGACTTCTCTCTGGAGGAAATCCCTCAGTTCGGCTTTACCCTGTCCGAAGTCACCCACGATCTGCACGGGAATGGCCCGGTGGGCGTGATGACGGATTACGAGGCAAAGTTCCATGAGCTTGGCCAACCCATTAACCGCTGTGTTGCCACCATAGTTCCCTGGACGCCTCCTGTCTCCGCGGAGGAATCCCCGGCTGAAGATCCGTTGGGCGACACGCCGGAGCAGTAAAAGCACGATTCACCAAACGATAAAAAAAGAAATTCCGGAGATTTCTCTCCGGAATTTCTTTATGTTCAATTTCTTGAAATTATGCAACAGCCTTCTTGGCAACTTCGGTCAGCTGCTTGAATGCAGCCTCGTTGCTGATTGCCATCTCGGCCAGCATTTTGCGGTTGATGGTGATGCCGGCAGTCTTTAGGCCGTGCATGAACGTAGAATAGTTCATGCCGTTCATCTTGCAGGCAGCAGAAATCCGGGTGATCCACAGGGAACGGAAGTCGCGCTTCTTCAAGCGGCGTCCGGCGTATGCGTAGGACAGGGACTTCATGACCGCTTCATTCGCAATGCGGAAATGCTTGGACTTGTCGCCCCAGTAGCCCTTGGCCAGCTTCAGTGTTTTATTTCTTCTCTTGCGCGTCATCATCGCGCCTTTAACTCTTGCCATTGTTGATTAGCCTCCTATTCAAAAACTGTTCAGTCTTACTTGTAAGGAATCATCTTGCGGATGATATCCTCGGTGGTCTTGTCCGCATAAGTCGCGGTACGCAGACCGCGGAGGCGTTTGGTATCCTTCTTGGTCAGAATGTGGCTCTTGAAAGCCTTTGCACGCTTGACTTTGCCGGTCTTGGTTAGGTTGAATCTTTTCTTTGCACCACTATGGGTTTTCAGCTTCGGCATAATTGTGAATCTCCTTCCGTATGTTTCAAAACAAATGAATTCTAAATTATTTGCCAACTTTGGGAGAAAGGAAGATGGACATCATCCGTCCTTCCATTTTGGCGGTCTTGTCCAAGGTGGTCGTTTCGGCACATTCCTGCGCAAACCGGTCTAGAAGACTTCTGCCGATATCGGTATGCGCCATCTCGCGGCCGCGGAAGCGGACGCTGACCTTGACACGGTTGCCCTCGTCAATGAACTTCTGTGCATTGCGGAGCTTCGTGTTAAAATCGCCGATGTCGATGCCCGGTGACATCCGGATTTCCTTGATCTCGACTGCGTGCTGATTTTTCTTGGCTTCTTTTTCCTTCTTGCCCTGTTCAAACTTGAACTTACCGTAGTTCATCAGCTTGCACACAGGCGGTGTCGCCTGCGGAGAGATTTTAACCAGATCAAGCCCCTGCTCGTCAGCCAGTCTCATGGCGTCCACAGGACCCATAATACCAAGCTGCTCGCCGTTGGCTCCAATCAGTCGGATTTCCTTGTCGCAGATCTCCTCGTTCAGTTCATGCACTGCTTTACTAATGGTCGAAGCACCTCCATTCAAAATAACAAAACGCGGACACCTATTCTGGCATCCGCGCAATCAACCGGACAGTTTCGCCGGACGCAGAAAAATTCTGGCGGCGACTGTCAACAAACTGTTTTCACAGTCTGATTACCCTTGTAAACCTCTTTACCTAAGCGGTTGGAGGTGAGGCGGATGCGATCAGCCCTCTTTGTTTTGCTCGATTAGTATATCAGTATTATTTCCCTTTGTCAATGTGTTTTTTCAGAAAAAAGCAGTATATTTTTCTTCTGCTGCGGTCAAAATAGCGACTGTACTCAAAATGCGTGAAAGGGGGTGCGCACGTTATGCAGCAGAATAACAATCAGAATAAGGACAACCGCAACCAGAAGAATAATCAGAATCAGAACCAGAACAACAACCAGAAGAACAATCAGAACCAGAAGGACAACAAGAACGAGCGCTAAGGCGAAACAGCGGGGAGCAATCCCCGCTGTTTTTCTTCTTGCCAGTACTTCTTCTTTCGTGTTATGATGCCTTTACTGTCGATTTTTCGACAAATCACATTTTGGCTGTCAGTCATCGGAAAGCAGGCTATCCATGAACGCACAGAAGAAAACGTCCGGTTATCTCTTTGCCCTCATCACGATTTTGGTCTGGGGCACCACGTTTATTTCCAGTAAGGTACTGCTGCGAAGCTATACGCCGCAGCAGGTCATGCTGACCCGATTCATTCTCGCGTATGTATTTCTCTGGATTCTCCGTCCCCGCCGTCTGAAGCTGACGCGGCAGGAGGAGTTCTCTTTTTTCTTGATGGGCATTTTCTCCTGCTCGCTCTACTTTTTCACAGAGAACACCGCTCTTACCCTAACGCAGGCGGCCAATGTCAGCATCATTGTCTCCATTGCCCCGATTCTGACGGCGTTTCTGGCCCACTTTATGACGGAGGAAAAGCTCTCCCGGAATATGTTTCTAGGCTCTGCAGTTGCATTCGTCGGAGTGGTATTGGTGGTTTTTAACGGTGCGTTCGTTTTGAAGCTTCAGCCAAAAGGCGATCTTCTGGCGCTGGCAGCCGCTCTTTGCTGGGCCGTTTATTCCGTTATCATGAAACGCTTTTCCGGGAAATACGACGCAATTCTTCTGACCCGGCGGACCATTTTCTGGGGTATGCTCACCTCGGTACCGTTGGTGCTTCTGGACGGTTCCCCCTACGCCTTCGCCCTTTGGAAAGACCCTGTCATCTCTCTCAATTTTCTCTATCTCGGCCTGATTGGCTCCGCCGCATGCTATGTGCTCTGGAACAAGGCGTTTGCCCGTATCGGCATCGTCGCCACCAATAACTTTATTTACATCAATCCGTTTGTCACGATTGTCGCAGCGGCTCTGATTTTAAAAGAGTCCGTCTCCCCTGTCGCCGTCCTCGGTGCCGTGCTGATTACCGTCGGTGTAATTGCCGCCGAGCGACTGCCAAGCAAGTCCGCTGTCTCCTAATCGCATTGCTGTAAAACGGAAGAAGCCCGCACAGGATGTGCGGGCTTCTTTTTTAATTTCTGATAAACTGCATGTCCAAATCAACGTGGGTACTGCTGATTCCGTCGATCTTTCCGCTGTCACTGTACTGCCAGTAATTCGGCTGGTAATAAAATGAGGGGTAGCAGTTTGCAGACCCGGATGCCGGATAGCCCGCATAGCAAGTGGCATAGGATGCAATCTGGTCAAAGTAGGCGCCGTATTTCACGTAGCCCACATATTTTCCCATATAGATTGCTGCCCGATAGCCGGCGTCCTCAATGGTCTTACAGAAGGTCAACGCGCAGGCGGTGGCCACTTCCGGGGTGGTTCCGTAAACGCGGTAGGTCTTGTCCTTCATCTCCCAGTCAAACATGACTGGGCCCGTGATATTGTAGCCTTGCAGCTGACCAATGACGAAGTTTGCCTCCTCAATGGCCTCTTCCGGAGAAGTTGCCTGCGAGAAGAAGTAGGCGCCGGTCTCAATTCCTGCCGCAGTAGCACCGGCCAAATTCTGCTGGCCGAAGGTGTCGGTATAAATGCCCCCTGTGGAGGTTCCGCGACCGCCTACCCGCACCAAAGCAAATTCGATGCCGGTGGCTGCCACGGCGTTCCAGTCGATTCTTCCCTGGTGGGATGAAACATCAATGCCGTAGCGCGTGGTATAGTTCGGGTCATTGCAGCGAAGGCTGCCGTTTTCATCCCAGTAGAACGATGACTGATCCAGCTGCATGGCCTGCGTCCCCACCGGAACAGAAAGAGACGCGCCATCATACGAGAAGTGTTCCCCGGTGTATTGAGGAATCGTGGGCCACACGCCGGTATCCTTCATGCTGGTTTCGGTCACAGCGGCAGAACCAAGATTGCGAATGCTGCCGCTGATGGAAACGTCCGCAAGGCTCACCTCTCCAGTAACGCCGGGTGCGATGATTAGGTCGCCGGTGATGGACATATTTTTCAGTGTCGCGCCCTCTGTGGCATTGATCATCAGCGTTCCTCTTACGTTGGAAGTATAGACTCCGCCAGTCTGATAGAGAACGGAGATCATATTATTGAGGATGTTCACGACCTCGGCGCGAGTGATGTCGTCACTGGGGCGGAAGCAGTTGTCACTGCCCACGTCTGTGATATACCCTGCGTTTTTCATGGTCAGAAGATCCCCGTATGCGTAGCTGGCAACGCTTCCGGCATCCGCGTATGACAGTGTTCCCGCCGTCTCGCTGATTCCAAAAGCGCGGGCGATCATGGCAATGGCCTGCTGGCGGGTAATGTTGTCGTGAAGGTTTGCCTTGCCGTTGTTGCCGAGATACACGCCTGCGGCGTTGAGCTTCAAAATGGAATCTTCCCAGTACTCCCCAAACGTGTCACTGAACGTTCCAGAAGAAGATGTCTGTATGTACTGCAAAAAGCGCACCATGATGCCTGCAAAGGCGCCGCGGGTAATGGTTGCGTCCGGTCGGAAGGTTCCGTCATCATAGCCCTGTAAGATTCCGTAGCTCCCGCTCCACTTCTCAATGGCGCTCTCCGCCCAGTTTCCGCTGGTATCGGTGTAGGTCGCAGCCATCATGGGCGTCATCATCAACGCCCCGCTCAGCAGCAGTGCAAAGCCCCTCTTTAACACTTGTTTGGTCCCCATAGCAGTCCCTTTCTGTCTTTTTTTGTCGAATGAGTCAGCAAAAAAACTCCGCAGGCCAGGAAAGGCCTGCGGAGTTATGTCAATCACCGTTTTGGTGTCTGGCAGTGCCTCTTTTTCCCATCATAGCAAATGGTTTCCATTTCGTCAACAGGAAACTTATGTCAACTATATTGGAGCAGGGGCTTACGGAACGCAATCCCGCCTCCCGGCAGGCTCATGTTCCCTAACCACTGTCATGGCCTGCGGTTTCCAGCTGCTTCGCACCTGCAAACCGTGCCGCTTCCTCGAATAAGCCTCGGTTCATCCGCCGCTAGCGGCGCTTTGGCTTATGGAACACCGTCGCGGCCTTACGTTTTGCGTGCACTTCGTGCCCGCCAACCGTGCCGCTTCCTCGAAAGCACCTCACTTTATCCGCCACTGGCGGCGCTTCGGTGCTTTCCACTGGCGGCGCTTCGGCTTATTCCACCGTGACGGACTTTGCCAGATTGCGGGGCTTATCAATGTCGCAGCCGCGCTGCAGCGCCACGTAATAGGCAAACAGCTGCAGCGGCACCACACCGAGAGACGGCTGCAAAATCGGATGAATCGACGGAACGGAGATCGTAGAATCCGCAGTCTTTTCCATCTTCTCCCGGAACTCATCCGTCGTCAGTGCCAGTACCTCGGCACCGCGCGCTTTGACCTCCACCACGTTGCTCATGGCCTTGTCAAACAGCGGTGCATAGGTTCCCAGTGCCACCACCAGCGTACCCTGCTCAATTAGGGAGATGGTTCCGTGCTTCAGCTCGCCGGATGCGTATGCCTCCGAGTGGATATAGCTGATCTCCTTGAGCTTCAAAGAGCCCTCCATGCCCATGGCGTAATCCACATTCCGTCCGATAAAGAAGATGGAATTGTGGTTGAAATAGCGGGAGGCAAAATACTGAATGTCTGCCGTTTTCTCAAGGACTTTCTGCATTTTCTCCGGCAGCTCTTGAATCCCCGCCAGAATTGCCTTGTACTCCGAATCGCTGACTGTGCCTAGAAGGTCGCCCAGATACAGTCCCACCAGATCCATCAGCGCCAGTTGGGTGGAATAGGCCTTTGTGGTTGCAACGGCAATCTCGGGACCGGCCCAGGTGTACAGCACGTCATCCGCATCCCGCGCAATGGAGGAGCCCACCACATTGACAATGGCAAGGGCTCTGCCGCCCCGGCGCTGCGCCTCCCGCATGGCGGCCATGGTGTCCAGCGTCTCGCCGGACTGGCTGATGACGATGACCAGCGTGTGATCGTCCACCAGCGGATCGCAATACCGGAACTCGGAGGCCAGAACGACTTCCACCGGCCGGCGCAGCATCTTTTCCCAGTTGTACTTGCTGACCATACCCACATGGTAGGATGACCCGCAGGCAATGATAAAGATGCGGGAGATATTTTTCACATACTCCTGCGTCATGGAGATGTCGTCCAGTACAACCCGCTCGCCCTTGATTCGTGGGGAGACCGTCTTGCGAATTGCTTCCGGCTGCTCCATGATCTCTTTGAACATGAAGTGGGGATAGCCGCCCTTTTCCGCCGCGGTAACGTCCCAGTTCACCTGATGGTGTTCCTTGGTCACAGGCACCAGCTCGTCGTCAAACACGTCAATGGAATCGGGGGTGATAACGGCGATCTCGCCGTCGTCCATATAGGAAACTTCCCGGGTGTGCTTCAAAATTGCCGTCACATCGGAGGCGATGAAGTTCTCACCCTTGCCGTAGCCCAGCAGCAGCGGGGCATCTTTCCGGGCGGCAATCAGTGCGTTGGGATAGTCGGCGCAGATGATGCCCAGCGCATAGGAGCCCTCGATGCGGCGCAGCACGCGACCCACGGCCTCCAGCATATTGTGACACTCATTATAATGATACTCCAGCAGCTGTGCCACCACCTCAGAGTCCGTGTCGGACTTGAAGGTGACGCCCAGCTTCATCAGATGTTCCTTGATCTCCAGATAGTTTTCAATGATGCCGTTATGCACCAGCGCAATCTGTCCGTTGGAGCTGACATGGGGATGGGCATTGACGTCGCTAGGCTCGCCGTGGGTTGCCCAGCGGGTATGGCCGATGCCGAGGTTTCCCTCCAAATCCGCACCGCCATGGGTCAGATCGGAGAGCACCTGCAGCCGCCCCTTTGATTTTTTGACCTGTAAGCCCTTTGTCTCGGAGCGCACTGCAATTCCTGCGGAGTCATAGCCCCGGTACTCCATACGCTCAAGGCCGTCCAGCAGAATGGGGGCTGCCTCGCTGTGACCTGCAAAGCCGATAATACCACACATAATATAATCCTCCTGAAATGTTTTCTTTGTTCAAGCATTCAAAAGGACAAACGCGCAGTCATTTGTCTCTTTTCACACAGTCCGGGCCCCTCTGTTTTGCGGTCGCCCGCATATTTGTCAGCCCGGTTACGCATCCGTGCACACGGAGGGGCATCCGCCGAAGACTTCGATACTCCCCTCTCCTCGTCGTCCTGCGTGGTTTGCCCCGCAGGCACATGGCGCTTGGTGTATGGAAAATCCATAAACTCCTTTCACATCTGCGCTTATGATAAAACTCCTTATTGGAGCAGTATCCCAAAAATGGATAAATCCGCCTCCCGCGGCAAATACTTCCGGTAAAGGGAGGGATTGTATGGCAACGGCGTTTTTACGCACCGTCATTCTCTATTTTCTCATCGTGTTCGGACTGCGGCTGATGGGCAAGCGGCAGATCGGCGATCTGGAGCCCAGCGACCTGGTGCTGACCATGATGGTGTCGGATCTGGCCACGGTTCCCATGCAGGACTTCGGGATTCCCCTACTGGCCGGCGTCATTCCGATTTTGACGCTGCAGGCTCTGTCCATGCTGTTCAGCCAGCTGTCCCTGAAAAGTCTCCGCTTTCGGGCGCTGGTCTGCGGCACGCCCACCGTGCTCATCGACCACGGACGCGTCTGTCAGAGCGCCATGCGGAAAAATCGCTTCACCATTGATGAACTTCTGGAAGAACTGCGTGCACAGGGATATTCTGAACTGGATGCGGTCAAATATGCCATTTTGGAAAATTCCGGTCAGCTGTCCATTCTTCCCTGGCCCCGGGAGCAGCCTGCCACGATCAAGCAACTCCACCAGACGGTGGCGGATGACGTGGAGCTGCCGGTGGTCCTCATCAACGACGGGCGCGTTCTGCGTAAAAGCCTGCTCAAATGCGGAAAGACGGATGAGTGGCTCGCCCAACAGCTCTCCAGCCGGGGTTATTCCTCCCCGGGAGAGGTCTTTCTTCTGACGCTCACAGGCGGGGACAGCGTCTGCTGCCTCGGAAAGGAGAATCCGTCATGAAGCCTTTACTTCCCCCCATTCTCCTTTTGGCCGTCCTCCTCGGTTTTTCTCTTGTGAACTGCTCCTATATGGTCCGTCAAACCACTCGCTGGGATGCGGAGCTTCAAGAGGCAGACCGTCTGGCGGAGGATGAACGCTGGGACGAGGCCGGTCAGACTCTTTCAAAGGGCTACCGTGACTGGTCCTCCCATCAAACCTATCTGCACATTGTGGTCAAGCATGAGGAGGTAGACGGCGCACAGACCATGTATCTGCGTGCAAACGCATTTCTTCAAGAGCAGGAGCTCTCTGAATTTCGGGCAGAGCTGGCAGATCTGCGCAGTCAGCTTCAGCTGCTTGCTGAAATGGAGCGGATCAGCATCAAGAACATTCTCTAAAAAGTATCGAGAACGCCTTACTTGTCAGCCAGCAGTTTGTTCAGCTCCGCCATAAAGGTATCAATGTCCTTAAACTGGCGGTACACAGAGGCAAAGCGGACATAGGCCACCTCGTCCACGCCCTTGAGTCGGTCCATGACCTTCGTGCCGATCAACTCGGTGCTGATCTCGCGCTCCATGGAGTTTTGCAGATCCTGCTCGATCTCCTCAGAGATCTTTTCCAGCTCCATCACGGGGACAGGGCGCTTTTCGCATGCGCGAATCATACCGCCAAGAATTTTTCTTCTGTCAAAGCTCTGCCGGCTGCCGTCTTTTTTAATGACGACCATGGGCAGGCTTTCCACCGTCTCATACGTGGTAAACCGCTTCTGACAGGCCAGGCACTCTCTGCGCCGGCGGATGCTGCTGCCTTCGTCGGCAGGCCGGGAATCAATCACCTTGCTCTCGCTGTAACCGCAAAAAGGGCATTTCATGGTTTTTCCCTCCCGAAACATTTTTCTCTGTTCTCTTTACACCATATTCTCCGCAGGCACCGGGCAACCGCCCCAAACATGCCTACTTGAGTGGATTATAGCACACCGGTACAAGATATGGTAGACATAAATGCAAATTTTCATTTTCTTCACGGAAGGACGGGGTTCTCGTTTCGGTCAAAGGAAAAAACGGCGTAGGTCTTTCCGTGGATGGTTCTGACGCGGGCAAAGCAGAACAGGGACGTGAGAAGAAACGGCCTGCGTCGGTCATACGGCAGTGCTACCCGGAATACCCCATTTTCCTGTAAAAAGAGGACGCCTTCTGCTCCCCGCATCTGCTCCCGTAGAAATCCGCTGCGAAACAGTCTCTCCGGCTGGACTGCGGTCTGCCAGCGTGTTGTGCCGTCGGGCTGGTCATCGCTTGGCCGCAGCTCCGCCCGCTTCAGATTTCCCGCTGTGCCGGCCTCTCTGCACGAAACCCGATGCGTCAGCGCAAACATGTCTCCGCACGGTGCCGGAATTCCCAGTGGAAGTCTGCCCTGATCCCCCACGGCTTCCAGGCGAAACACTTCGTCTGACGGAATGCGGCACTGCGCAGAAAAGACAAGATACAGTCCCTCCTGCCGGACGCATACCTGTCCCACCGCAGCTCCATCCAGCAAAATCGGCAGTGAATCCATATCTGCACCCTCTCCCATAAAAGCAAGGACGTCCATGCAATTCTATGCATGGACGTCCTTGTCCTATGTTCTGTTATGGAAGATTTGCGTCAGGCAATGGAATACGTTCCTCTTGCCAAAACCTTGACCGTTGCGGCAGTTGCTTTTACTCCCCGATTTTCAACGGTCATCATGTAAAGGTGGTTCTGCGTCAGAGCCTTGCCGCCGGCCAGAGCCGCGCCGGTGGTCTCGTCAATCAGTCCCGGTGAGGACGCTGCCACGCAGGTCGCCGTTCCCACCCGCAGCATGACCTCACAGCCGATCTCCCCGGTCAATGTCTGGCCACTTTTCAGCGTGACGACGGTAAAGGTCGTCCCGGCAGAAGTTGAGCCGGTTCCGCTGCCGATCTTGGCGATCAAGTCCGCATTCCGGGTCGTGATTTTGCTGTCCACCTTCGTCAGAATCGTATTGAGATATGTAGTATTCAAATAGCTCAGTGTCACCAGCGGATCCCCGGATGATCCAGCTTCCGCCGCAGCGGACAACGTCACATTTAGGGAAAGGGAAACCAGCAGCAGCGCGGCGGCGCGCAGAAGCCATCGATTTTTCTTCATTGGTACCTCCGTAGTTGTCTTTTGTACATCCGTTCCTCCGCGGAAAAGGAAATCTCCTTTTCCGCGGAAAAACGTCTTAAACCATTCGGTCGTGCGGCAGGCCGAAGCTAACCGCGATTGCCGTATCGATCTTCTCCATCACTCTTTCGTCCACGCGGCCCATGCACTCCCGCAGGCGCTTTTTATCCAGTGTCCGCACCTGCTCCAGCAATACCACGGATTCCTTAGTCAGTCCGCAGCTCTGGTCGACTGGGAGTTCAATATGTGTCGGCAGCCGGGCCTTGCCCGTCTGTGACGTAATAGCCGCCGCGATGACCGTTGGGCTGTATCGGTTTCCGGTATCGTTCTGAATAATCAGAACCGGCCGGACGCCCCCCTGTTCGCTGCCCACCACCGGAGAGAGGTCGGCATAATAGATCTCACCGCGTTTGACACTCGTATCCACTTAAGTTCACACTCCGCCGAAAGAAGTACCCACCACCGTTTTCTATCTTAGGACGGTAGGGCCACTTTCATTCTCCCACGCGGCTGCGGAATTTATACTTGCATCAGATTGGGAAATTCCCGCCCCGTCATATTCTATGCGGGAGGACAGGTCGAAGTGCGAAGTGCTGTTTTACATCAGCAGCTGCAAATTGCGGTCAACCACCTTGCCGTTTTCGATGTACACTCTCGGCACACGCTTGGAAACGGCACAGGTGAGCTCGTAGGTGATGGTTCCGGCCACATCGGCCATCTTCTCCACGGGATTTCCCTCGCCGAATACAACCACTTCATCGCCAGTTTTGACATTGGGCAGATCGGTCAGATCCACCATGCACATGTCCATGCAAATGCGCCCGCAGATCTTTGCCGGGCCGTCCTTGGTCATCATTTCCCACTTGCCCGAGAGGCACCGCTGCAAACCGTCGGCGTAGCCGATGGTCAGCACGCCGATGCGGCGGGTTTTGTCGGTATAATAGGTTCGGCCATAGCTGACGGAGGTTCCCTCCGTGTACTCCTTGATGGGGCCGACGGTGGTTTTCAGCGTCATAACAGGCTTTAGGCCGAATTCCGCGCTCATGGGCTCAGTGCCGAACAGCACCACGCCGGGGCGGCACATGTCCCACGCGTAATCCGGATGGAACAGCACACCGCCGCTGTTGTCGCAGTGGTGAATGCGGAACTGGAACCCCGCCTTGCTCTCCACCTGCTCAATCATGTGGACAAAGCGGTCGTGCTGGGTTTCGGTGAATGCGCGGCACTTAATGGAATCCGGTTCATCGGACACGCAGAAGTGCATAAAAACGCCTTCCCAGTCCAGGTTCGGCAGCTTGACGGCCTCCAAAATTTCAGAAAGGCTCTTGTCGAAGTGTGCCTCATCACACTGAAAGCCCAGACGACCCATACCGGTGTCCAGCTTTAGGTGGCACTTGAGGGTCTTGCCGCACTTCTTTGCCTCGGCGGAGTAGGCCTTTGCCATCTCCAGGGAGGGCACATCCTGCGCAACGCCGTTGTCAATCAGCACTTCCGTCATGTCGGCGGGGGTGTAGCCCAGCATCAGAATTGGCAGCTTGATTCCGTTGTGTCGCAGCTCCTCTGCTTCCTCCACATTGGAAATTGCCAGATAGTCCGCACCCAACGTCTCCAGCTTGTGGGCAACACGCACGGCGCCGTGGCCGTAAGCGTCCGCCTTGACGACGCCCAGATACTTTGCCTTGGGGCCCATCTGTTCGCGCAGCTTCTTGTAGTTGTAAGTAAGATTGTCAAGATTAATTTCTGCCCATGTCCGTTTCAGTGTTTTTTCCATATCCTGTGGCCACCTTTTAATCAGCGTTTCGCAAATTGCACGAAAAGTCCGTGCTTTGCAGCCGAAAAGTGCTGATTTTGTCCGCAATTCCGGTTGAATTTGCTCTAATTTGTTAGTATATCACCAAATTGGAAATTCGTAAACTCCGCTTGCAAAATTATTTCGTCATCGACGGCGATCTCGCCATAAACCGGCGTGCCATCCTCTTGACGCAAGAAAACCGTGGATACAATTTTGTTCCCGCTCTTCCCGGTTTGGTCGAACGCCATCCGCAGGCAGGGAATCTCGTTCCAATCTTCCTCGTTCTCCTCCAGCAGCCAGCCGTCCCGCAGGGCATTCATTAGCTGTGGCAAACACGCAGCGGGAGAAATGTTCTCCGCGCTGAGTGTTCCCGTATTCAAACACTCGCCGTCGTATTCCAGCTTCAGCGTCAGCCCATCCACAACGGCCTTTACCCCCGCCACCGTCTCCGGCGCGGTCACCTCTATCGTACACGCTCCGTCCGGCACATAATCGCATTTCATTGTGAAGGAAAGAATCTCATCGCTGCCCGCACCGCAGGTCACCTGTGCCTCCATGGTGCTTCCGCCCATATCCCGGTACGTTTGCCGGAGCGTTTCCGCCGGGTCGGTTTTTTCTCCGCCGCAGCCGCAAAGCAGCAGGCAGAGCGCTATCATTGGTACGCAAATTCCTCTGCGCACCAAAAGACCTCCTCCTTATTTTAGATCGCGTATCGACGCAAAAGCCAGCGGCAGCATGGCTGCCGTATCCTGCGGCGTCATGGCGTACTCCGTCAGGTGTTCCGCCGCCAGATCCCCCGCCTTGCCGTGGAGCCATACGCCCGCTGCGCATGCCTGTACCGACGTTGCCCCCTGGCACAAAAGCGACGCGATCATGCCGGTCAGCACATCGCCGCTGCCGCCCTTGGCGAGGCCTAAATTTCCCGTGGTGTTTACCAGGGCATTTCCCTCCGGCGTCGCCGTAATGGTTCGGTGCCCCTTTAAAACCAGCGTGCAGCCGTGCTGGACAGCGAACGCCCGTGCTGCCTTGATCCGATCCCCCTCGGAAAGGTCGCCGCCCAAACGGACAAACTCCCCGTCGTGGGGCGTGAGAATCGTCACTCGCCCCCGCCTTGCATCCAGAATATCTATATGCCCGGAAAGCGCATTGATGCCATCCGCGTCCAGCACCATCGGTTTTTGTGTCCGGCGTAGCAGCTCACAGACAAGGCGGGTGATTTCCTCCGACTTCCCCAGTCCCGGCCCCAGAGCCAAAACATCGCATTTCTCCAGTTTTTCCTCAATTTTGTGTAAAGCTTTATAGCTTAACAGTCCTTTTTTGTCAGCGAGTGGGAACGGCATGGCTCCCACGCATTTCTGTGCCTCTACCGCCCAGATGCTCTCTGGAACACCCAGATATACCAGCCCGCAGCCGGAGCGTTCCGCGGCATAGGCGCACAGATATGGTGCCCCGGTATAGCCCACGCTGCCGCCAACAATGAGCAGCTTTCCGAAGTCTCCCTTGTGCCCATCCGCCTTGCGTGCAGGCAGAGCGGAGCGCACGAACTCCGCGCCCACGGTCTGGGCTGGGCAGCAAACCTCCCGCACGAGATCTTTGGGAATGCCGATTTCGCACACGCTTACTTTTCCGGAAGCCACCGCTCCATCTCCCGCAAACTGTCCGATTTTAGGGAGTGTAAAGGTAACTGTCCTGTCAGCCTTGACCGCAAGGCCAAGCAATTTCCCGGTATTTGCATCCACACCGCTTGGAAGATCGGCAGCGATCACGGTTCCCTGCGCCTCGTTCATCAGCGCCACAGCCGCGCCGAACGTCGAATCCGGGGAGATTTCCCGGGAAAGCCCCACGCCGAACAGGGCGTCAATCACAAGATCGCTTCGCTTTGCCCAGCTTCGCTGGTCGGCAGAATCCGGGTCAAACGGCTCCAGATCGATGCCGCAGTCCGAAAGCCGTCCCGTCATCTCCATGGCGTCTTTCGTCAGCTTCTCGTATTTTCCTGCCAAAAACACCCGCACCCTAACGCCTGCGAGAAACAGCAGCCTGGCTGCGGCGATGCCGTCTCCCCCATTGTTTCCGCTGCCGCAGAACACTGCCGCGCGGCAGGTGCCTGGTTTTCGCGGGGAAATCTCCTCCAGTGCGACGTCGCGGATGTGCTCCGCCGCCCGCTCCATGAGGTCAATGGACGGAATCTTCCGTTCCTCAATGGCTCTTGCGTCCAGTTCCCTCGTCTGCTGCGCAGTTGCAAGTTTCATCTCGTCAGTCTCCTTTGCCGGATTGATTTGCTTTCCCGCTTATTATAGGGAATTTCCCCTTGCATTTCAATGTTTAATATGTTATAAGTAGTATTTGATATCAGCGTTGAACGGAAAAATAACGATTGTTTCCCGCCAAGAGAGGGTCGGTCACCGGCTGCAAGCCGACCTGCGGTCAAGTCGTTTGGTTCGTCCGGGAGCTGCCATGGAGACATGGCCGGTTTTCCCCCGTTACAGGGAGCACGAGTGCGCGCAGTTTTTCTGCGTGAATTTGGGTGGTACCGCGGAAGCAAGCCTTTCGTCCCATTTTACGGGATGAAGGGTGTTTTTTTGTGCTCTTTCATTCCAAAACGCAAGTAATTCAAATGAAGATAAGGAGCATCAACTATGAAGGAACAACTGGAAGCGATCCGCAAGAGTGCGCTCGAATCCATCAATTCCACCGAGGCCGGAGCGGAGCTGGAAAGTCTGCGTGTCAAGTACCTCGGCAAAAAGGGCGAGCTGACCGCCGTTTTGAAGCAGATGGGTTCCCTGTCCGCAGAAATGCGGCCTGTCATGGGACAGATGGCAAACGATGTCCGTGCGGCGGTGGAGACGGCGATTGAAAAGCAGTCTGCCATCCTGCAGGAAAAGGCACTGGAGGCCAAGCTGGAGGCCGAGACGGTGGACGTCACCATCCCCGGCAAAAAGCTGGAAATCGGCCACAAGCACCCCATGTATACGGTGCTGGACGAGATCAAGGCCATCTTCATCGGCCTTGGCTTTGAAATTCTGGACGGCCCCGAGGTGGAGCTGGACGATTACAACTTCACCAAGCTCAATACGCCGGAGGATCATCCCGCTCGCGAGTGGTCCGACACCTTCTATTTAAATGAGAACGGCAAGATTCTGCTGCGCACCCAGACCTCCAACATGCAGATTCGCGCCATGGAAACCCGTCCCCTGCCCATCCGCATGATCTCCCCGGGACGCGTGTACCGCAAGGACGAGGTGGACGCCACCCATTCCCCCATGTTCCACCAGATCGAGGGCATGGTTATCGACAAGGGCATCACCATGGGGGATCTGAAGGGCACGCTGAACGCCGTCATTCGCCAGATCTACGGTGAGAACACCGTCACCCGCTTCCGTCCCCACCACTTCCCGTTCACCGAGCCCTCCTGCGAGATGGACATTCAGTGCCACAAGTGCGGCGGCGTGGGCTGCCCCACCTGCAAGGGCGAGGGCTGGATTGAGGTTCTGGGCGCCGGCATGGTGCACCCGAAGGTGCTGCGCAACTGCGGCATTGACCCGGACGTTTACTCCGGCTTTGCCTTTGGCATGGGCCTTGAGCGTCTGGTGCTGGGCCGTTTCAAGATCAGCGACATGCGTCTGGTCTTTGAAAACGACGTCCGGTTCTTAAACCAGTTCTGAGAAAGGAGAGCGAAAAATTATGTTACTATCCCGTAAATGGCTGAATGAATTTGTGGAAGTCGATGCCGCTGACCGCGATTTTGCGGAGGCGATGACGCTCTCCGGCTCCAAGCAGGAGATCACGACCGACCTTTCCAAAGAGCTTTCAAATGTTGTTGTCGGCAAGATTGTCGAAATGAAGAAACACCCGGACTCCGATCATATGTGGATTTGCCAGCTGGATGTTGGCAAAGACGAGCCCACTCAGATCGTCACCGGCGCCTGGAACATCCATGAGGGTGATCTGGTGCCCGTGGCTCAGCACAAGTCTCTGCTCCCCGGCGGTGTCAAGATTGAAAGGGGCAAGCTCCGCGGCGTGCCCTCCAACGGTATGCTCTGCTCCTTGAAGGAGCTGGGCCTAACCGCCGAGCACGACTATCCCTACGCCGTCATCAAGGCCGCGGCTATTCTGGGCGATTACACCGCGCTGAAGGGCGAAGCCCCCTCCATCGCCCCCGATATTGCCCCGGGCGACAAGATTTTCGGCAAGGTGATCGCCGCCAAAGTGACGGAAGTCACCACCAAAGCATATAGCGCTTACGACGTGGTGCTGGACACTGGAAAGGGCCCTGTGGAGATCTTCTCCTGCCCCTGCCAGAACCTCCATGCAGGCGATCTGGTCGCCTATGATACGGCAAAGTCCGGCATCTGCACCCTTGCAGACCTTCATGCCCAGCAGGCCGAATTCCCCCACTGCATCGAAGATGGCATCTGGATTCTCAATGAGGACTGCAAGCCCGGTGATGATATCGCCAAGCTCATCGGTTACGACGATCACATCGTGGAATTTGAGATCACCCCCAACCGCCCGGACTGCTTGAGCGTCATCGGTCTTGCCCGTGAGGCGGCCGCCACCTTTGATAAGCCCATCAAGCTGCACATCCCCGTTGTCAAGGGCTGCGGCGGCAGCATTGCCGACCTGGTGGACATTGAGATTGAGGACGCGAACCTGTGCCCGCGTTATACCGCCCGCATGGTCAAAAACGTCAAGATTGCCCCCTCCCCCGCCTGGATGCGGGAGCGGCTGCGCAATTCCGGCGTGCGCCCCATCAACAATATCGTGGACATCACCAACTATGTCATGCTGGAATACGGCCAGCCCATGCACGCCTTTGACTTTTCCTGCGTAGGGGGCGGCAAGATCGTTGTCCGCACCGCCCATCAAGGCGAGACTATCCAGACGCTGGACGGCAAGGATCACGAGCTGACCACCTCCATGCTGTGCATCTGCGACGAGCACAAGCCCGTGTGTGTGGCCGGCGTGATGGGGGGCGCTAACTCTGAGATCGTAGGCGATACCGCCCAGGTGCTCTTCGAGTCCGCCAACTTCAACGGTGCCTCCGTGCGCCGTACCGCCGTTGCCCTAAATATGCGCTCCGAGGCCTCTGCCCGCTATGAAAAGGGTCTGGACGTGATGAACACCATGAAGGCCGTGCAGCGTGCCTGCGAGCTGGTAGAGCTTCTGGGTGCCGGCGAAGTGGTGGACGGCGTGATGGACGTCATTGCCAAGGATTCTGCTCCGCACACCGTCAAGCTGGAACCGGAAAAGGTCAACGCCCTGCTGGGCACCGATGTGAAGCGTGACGAGATGGTTCGCATCCTCGAAAAACTGGACTTCAAGGTGGACGGCGACACGATCTCCGTTCCCTCCTGGCGCGGCGACGTGGAAGGCAACGCCGACATTGCCGAGGAAGTTGCCCGGTTCCATGGTTACAACAAAATTCCCATTACGCTGATGGGCGGAGCAGCTGCCAAGGGCGGCTATTCCGAGGTGCAGCTGGCCGAAAATGCCGTGGGTGCCCTCTGCCGTGACTGCGGTTACAGCGAGATCATCACCTACTCCTTCATCAGCCCCTCCTACTACGACAAAATCAACCTGCCGGCAGATTCCAAGCTGCGGGATTCTCTGAAGATTCTCAATCCCCTGGGCGAGGACACCTCCATCATGCGCACCACCACCCTGCCCCCCATGTTGGAAATTCTGACCCGCAACTGCAACTTCCACAATCCCTCCGCAAAGCTCTATGAGTTGGGCCGTATCTATTTCAAGCGTGAAGACGGCCTTGCCAACGAGCCGAAGGTTCTGTCCCTGGGTGCCTACGGCCCCGACATGGACTTCTTTACCCTCAAGGGCGCGGTGGAAACTGTCCTGGCCGGGATGCGAATTGAAAACGTCTCTTATGTGGCGGAAGCCGGCAATCCCTCCTACCATCCGGGCCGTTGTGCCAAGATTTATTGCGGCGACAAGCTGCTGGGTGTTTTCGGCCAGGTTCATCCCATGGTCGCGGCAAACTACGGCGTCAGCAATGACCTCTACGCAGCCGAGCTGGATTTTGATTCTCTGCTCGCAGCCAGAGCACCCGCGCCCATCTATCGACCCCTGCCCCGCTTCCCCGCCGTCACCCGCGACATCGCTGTGGTCTGCAAAAAAGACATTACCGTTGCCGCGCTGGAGGATTGCATTCGCCGCGGTGCCAAGGGTCTTTTGAAAGACGTTGCGCTGTTTGATATCTACACTGGCCCCGGCATCGCTCCCGACAAGAAAAGCGTTGCCTTTAACTTGACGCTGCGCTCCGATGACCGCAACCTAACCGCAGCCGAAGCCGATGACGATGTCCAGAGCATTCTGGACGCGCTGAAAGCGGAATTGGACGCTTCCCTGCGCTGAGCCCGGGAAAAAATCATCTGAAAACCGCTTTACAGAAACAGGAAAAACGAGTATACTAAGTAGGACTTCCAAGGAAGGGTGGTGTCTTTATGGACGATTTTACCAGAAAGTTTAACATTGCCATGGAAAAGGACATGGAAATCCATGAAATCTTATCCACGGTTTATCAAGCGCTGGAAGAAAAGGGATACAACCCCATCAATCAGATTGTGGGTTATATTCTCTCCGAAGATCCCACCTACATCACCAACCACAACAATGCGCGTACGCTGATCCGCAAGATTGATCGGGATGAGCTGCTGCAGGTCCTGGTGAAAAAGTATCTCGGGCAGTAACAGTTTGTTACCGGTTTTTTACCAATTATCCTAATCAACATTAAAATTCCGCATCATCATAGTGAAAAGTAACAATTTGACTTTCCACTGTGTGGTGCGGAATTTTTCTGTATTTTTTCGTGGAATTGCAAGAAAAACCCAGGATTTTTCCGTCAGAAAAACAAGGTATCATCATTGACAGATTGGAAAAAATCTGTTACAATTTGGTTACAAACTTTTTGAAGGAGCATTTTATGGCAGAAGCAAAAACGACTCAAGAAGGTCTCATTTACAAGGGCCATCCGCTTCGTCGGGTTGACAACTTGATTTACTACGGAACGATGGCAGAAAAATATATCATCATGATTCAGATTCTGCAAACCAAGAAAATGCAGGACATGGATGTGGCCACAAAGGTCTCCGTTCAGCTTCAGCTGACGGATCCGGATCTCAAATCCCGTGATCGAATCGTGAAGAAGAGTGAGAAAGACAGTCTCTACTCCGCGATGGATATTGGCTCGATCTGGCTGGAGCGTGCTTTGGCCGGTAAGGAGAAATAACTTCTCTTTTCATTCCTCCCAACCAAAGAAGACGAGAAAGGAAGCGTATCCCAATGACACACTTTGCAGGCAGGGCAGCAAAAGTCCTGATTTTTTCCGTCATGACGACTATGCTGCTGGCTGCCACCGCTTTTGCGGCCGACATTGCAACCGGAGTTGGTTCCATTACCGGCTCTGCCGTCAGAATGCGTTCTGAGGCCTCCACTTCTTCCTCCATTGTTACCACGCTTGACAAGGACAGTGCCGTCGCTATTTTGGGTGGCTCCGCTGCCGACTGGTATCAGATCTCCTATAACGGCTCCACTGGCTATGTATCTTCCGATTATTTAATTGAGGATTCTGACGGTGTATTCACCTCCTACGGAATCGTGAACAGCGACGGCGTAAATGTTCGTTCCTCCGCTTCTGTGGAGGGTGCCTGTGCCGCTACCGTTTCCAAAGGAACAACCGTCACCGTCACCGGATTCACAAACGGTTGGTACGCAGTTACCTGCCAGTACGGAACCCAAGGTTATATCCGCAGTGATTTCTTGAATCTCTCCTCTTCGGCAAGTTCTTCCGGCTCTAAAGTCGTGTCACTTGCCAAGCAGTATCTGGGAACCCGTTATTCCTATGGTGGTGCCTCCCCCAGCGGTTTTGACTGCTCCGGCTTCACCATGTACATCTACAAGCAGTTCAGCGTCTCCCTTCCCCACACGGCTACCGGCCAGTGGCAGAGCGGCGTTGGCAACAAAGTTTGGTCTGTCTCCGCTTTGAATTCCGGCGATCTGGTGTTCTTCTGTGATCCCAGTCGCAGTCTCGGAAAGGCCTGTTCCCACGCCGGCATCTACATCGGCAACGGTCAGTTCATTCACGCCTCCTCTGCCCGCAGCGGCGGCGTTGTGATCAGCAGCCTTTACGAAGATTATTACTCCCGTTATTTTGTAGGCGGTATTCACGCCCTGTAAATTCTGTATACATAAACGGCACACCGATTTCGGTGTGCCGCTTTTTTGCCTGTGGAGCAAAAAGAGCGGAACCGCAGGTTCTTCCTGCGCATTCCGCTCTTGCTTTTTTCTGTTTTACTGAATTCCTTGATGCCGCTTGGAAGCCGTCAAGATGTTCTTCAGCAGGATCGCCCGGGTCATGGGACCCACGCCGCCGGGAACCGGCGTAATGTAAGAGGCCTTCTTGGAAACCTCCGCAAAGTCCACGTCTCCGCAGAACTTTCCCTCCTCGTTGCGGTTCATGGCCACATCAATGACCACGACGCCGTCCTTCACCATATCCGCTGTCACCAGATTGCGGTGCCCGGCAGCGGAAACCAGAATGTCGGCCTCACGGGTGTACTTGGCCAGATTCTCCGTCTTGGTATGGCAGGTTGTCACCGTACCGTCATTTTGCATCAGCAGTGTTGCCATGGGCTTGCCGACAATGTTGGACCGTCCCAGCACCACGCAGCGCTTTCCGGCGATCTGAATGTTGTATTCCTTAAACATCTCCATAATGCCGGCGGGAGTGCAGGGCAGGAACACCGGGTCGCCAATCACCATACGTCCCACATTCACGGGATGGAAGGCATCCACATCTTTGTCCGGGGAAATCGCAAAGATAATTTTTTCTTCATCCAGCTGGGCCGGAACAGGCATCTGAACCAGAATTCCGTCCACCTTGGCGTTGTTATTTAGGTAGCCGATCATGTCGAGAATTTCGTCCTCGGAGGTCTCCTCCGGCAGTTTATATTCGTAGCTAAGAAAGCCACACTGTTCGCAGTCCTTTTCCTTGTTCGTTACGTAAATTCTGGAGGCGGGGTCTTTTCCAACCAGAATGACCGCCAGACCGGGTCTGCGCGGCAGGGTCTTTGCCTCCTCAATCAGCTGTGCTTTGATTTTTGCTGCAAGGGCTTTTCCGTCAATGAGTGTTGCCATCTGTGTGATCCTCTCCTTCTTCCGTATCGCAATGATGAATATGATCGGTGGCTTCTCCCACATCAGAAGCGGGTGCTGCCTCCGAATTTTCCGCTATTTCGGTGTCCGAACCTGCAATTTGATTGACCATCAAGTCGTCTGGATTGCGCTTTCGTATTTTGATCTGAAAAAACAGCATAACGGCAGATACCAGAATCATGACAAAGGACAGCGCCTGCGAAACCCGAATCGGCTCTCCAAACAACGTCCAGTCGAAGAGATACAGGCTGTCCGTCCGCAGGCCTTCGACCCAGAATCGACCCAGACCGTACCACAGGAAATAGAACCAGGTATTTTCACCGTCAAATCGGCGCGCCTTTGTCACCACAAAGATGGCCAGCAACAGTCCGCAGACGTTCCAGAAGCTCTCGTAGAAAAAGGTCGGATGAACCTCAATGTACTGGGTGGCACTGACCCACAGGCGCATGCGCCAAGGCAACGATGTAAAGCTACCGAAGGCCTCCCGGTTCATAAAGTTTCCCCAGCGGCCGATGGCCTGACCCAACAGCAGACCCATCACACAAAGGTCCGTCATGGCGCCCATCTTGATCTTGTGGCGGCGGCAGTAGACAAACGCCAGAATAAAGACCGCAATGACCGAGCCGTAAATTGCAAGGCCGCCGTTCCAGATGGCAATGACTCTGCCCCAGTCCAGACCTCCACCTTCCTTTCGGTACAGGTCCAGATAGAAAATGACATAATAGGTGCGGGCGCCCAGAATGCCGATGGGCACACCCCAGAGCACAATGTCCAAAACGCTGTCCGACGTCAATCCAAACCGCTTTGCCTGTTTCGAGCACAGCAGCAGACCAAACAGGACACCAGATGCCAGGATGATACCATACCAATATACAGGATGACCGCCAAGGTGAAAGGCGATGGAGCTGGCAGTAAACTGCCAGTCACCAAACAGGCCCGGAAAGCTGATAGGAGAATCTGTGATCACGTTCAATGCTTGTTCCTTCTTTCGTTAGGCACGGGGCAGAATCTGGGAGAGCACGGTGTGCTCTTCGGTCAGATTCTCTTTCAAAAACGCCGTGACATCCTCTTTTTCAATCGTATCAAACACCTGTGGGAACCGCAGGGTATCGTAGCCGTGGAAATACCCTTCTGTCAAAGAGACCGCAATATTTTCAAAGGAGTTGAGATCCCGGAGCATACTGCCGAAGGATGCTCTGCGTACCTGCTGATAATACGCCTCATCCAGTCCCTCCCGGATAACCCGGTCAACTTCTTTCTGGATCTCTGCCACAACCGTTTTTGCGTCCTTGCTGTCGCCGCCGGCATACAGATAGGCCATGCCCGGCAGCATCTCAAAGGAGCTGCCGAAGGTTCCGTTAATCAGTCCCTGCTCATAAAGCCGTAGGTAAAGGGGGCTGGACTCGCCCAGTAGCAGATCGCAGGCAAAATCCCCCAGCAGCTGACGGCGGAGAAAATCCTCGCCATCCTGCGCCGGAGTGCATTTATAGCCCACCAGAAACTGTGGGCAGGAGACCTCCATCTTTGTGGTCGTCTCTTTCTCCCCCACAGCCGCCGGCTCCTCACCGTAGTCTCTGGGAATGACCGCGCCGCCTTCCCGAGGCAAAACGCTGCGTGCAAGATCCACAATATGCACCGGGTCGACATCGCCCACCACCGTCAAAATCATGTTGGAGGGCGTGTAGAATGCCTTGTGGCAATCGTAAAGTGTCTGCGCCGTAATCTCTTTGATGCTCTCAATGCTGCCGGCTACGGAAATTCGCCCCGCATTGTTCTGGTACATGGCGTGCATCATCCGATTGTAAATCTGCCAGTCGGGGTTATCCTCAATCATGCGGATTTCCTGTCCGATAATCCCCTGTTCCTTGGCAACACTCTCATCTGTAAAATACGGAATGGAGACAAAGGAAAGCAGAATTTTCAAATTTTCCTCAAAATGATCAGTGGAATCAAAATAGTAGCCCGTCATGGCATTGGAGGTAAACGCGTTGGGCTCGGCGCCGTTTTTGGCCAACTCCTGCAGGGCGTTGCCTTCCTTGGTGTCGAACATCTTGTGTTCCAGATAGTGGGCAATTCCGGCAGGGGTATTCAGCCACGCCCCGTCCTTTTGAAACCGCACGTCCATTCCGCCGTAGCGGGTGGCAAAAAAGGCGTACTTGTTGGCGAAGTCCGGCTTTGGAACAACGCAGACCATTAGGCCATTGGGAAGGACCTCCCGCAGGGCGGATTCTCCGATCCGTTCGTAAAAAGTCTCTTTCATTCCGCAGCCTCCTTTCCTTTTAGGAAGTACACGGTATCCAGTTTCACAGACTGCATGGCCTCAAAAATCCGCTTGTCGTCCATTCTGCGAATCTGCTCCGCCAGCTCCTCCGGCGTCTCCTCCTGACCGGTGGCAGCCTGTCCGAGATAAAAGTTTTCCAGTTTGACCTGAGAATCCCCGATGGAAGCATACGCATTGAGCAGCGTACTTCGCGCGCCCTCCAGCTCCCAATCGTCCATTTTTCCCTCCTGAACGGCCTTCAGCTGCGTCAAAATCTCATCGTAAGCCCGCTGATAATTCTCAAACTCAATGCCGGAGGAAACGGTAATCAGCCCCTTCTGCCGGTGATAGATGGAAGACGCATAATAGCAAAGGGACAGCTTCTCCCGCACATTCAGAAAAAGCTTGGAATTGCTGGAACCGCCAAACAGCGTGTTGCCCATCAGCAGCGCCGGAAAATCGTCGCTCCCGCAGGAAAAGCCCATGCCCAGCTTGCCCTGCGTCACGTCCATTGCCTCTGTGGTGGTCTTGATTTCGCCCCGGGGCGTATGAACCTCCGTCAGCGTCAGCGGGCGGACGTTCTCTCTCGGCAGGGTGGAAAGCGCATTCAGCAGGGCGTCCTGCACCCGCTCGGGTGCTGCGCTGCCGCAATAGAAAAGTTCCAGTCGGGTGGAGGAAATCAAATCCGTATAGGTGGCATAGAGCTTCTGTGCGGAAATCTTTTCTGCCCGCTGCTCGCTACCAAACCGGCTGACGCCATATGGCTCGCCGCAACACATCTCCTGCAGCAGCCGCAGCTCGGCATAGTCCCGCTTATCGTTTAAGATGCCCCGGATGGTGTCCACCAGATTGGCCCGTTCACTCTCCACATATTCCGGGAGGAAACGGCCGTTCCGGGTCACCGGCTCACAAATCAGCTGCCCCAGCAGGGAGGCAACCTTCTCCAACAGCGTCTCTTTACCAGGGACAAAGGCGTCATCAATAAAGCTGGCCACAAAACCTACGCAGTGGCTTTCGGCCTTCTTGCGAACCGTATAATCAACCTGTGCGCCGTATAGGTTGTCAAGCTGTGCATTGAGACTGGTCATATCGGGGTACTGCATCGTGCCACGGCGCAAAACAGCCGGCAGCAATGCATTGACTGCCGCATTCTCTTCCGTCAGCGGTGTCACAAACTGAGCGGACAGTAGACTGGTCTTAAACTTTCTTGCCGGCAAACAGGTCAGATAGACCCCGGGAGCCAGTTTCGTTCTTGTTTCCTCCACGTTCTCACTCCTTGCCCTTCATCGATAAAATTACAGAATATAGTATATCACGTTTTCCCGTTTACCCGCAAGTGTCAGAACTTCCATCATTCGATCCGTGCATTGACCTTTTTTTGAAAATTTGATAAGATAAATATTATTAAAGAAAAAACTCCGGGAGGATTGTACATGGAACTGCAAATCGGGTCCCAGCTCCGCAGGCTGCGAAAAAGCGCAGGATTGAGCATCGCCGACCTGTCAGTAAAAAGCGGTGTTAGCACAGGCTTAATCAGTCAGATTGAGCGGGACATGGTGGTTCCCTCGGTGGTTAGCCTGTATCGGATTGCGCAGGCGTTGGATACCAACCTCAACTATTTTTTTGAGGATGCAACCGCCCAGTCGTGCAGCATCATTCGGCGCGGCGATCACAAATCCATTATCACCTGTCAAGGCAGCAGCCGGTACGACCTGCTAGTGCCGGAGCATATGGAGCATGTGCTGGATTTGGTGAAAGTCACCTTGAAGGGCGGCGAAACCTACGATCACGACTGCGTCACCCATGCGGGGGAAGAGTGTGGCTACGTGCTCTCCGGTATTCTGACCGTCCTGCTGGAAGGGCGGCAGTATCAGCTCTATCCCGGCGACAGCATGTTTTTTTACAGCACACAGCCCCACAAATATATTAATAATGAAAAAGAGGACTGCGTTTCCATCTGGGGTATGACGCCCAAATTCTTCTGAAGAGCAAAAAGATCCCGCCGCTTGCAAGCGGCGGGATCTTTTTCATCAGCCCATCACGTCCTTCACGACGCGCTGGAAATTCTTGTAGGCAATCTTTTCCTGATCTTCCTTGCTCATGCCCATCTTGTCAAAGCAGGCAAAGAGATTGGGAATCTTGGAGCAGTCCTCCAGCCCGATGGTACTGGGGCTGCCGGTGGAAGTCATGGTGCCCATGGTTTCTTCGCTTTCAATGAACTCGAAGAAATCAAAGCCACAGCCCACATGGTCAACGCCCATGACGTCGATCATATGCGCGGCGTGCTGGGCAAGTCGCTCCACGGTCTCTTTCTTGGGATCATGGTCGATAAACAGATTGAAGGCATTCAAACCCACCACACCGTTCACGTCACGGATTGCCCGGAGCTGCTCATCCGTCAGATTCCGGGGCACATCGCACAGGGTCTTGGTGTTGGAGTGGGAAGCGATAAACGGCTTGGTCGCCAGCTTCGCAACATCCCAGAATCCCGCCTCGTTCAGATGGGAAGTATCCAGCAGCATCCCCTTCTCTTGAATCTTGCGAGCTGCCTTTTTACCAGCTTCTGTCAAGCCATAATCCTTGCCGGAAAGTGCGCCTGCGCCCAGCGCATTGGCCTCGTTCCAGGTTAAGATCGCGTGGCGTGCGCCGAAATCATAATACTCGTCGATCTTCGCCACATCATCGCCAATGGCTGCTAAACCCTCAATGCCGATAAAGACATAGATTTTTCCGTCGGCCTTGGCTTTACGCATCTCCTCAGCGTTGTGAACAATGCGGAAGTCCGTGCACTCTGCCATCTCAGCGCGGGCACAGTCCATAATCTGCTTGGTTCTCTTCTGATAATCCGCGTCATAAGGCGGATCAACCCAGATTACAAAAATGCTGCCCTCGACACCGCCCTTTTGAAAGCGCTGAAGATGATGGTTGTGGAAAACGTTCGTCTCCCCTCTTAGGCGGCGATTGGTGACATCGCACCAGATATCTGAATGTGCATCGAAATACATGGAAAATCCCTCTTTTGCTTGTATCCGGCGTGCCCCTCTGGGGAGCACGCCGGATGATTGTTAGAGTTAGAAAACGAATTTAGAATTAGGCGCCCAGCACGGTGCCGACAATCACGCCGAGATAGTTTCCGATGACATAGCCCAGTGTGCCGATCAGCATAGCGGGGCCAACCAGAGCGGACCAGCCCTGGGAGATTGCCATGCCGGCAGCGGTGGTGGGTCCGCCAATGTTGGCGTTGGATGCGATGATGGCGTCCTCCAGATTGAACTTGAACAGCTTCGCTGCCAGGAAGCAGAAGAGCATGTTGACAATGACCATAATGGCGGTCAGAGCCAGCAGCAGCGGAGACTTGGTGAGAACGGTCATAATGTTTGCAGGAACGCCGATGACGAACAGGAACAGGTAAATGAGATATGTACCCAGCTCTTGAGAACCGTGAAGCTGCTCCACCTTCTTATCCATGAAGGTCGCCACAATCACGGAGAACGTCGTGATCCAGACATACTGGCTGCCGAAGAATTTGCCCACAAAGTCCAGGAAAGCGTTGGGATCCTCGGGGATCCAGCCTGCGATGCCGCCGGCGACCAGCTTGGAAACCCAAACGATGGCGATGCAGTAGGCGAAGTTGAAGGCGATGTCCTTTAGGGAGATATCCTTGCGGCTCCAGAAAGCAGCGGCCTGGGTCTGAGCGGCATCGCGGTTGGCGGTATCAGCCTCAACCTCGTCGATCAGCGGATGGCGGAAGTTCTTACGGAAGAATCTCATGCCGGCAAAGGCAATCAGCACGAAGAAGTAGGCAGCCATCAGCAAGTTGTCTGCCACAGTGGCTGCTGCCGTCAGATCTTGACCGGCGGCATACTGAGAAGCCATTGCTGCAAAGTTCACGCCGCCGCCGATGTAAGAGCCGGTCATCATGGCTGCCACCTTTGCCAAATCCTGTGCGTTGCCAAAGGGTCCGCGCAGCAGGAAATAAGCAAGGAACGCGCCCACTACCGTACCGACTGCGCCGATCACGAAGATTGTCAGCATACGGCCGGTTTCCCGGAAGATTTTCTTGATGTTGCACTGCAGCAGCAGCAGCGGAATGCCCATCGGCACCACGATGCCCCACACAATATCATCATACAGCACGCAGCTGGTGGGAATGATATTGAAGTTTGCAAGTAGCATAGCAACAATCAGAGCAATGATTGCGCCGGAAACCTTAGACGCCCATCTATACTTCTGCTCCAGAAAGATTGCCAGAGCGACACCGGCACACATCACCAGCATCAACGTCCAGGTGTCGTCGGCTGCGACAAGAGTTTCCCTGCCCAGCCAGTTCATAAAGAATGAACCCAACATAGTTTTTTTCCTCCCTATTCCTCTTAATTATTGAAAGCCGTAAATTGACAGGCCGGCTTTTCATGTTTACAGTATAGTCATTTTCTTTAGGATTCGCAATGCCTTTGGGCCAATTTCGTCACTATCCTAAATTTTCCGCCAATATTTTGATGAATTATGACAATTTGTACCACATGATATGCAGGAATGTATTGTTTAAGGTTTTAAACGGGAAAAAGCTGATTAACCAATCTTTCGATCCCCACGGCTTTTTTGTTTTCTCTCCTTTTTCCCCTTGACTTTTTTTCCGTTTTCCTGTAAACTATCTTTTGTTGTAAAGTGATACAGCTTTACAGGGAGGAGTTTTCTGCATGAAAAATCAAACTTATCGGATGACCATGCTCTATGATTTTTATGGAGAACTCTTGACGGATCGGCAGCGGGAGTTTTTTGACCTCTATTATAATGATGATCTGTCTCTTTCCGAGATTGCAGAAAACGCCGGCATCTCCCGTCAAGGTGTGCGAGACGTAATTGTCCGAGCAGAAGCGCAGATGCAGGAAATTGAGGATAAAACCGGCTTGATTCAGCGCTTTGAGCAGATGCGCGGCCATCTTGATGCGATTGCTGCCGCAGCTGAAGAAATTAAAACCATCAACTATCGTCAGTATGAGGACGCGCGTCTGACCGAATTGGCCCAGGCCATTGAAGCAGACACAGCGGCCTTGAGAGATTGATTTAGGAGTATCCATGGCATTTGAAGGACTGACTGAAAAATTAAGCTCCACCTTTAAAAAGCTGCGCGGCAAAGGCCGCCTTTCGGAAAACGACGTCCGGGAAGGCATGCGGGAAGTTCGCCTTGCCCTGCTGGAAGCCGACGTCAGCTATAAGGTGGTTAAGGATTTTGTTGCAAAGGTGACCGAGCGGGCTGTTGGATCCGATGTTCTGGACAGCCTAACCCCGGCCCAGCAGGTCATCAAGATCGTGAACGAAGAGATGACCGCGCTGATGGGCGGTACCAACGCAAAAATTACCATGGGTTCCCAGCCCCCCACCGTCGTGATGATGGTTGGTCTGCAGGGTGCCGGCAAAACCACCAACGGTGCCAAGCTGGCAGGCTACATGCAAAAGCAGCACGCCAAGCGTCCACTGCTGGTAGCCTGCGACGTCTATCGCCCCGCGGCCATTGAGCAGCTACAGGTGGTAGGTTCTCAGCTGAACATTCCCGTCTTTGAGATGGGTCAAGGTGATCCGGTAAAGATCGCGCAGGAAGCAATCAAGCACGCAAAAGACTATGGCAATGACATGGTCTTTCTCGATACCGCCGGCCGTCTCCACGTGGACGAGGCGCTGATGGACGAGCTAAAGCGCATGAAGGCCACCGTTCACCCCAACGAGATTCTGCTGGTGGTCGATGCCATGACCGGTCAAGATGCCGTCAATGCAGCCGGCGCCTTTGATGAGGCGCTGGGAATCGACGGTGTGGTGCTGACCAAGTTGGACGGCGACGCCCGCGGCGGTGCGGCTCTCTCGATTCGCGCCACCACCGGAAAACCCATCAAATTTGTGGGCACCGGCGAAAAGCTGGATATGATCGAGCCCTTCCACCCCGACCGCATGGCCTCCCGCATTCTCGGCATGGGCGATATGCTGACGCTGATTGAAAAGGCGCAGCAGACCTACGACGAAAAGCAGGCCACAAAGCTGGAGGAAAAGCTCCGCAAAAACAAATTTACTCTGCAGGACTACTATGATCAGCTTCAGCAGCTGCGCGGCATGGGAGACCTCTCCCAGCTGGCCGGCATGATGCCCGGCAATATGGGTCGGCAGCTGGAAGGCGCCACCATCGATGATAAGATGATGGGACATACGGAAGCCATCATTCTCTCCATGACTCCGTTGGAGCGGGAAAATCCCCAGATTCTAAATGCCAGCCGGAAAAAGCGGATTGCCGCCGGCTGCGGACTTGAAGTGGTGGATGTCAACCGTCTTTTGAAGCAGTTTGACATGATGCAGCAACTCACCAAGCAGTTTTCCAAGGGTCGCATTTCCCGCAGTGGCGGAATGATGCACGGTATGGGCCGCAAAAAGCGCAAATAATTCTTTTGTGTATAAGTGCTCACGCATTTATCGAGATAAATTAAACAATTTTATTTGGAGGTACATTTACTATGGTTAAGATCAGACTGCGCCGTCTCGGCGCCAAGAAGGCTCCTTTCTATCGCGTTGTCGTTGCTGACTCCCGTTTCCCCCGCAATGGCCGTTTCATTGAGGAGATCGGCACTTACAATCCCTGCGTCTCCCCCGCCGAGATCAAGATTGATGGCGAGCGCGCACAGGCTTGGATCAAGTCCGGCGCACAGCCCACCGATACCGTCCGTGCCCTGCTGAAAAAAGTGGACGTCCTCTAAGCTGGAGGGAGCCGCATGAAAGACTTGCTGCTCTACATCGCCAGAAACCTCGTGGATGATCCTGACGCCGTCTCCGTTACGGAAGTACAGGGCGATCAGGAGCTGACGCTGGAGCTGCGCGTTGCCCCCGACGACATGGGTAAGGTAATCGGCCGTCAAGGCCGCATCGCCAAGGAGATCCGCACAGTTGTGCGCTCTTACGCCCAGCGAACCGGGGTCAAGGTTTCCGTCGACATTGTAGATTGAGTGAAAAACCGTCCGCGTAACTGCGGGCGGTTTTTTCCGCACCGATTGCTGACATATTTCTGCTTGTATGGTACAATAAGTGCATCATGTAGAAGTTTGAACAAAGGAGTTTCTCTATGAAACTGGAATTTATAAAAGTTGGCCGGATCGTCAATGCCCACGGCATCCGTGGTGAGGTTCGGGTTCAGCCCATCAATCAAGAGCCTGCCTTCTTGACACGATTCAAGACCTTTTATCTGGGCGGAAAGCCCGTCTCCCCCACTGCCAATCATGTCCACAAAAGTCTGGTGCTTTTAAAGCTGCCCGGGGTGGATGACATGAATGCGGCGCTTGATCTGAAAGGTCAAGAGTTCTCGGTTCGTCGGGAGGATGCGCATCTTGCCCCCGGCGAATGCTTTGACGAGGAACTGCTGGGTCTGGACGTATGCGACGCCGACACAGGCGATGCCATCGGCAAGCTGACGCTGGTTGAGCAATATCCCGCCCATAAAGTTTATACGGTGACGGGCGAAAAAGTATACCTGATTCCGGCTGTGCCGGGTGTATTCATCAAATCCGTGGACCTGGACGAAAACCGCATGGAGGTTCATATGCTGGAGGGGCTGGCTGTCGATGAGAATTGATATTATGACGCTGTTTCCCGATTCGGTGGACGCCATGCTGAATGCCTCCATTCTGGGCCGTGCCCAGGCGCGGGGTTATATCAACATTCAGACCCACCAGATTCGGGACTATACCACCAACAGGCAGATGCAGGTGGACGACTATCCCTACGGCGGAGGCCGAGGCGCCATCATGCAGGCTGATCCCCTGTATCGCTGCTGGCGCCACATTCTCTGGGACACCAACGATTTTGAAGCCTATACCATTTTCATGTCCCCCTGCGGCCGTACCTTTAACCAGGAGGTGGCGAAAGAGCTGAAAGCCCAGCACGACCATCTGATTCTGGTCTGCGGCCACTACGAAGGCATTGACCAGCGCTTTATTGAGGAATGCGTGGACGAAGAGATTTCCATGGGTGACTTTGTGCTCACCGGCGGCGAAATTCCCGCCATGGCAGTGTGCGATGCCATCTGCCGCATGGTTCCCGGCGTCCTGCCGGAGGAAAGCTGCTACACAGAAGAATCCCACTGGAATGGGCTTCTGGAATATCCCCAGTATTCCCGCCCTGCCGAATGGCACGGGCAGAAGGTTCCAGAGATTTTGACCAGCGGCGACCACGCAAAAGTCGCCGCCTGGCGAAAAAAAGAGAGCTATAAGCGCACCATGCTCCGCCGCCCGGATCTCTTTGCCGGTTTTGACGAGCGCCAACTCACTACGAAAGCTGACCGCAGAATTCTCCAACAGGCAAAAGAGGAAGTCCGTGCCGAGCGTCAGTCAGAACAGCCTGCTGTTTCCTGCGGGGAAGATCAAAGCAAAAAATAAACAGCTTCAAAATTTGCAATAATGAAAAGCGAGACGGAATTTTTCGTCTCGCTTTTTATTTTCACCGGGGATACTACTCCAAAAGAGCAGTTGACAGATACCCCCATAGGGTATATATTATATGTGTATTTAAAATACCCCCCAGGGGTATCTGCTGAGAAAGGATTTTTATGCGCGAGGAAAAATACGAAATTATTGGGATGCACTGCGCCGCGTGCAGCGCATCCGTGGAAAAAGTCACCCGCCGTCTCCCCGGTGTGGAGCGCAGCGATGTAAATCTGACGACAAATCTGATGGATATTGTCTATGACGAAACGCAAACCACCCCGGAAATGATCTGTGCCAAGGTCGAAAAGGCCGGTTTTGGCATTGAACTGCACGCCGAGCATCCGGAACAACAATCGTCTGAAGCGAAGAAGAACTCCAATGATGACTATCAAGCGCAAAAGCGGCGATTGATCGGTGCGGCGATTTTCTCCCTTTTATTATTATATGTATCGATGGGGCAGATGCTGCCCACTCCCCTGCCCCTGCCAGATCTGTTTTCCATGGACACTCACGGCGTCAACTTTGCCGTTTTGCAACTGATTTTGACGATTCCGGTGCTATTTTTCGGCAGCAGCTACCTCAAAAGCGGTTTTTCTGCCTTAATTCACGGAAATCCGAATATGGATTCTCTGGTCACCATCGGCAGCTCCTGCTCCTTTGTGTACAGTCTGGTTATGACGTTTCTAATTTCCGACAATATGCACCATGTCCACCATTTATATTATGAGTCCGCCGCCATCGTGCTGACGCTGATTATGCTAGGCAAGTTTTTTGAAGCCCGCAGCGTTCAGAAAACGAAAGGTGCCATCACAAAGCTGATGGAACTGAAGCCCGACACCGCCATTCTGGCAGAAAATGGTCGGGAAGTTCCGACGTCCACCCTAAAAGTGGGCGACGTGATTCTGGTCAAGCCCGGCGAAAAAATTGCGGCGGACGGAGAAGTGGTTCAGGGCCGCGGCAGTGTCAACGAGGCCATGCTCACGGGAGAGAGCCTGCCCGTTGAAAAGGAACCCGGCAGCACCGTCATTGGTGGAAGCATCAGTCAAGACGGGCTTCTTCAAGTTCGCGTTTCCCGCACAGGTGATGACACAACGCTTGCCAAAATCATTCACTTTGTGGAGGATGCGCAGGGCAAAAAAGCGCCGATTGCCAAGATCGCCGACCGGGTAGCGGGCGTCTTTGTCCCGGTGGTGATTTTCATTGCCGCTCTGGCAGCCATTTTGTGGCTGCTTTTGGGGCAGGACTTCGCCTTTGCTCTGCGGATTTTCACTTCGGTTCTGGTGATTGCCTGCCCCTGTGCGCTGGGTCTGGCAACCCCCACTGCCATCATGGTTGGAACAGGGCTTGGCGCTTCCAACGGCATTCTGATCCGCTCCGGCGAGGCGCTGGAGATTACCCACAAGGTAAACGCGGTGGTACTGGACAAAACCGGCACCGTCACGCAAGGTCGGCCAGCCGTGGCTGCTGTGGTTCCCGCCGGGATTTCAGAGCAGGAACTTTTGATGTATGCCGCATCCGTGGAAAGTGGCTCCGCTCACCCGCTGGCAGGCGCCGTGACCGCCTATGCGTCAGAGAATGGACTCGCCGTGCAGGGTGCGGAAAATCTGACGGAGTTCCCGGGTCGGGGGTTACAGGCCACCATTGCGGGCAGCGTCATTCTCGCCGGAAATAGGCGGCTGATGGATGAGCATTCCATTGACCTCTCTGCTCTTGATTCTCAGACAGCCGACCTATGTGCCAAGGGTCAAACGCTGCTTTATTTTGCCAGAGACGGACATCTGATTGGTCTGATCGGCGTGTCCGACCCCATCAAGCCCTCCAGCCGAGAAGCCATTGAAACGCTAAAAAAAGAGGGCATCCGTACAGTTCTCCTCACCGGTGACACGAAAGCCGCTGCGGCCTCCATTGCCCGGCAAGCCGGTGTGGACGAGGTCATTGCCGAGGTTCTACCGGCGGATAAGGCCGCTGTGATCCAGCAGCTGCAAAAGGACGGAAAAACGGTGATGATGGTGGGCGACGGCATCAATGACGCCCCTGCTCTGGCACAGGCCGACGTGGGCTGCGCCATCGGCAGCGGCAGCGATATTGCCATTGAATCCGCCGACTTAATTCTCATGCGCAGCGATTTGAAAGACGTTCCCCGGGCGATTCAGCTCTCCCGCCTGACGATACGGGATATTAAGCAGAATCTTTTCTGGGCGTTTTGCTACAATACCGTCTGCATTCCCGTGGCTGCCGGCATTCTGTTCCCCGCCTTTGGCATCTTGCTGACCCCCATGATTGCCGGCGCTGCCATGTCATTAAGCTCCCTGTGCGTGGTGGGCAATGCCCTGCGGCTGCGGACAAAAAAACTGTAAGGAGAACACCTGTATGGACGAAGAAAAGGGCTGCACACTGGAAAAAATTATGCGGGAATGCAGGCTTTCGGACGACCAGGCCTGCTGCCACAAGACGAAACATCGGGACCCGGAGGAGTATGACGCGCTGACAAAGCGCCTTAGCCGGATTGAAGGACAAATCCGCGGCATCCGCGGCATGGTGGAAAAAGACGCCTACTGCACGGATATTCTCACGCAGGTATCGGCCGCTCAAGCCGCTCTGAACGCTTTTTCCCGGGAGCTGTTGGAAAATCATATTCGCACCTGCGTTGTGCAGGATATTCAAAACGGCCAGATGGACGTCATTGACGACCTAATGAAAACCATTCAAAAGCTGATAAAATAAAAGGAGTGTATTTTTATGAAGACAATATCCGTTCCAGACATGATGTGCGCCCATTGCGTAGAGCGAATTACCGACGGATTGAATGCCGCCGGACTGAAGTTCACCGTCTCTCTTGAGAAAAAGCTTGTCACCCTTGACGGTGATGAAACCGCTGCCTCAGCAGCTGTTTCCGAGCTGGAAGATCTTGGTTTTTCTCCAGAAATGCAATAAAAAGTAATAAAAATTTTCGTTTTTTGGAAAAAAGAGCTCTGTATTCCGTTCTGGGGTACAGAGCTCTTTTCTGCATTCATTCCTTGTCACTTTTTTGTAATTTTTTTAACTTTCGTTTACTTTTATTTCCATATTGTTTTGAGTCTTTTTGTCGAAAGTGGGAGACATAATACCGCAATTTGCATGAAAACTTGACATGAGTGGGAGTTTGGTGTATACTGAACCCAGTTTTTTGAGAAGTAACAAAAGTTACAAATTGATTTTTTCTTTGTAATCAATGGATTTGCAACATTGAAAGCCGGGAAAAAATGTCTTGGAAAACTCTTCAGGAGGTATTTGTTTGGAACATCAAAACCATTGGAAAAAACTGCATGAGTTATGGAAACAGTATTCCATTTTGGTCTGCGTTCTGGCAAGCGTTGCATGCGTGAGTCTGTTTCTGGTAAATCGCGCTGACGCTCTGTATATTCTGACTGGCGCTTCTGATTCTGCGATTGTGCTGGACCGCACAGCAGATGCAAACGCGGCCAAGGATTTTTCTTCCCAGCTGGTCTACGTCGGAGCCAAGGCTTCCGGCTATGAAGTTACCCTAAAGGCCGGTCAGAATGTCTCCGTCAGTTTTGACGGTGCAACTGTTGCCGCCGCTTCCCAAGGTGAGACCATTTCTGCCCTTTTAAATCGTCTGCACATCGAGCCTACTCCGCTGGACATGGTTCTGGTCGATCTCTCCGGAGATTATACCAAGCTGACGATTGCGGAGGATCTGACCTATTATGACAAGGTCGTGGAGTCCGTGGACTATGAAACAGTCCGCACACCCTCCGTGTATCTTCCCCAGGGCACGGAGCAGGTCGTTCAGGCCGGACAGGACGGCACCCGCACCGCCGTTTATGAAGTGGTCTATTCCGGCGGCGAGCTGGTTTCCCGCCAGTTCGTGGATGAGGAAAATTCCACCGCTGTCAACGAAATCGTTGCGGTGGGCACCGCCGTCTCCACGGTCTCTGCGTCTGACCGCATCGCCTCCGTCTCTAAAAGTGACGACGGCAGCGGCGTTCTGGCCTTCCAGTCCGGCGGAACCATGCGGTTCTCCTCCGTCAAATCCATGACGGCCACCGCCTATACGCAGGGCGTCCCAGGCGTGGACAGCCGCACAGCCACTGGAACCACGGTTCATGTGGGCACCGTGGCCGTGGACAGAAATGTGATTCCTCTGGGCACCAAAATGTATATTCTCACCAATGACGGCAGAGTCGTTTATGGCGTTGCCGTGGCCGAGGATACCGGCGTGCGTGGCAACAAGGTGGACCTGTACTACGATACCTATTCACAGTGCATCAATTTTGGCCGCAGAGCCTGCACCGTCTATCTGCTCAGCGACTAATTCTCCCTTTTAACTCATGCTTTCCCCGGCACGGAATGTGCCGGGGATTTTTCCTGCTTGGAAACAGGCCCTAATTCTGTTATACTGACTTTAAGTTTACTTGGAAAGGGCGGCGGAACGCTTTGAATCTTTGCGACTATGCAGTCATCCGTGAAGTGCTTGCGCGTCACGGGTTTCATTTTTCAAAATCCATGGGACAGAATTTTCTCATTGACCCCAGCATCCCCCGCGCGATTGCGGAGGCTTCCGGCGCAGACGAAACCTGCGGCGTTCTGGAGATTGGTCCCGGCGTCGGTCCTCTGACTGCCGAGCTTGCCCAGCGCGCGGGAACCGTCACGGCGCTGGAGCTGGATCACACGCTGCTGCCCGTTCTTGCAGAGACGCTGGCAGATTATTCCAATGTGGAGGTTGTGCCCGGTGACGTCATGAAATGCGACCTGGGCGCCCTGGCGGAGGAGAAATTTGCCGGGCTGACCCCCATTGTCTGCTCCAATCTCCCCTACAACATTACAACGCCGGTGCTGACAAAAATTGTGGAGACGCCCCAATTTCAGTCCATCACCGTGATGATTCAGCGGGAAGTTGCCCGACGGATTTGCGCCGCTCCCGGCGACAGTGAGTGCGGATATTTCTCTCTTGTGATGCAGTACTACATGGAAACGGAGCTGTTGTTCGACGTCCCCCGGGAATGCTTTTTCCCGTCCCCGAAGGTAACGTCCTCCGTCATCCGCTGCGTCCGGCGAAAGGAACCCGCCGTTTGCGTGGAGGACAAGGCGTTCTTCTTCCAAGTGATGCGGGGCGCGTTTCTGCTGCGGCGAAAGACACTGGTCAACTCTCTCGCCTCCGCTCTGCCGGAAATCGGCAAGCCTGCCATTCAAGAAGCCATTGCCGCCTGCGGTCTGAGCGCGGACATTCGAGGGGAGCGGCTGAGCCTTCAAAGTTTTGCCAGTCTGTCCGATTATTTGCGAATTCACAAAAGTAAACGTTTTTCCTCTTGATTTTTTGGTTGAATTCCTGTATTATAAAGAGCAATCAGAATTTTTGTAAGCAACCTAAAAATATTTTGTCAGGAGGAGCGATTTATATGTCAACAAAAGCCTATTATTCCAGAAACGAAATTGGGCCCGGAAAAGTTGGTTTTTCCAAGACCCGTTCCATTATTGAAGCCCCCTTCTACGGCAATAACGTCATCAAGATTAACTCTTTGCGTGAGGCCTATGATCTGGCCAAGAACTCTCCCGGTACCGTCGTGACCGATATGCCGGTCTATCGCGGTGAGGAATTCGGTCTGGAGCCCGACGCCAAGGTTCTGCTGTTTAACGACGGCTCCATCACCGGCCGTTATGCTCCCGCCCGCCGCATTGCTGGCAAGCCCGGCGTGGATGAGGCGAAGCTGGATAAAATCGTCATGGACGCAGTCTACGATACCCGCTTCAAGACCATGTATCACGCCGAGGTCTTTATCGGCCTGGACCCCGAGTTCATGGTCAAGGCTCACCTGCTGATTCCCGAGGGTGAGGAGAACCTGCTTTACAACTGGATGCTGAACTTCCAGTATATGTCCACCGAGTATGTCAAGATGTACAAGAACTCCAAGCCCGTCGGCGATGGCAAGGAGTCCGACATTTACATCTTCTCCGATCCCCAGTGGAAGGGTGCTCCCGGCCAGGAGGACGTCTGCGATCCGAAGTGCCTGTGCTACTTCAACACGCAGACCAACTGCGCCGCCATCCTCGGCATGCGCTATTTCGGTGAGCACAAGAAGGGCACGCTGACGCTGGCCTGGGCCATTGCAAACCGCAACGGCTACGCCTCCTGCCACGGCGGTCAGAAGGAATACACGCTGGACGACGGTTCCAAGTACGTCGCAGCCGTGTTCGGCCTGTCCGGCTCCGGCAAGTCCACCCTGACCCATGCCAAGCACGGCGGAAAGTACCCCGCCATCAAGGTGCTGCATGACGACGCCTTCATCATCAACTCCGACACCTGCGCATCCATTGCGCTGGAGCCGACTTACTTCGACAAGACGGCCGATTATCCCGTCAACTCCCCGGACAACAAGTTCCTGCTGACCGCCCAGAACTGCTCTGCAACGCTGGATGAGGACGGCAAAATTGTTCTGGTGACCGAGGACGTCCGCAACGGCAACGGCCGCGCTATCAAGTCCAAGCTCTGGTCCCCCAACCGCGTCGACAAGATTGACTCCCCCGTCAACGCGATTTTCTGGATCATGAAGGACCCGACCATTCCCCCCATCGTGCGTCTGAAGGGCGCCTCCCTGGCTTCTGCCATGGGTGCAACCCTCGCCACCAAGCGTTCCTCCGCTGAGCGTCTGAAAGCCGGCGTCGACCCCAACGCACTGGTTGTGGAGCCGTACGCAAACCCGTTCCGCACCTACCCGTTGGTGAACGACTACGAGAAGTTCAAGAAGCTGGTTGCCGAGAAGAACGTGGCCTGCTATATCATCAACACCGGCGAGTTCATGGGCAAGAAGGTTCAGAAGGAAGACACGTTGGGCGTGCTGGAAGCCGTTGTCGAGGGCAAGGCCACCTTCAAGAAGTGGGGTCCGTTCTCCGACATTGAGATCTGCGAGTGGCCCGGCTTCGTGCCCGACCTCTCCGACAAGGAGTATGTTGCCCAGCTGAAGGCCCGTATGTCTGACCGTCTGAATTACATTCAGAATTTGAAGGACGCCGAGGGCGGCTTCAACGTCCTGCCGGACGACGCTGCAGAGGCAATTCAGCGCGTGGTGAACGAGGCAAATTCCCTGTAAAAAAACAGATAAAAAATTCTGCGTGCCAATGGCACGCAGAATTTTTTTATCATTCGTATGAAATGATCAGTTTTTTGCAGGCAGGACAGTGGGCAGCAGGAATTGACGGATGGGCGTTTTCCGTCAGCAGAAAGCCGCCTTTCTTTTCCACCCGGATCTTTGTGAACAGGAGTCCGTTGGGCGGCTCCTCTCCCTCTGGCAACCAGTAAACGTCGCCCATATAGCGGCCGTTGTCCACAGACAGATTGCCCGCTTCCAGTTCTCCGCCGCAGTAGGGACATTGCACAGTGCTCACCTCATTCAATCAACTTACTTCCTGTCAGGGTATCTTTCGCAGAGCCGATCCAGCTCTTTGACAAGCTCGCCCAGCTCGGCCTTGGTGAGCGTACATTCAAGCTCGGCAGAGTCGATGTCCTCCATGGTGTTCGGCATGGCAAAGGCCACGTCCACGGTGAAGCCGTCTTCCCCGTCAGCCTGCGCCGCAAACTCGAAGTACGGCTCCACATAGGCGCTTTCGTAGGAGTCCTTGATGCCAGCGTTCATGACCTTCAACTCCGTAGCCAGTTCCTTCAGTTCATAGGTCAGCAGACAGGAATTGGAATCCACAATCACGCTGTCGCCCTCGGTATAGGTTCCGCGGAGCACCAGCCAGTTCCGGTCATCGGAATTCGGCTCGCCGCCGTCGGCGGGAAATTCGTAGCGCAGGACTTCCAGCTTCAAGCTGGCCTCTTCATTTTTAAAAAGCATGGGTCATTCTCCTTTTAATCGTTGTGATGCTCGGCGTAAAATGCGTCGTAATCCTTCAGCATGGAAGCAAGCAGCTCTGGCGTGTCCAACTCGTAGGGGCAGCGGCTCTTGCAGACATTGCAGTGAACGCACTCCTCAATTTTGTGCATCTTGGCGTACCACTCGTCGGTCATATAGGGCTTGTACGGAGACCGGCGCAGAAGCATGGCCATGCGCGCCGCCTGGGGAATATCGATTCCGGCCGTGCAAGGCAGGCAATAGCCGCAGCTGCGGCAGAAATTGTGGGCAAGCTCCTTGCGGTCATGGTCGATAACCGCCTGAAGTGCGGGCGTCATCTGCGCATTCTGCTCCGTTAGGGAAAGCCACTGATCCAGCTCCCACTCATGCTGAATGCCCCAGATGGGCACCACATTGTCATAGCCCTGCATGAACGCATAGCAGGCCTCCGCATTGTTCAGCATACCGCCAGACAGGCCTTTCATGGCGATAAAGCCCATGTCATGGGTCTTGCACTGATTCACAAGGTCTACATCCTTCTCGGAAGAAAGATAGCAGAACGGAAATTGCAGCGTTTCAAAATTTCCGGAATCAATGGCCGCCTGGGCAATCTTTAGGCGGTGATTCGTGATGCCGATATGACGGATGTAGCCCTTCTTTTTTGCCTCCAGTGCAGCAGCAAAGGGGCCATCCGGGTCGTCGATGTCCGGCAAAACTGCCGGGTTGTGGAACTGAAAGAGATCAATGTAATCCGTCTGCATCCGGCGCAGGCTCTCCTCAATATGTGCGGCAACCGTCTTTTTATCCCCGCCGCCGCTCTTGGTGGAGATCACGACTTGGTGGCGCACATCGTGCAGCGCCTCGCCGATCTTCTCCTCGCTGTCCGTATAGGCATTGGCCGTATCAAAATAGTTAATACCGGACTCGTAAGCCCGACGCAGCAGGGCTTTTGCATCCGTATGGTTAATCCGCTGCACCGGCAGTGCACCGAACGAGGTCTTTGTCACCATCAAGTCTGTTTTTCCCAGCCGAATTTTTTTCATGTCCATGGTTGATCCTCCCCGCCGCCGGTTATCCGGCGAAAATTGGTTTTCTATCTGCATTTTATCATATTGGACGCTGTTTGCAAACAAAAACACGTTTGACGACCACCGGCAAACGTGCTATATTCGGAATATGGAAAAAGATTTACATTTAAAACTGACGGTACGTCTTTATACCGATGACAATGAACGCTGCTTCGGTCCGGGAATCGCAACACTGCTGCACCGGGTGGAGGAGCATCATTCGCTGCGCGCTGCCGCAGCCTCCATGGGGATGGCCTATTCCAAGGCGTGGCGGATTATCCGCACAGCCGAGGACGTCTTTGGCTGCAAGCTGCTTGCCTCCACCATCGGCGGAAAGAACGGCGGCGGCGCCCATTTGACGCCGCAGGCGGAAAAGCTGCTAAGTGCCTATGACGCTTATTGTGCCGATGTGAAGGCATACAGCGCCGCAAAGTTTGATGCCGCGTTCAGCTTTTACAAATCACTGGATCAGCAATAGGAAAAACCGGACCGCATTGCGGTCCGGTTTTTATGTACTTACTGCACTTCCTTGCGGGCAATCAGTTGCTCGATAATCTCTACGGTTCCGTCCAGGCCAAAGACGCCGGAATCCAGGCAGAAATCATAGCTGTCCACGTCGCCCCACTGTTGGGAGGAATAGTACTCATAATAGGCGGCGCGGCGCTTATCCGTCTTGACAATGAGCGCCTTGGCCTTTTCCGGCGTCAGCTTCTCCCGCTGTGCCACCGTTTGGATGCGCTTTTCCAGCGGCGCATCAATGAACAGACGCAGGACGTTGGGATAGTCCGCCAGCGCATAGTCGGCACAGCGGCCGATAATCACGCAGGAGCCTTGATCCGCCAGATGGCGCACGGCATCGTATGTAGCCAGATACACCTGCTGCTCCAGCGAGTCCGTAGCGCCGGTACCGGGCAGAGAAAACATATAGCTGTCCATGGCAATGGAATAGAGCAGGCTCTTGGGCCGCTCATCAAAGTTCTCAAAGATTTTCTCACAAAGGCCGCTTTTCTCGGCAGCCTTTTGCAGAAGTTCCTTATCGTAAAACGGAATATTGAGCTTTTTAGCAAGTTTAACGCCAATTTCCCGTCCACCGCTGCCGAACTGCCGGCCAATCGTAATGACTGTTTTCATGTTCATTTCCCCCTTTGCTTGATAATTAAATTATAAGCTTATCGCGTTAGCACAGCTGCAATTCTCATAAGCATTGTAGTTTCAATTTCTTGATGCTATTCTGCAACTATTCACCCGTTTGTTGAATAATTCCTTTAGTTGCAAGGCGCTTGGAATTTTATAGCTGCGTAAAGTAGATAAGCATAAATATGATTTACTTTTCCAACAGCGGGTAACCCCTCTGCTCCAGCGCCTTTTCAATGTCTGCCACGTGTGAAAGGTCTCGCGTCTCCAGCACCATGGTTACAATGCACGCGCCTACCTCGGACTTCTTATCCTCCCGGGCGTGATTGATAGAGAGAATGTTGGCACCAGAGGCGGAAATGACCTCCAGCAGGTGAATTAATTCACCCGGCTTATCGGTGACCTTAGTAATGACCTCGGTGATACGGCCCGTGCGGACAAGTCCTTTGGTGATGATGCGGGAAAGCGTGGTCACGTCCACGTTGCCTCCGGAAACCACACACACTGTCTTTTTGTGTTCCGTGTCTACCTTGCCGAACATGCAGGCTGCCACGGGAGTGGCACCGGCACCTTCCGCTACGGTTTTCTGACCCTCAATTAAAGCCAGAATGGCGGCGGCAATCTCGTCCTCTTCTACGGTGACAATTTCATCCACATACTGCTGACACAACTCGAAGGTCAGATCACCGGGGCGACGAACCCAGATGCCGTCCGCAATGGTCGAGGCCCCGGTGCCCAGCGTAATAGGCTTTCCAGCTGTTCGTGATTCCGCCATAGAGGCCACGTTGGCGGCCTGTACGCCGATCACCCGGCAGGAGGGCTTCATGTGCTTGATGGCAAAAGCCACGCCGCTGATTAGCCCACCGCCACCGATAGGAACGACTACCTGCTCCACCTCGGGCAGCTGCTGCAAGATTTCCATGCCGATGGTGCCCTGCCCGGCAATGACGTATTCATCGTTAAACGGATGTGCAAAGGTGTAGCCGTTTTCCTTTGTCAGACGCTCCGCCTCGGCGGCGGCATCGTCATAAACACCGGGAACCAGTACTACCTCGGCTCCGTATTTTTTGGTCGTTTCAATTTTACTGATCGGTGCGCCAGAGGGCATACAGATAATAGAGCGACAGCCCAGTTTTGCACAGGAGAGAGCAATGCCCTGTGCGTGGTTGCCTGCGGAGCAGGCAATGACACCCTTAGCCCGTTCCTCTGGGGAGAGAGAGCGTACCTTATTATAGGCCCCGCGAATCTTAAACGCGCCGGTTACCTGCAAATTCTCCGATTTTATGTAGAGATTGTCCCCTAAATTTTTCGTCTGGTTCAGTGGAGTTATGCGGGCCACGCTCTTCAGCGCCGCCTGCGCATCCAAGATCATTTCCATAGATAGCATAAAATTTCCTCCCTTTCGACTCTCTGGGTGTTTCTTTCTTGATGCGGGCGACAGATACCCGCATCAGACACGCAAATGTCCTTATATCAAACACAAAAATCTACAAAAGTGTTTCTCTCAGCAAAACAAATTATAGTAGTACTGTAAGAAAATTACAACTGATGTTTTTCACAAAGACACCATAAAAAATACATGAAATTGCCAATGCGTCTCCGGCTTACGGACAGCTTTCCGCCGAAAGCACCGAATTCCCTGCGGTGGTTGCAAATGCCATTGACCGCCTTGCGGGAAAGGCGGTATGATAAAACCATTAAATGCAGAGGGAGGCGGAAAACGATGGTGCGTATTGAATCGGAGGATTTTGACCTTCGGAAAATTATGGACAGCGGCCAGTGCTTCCGCCTGACGGAGCGTTCGCCGGGGCAATATCGCCTGCTTGCGGGAAGTAAGGTACTGGAACTGGAGGCATTGCCCTGCGGCGCCATGCTCCGCTGCTCTGAATCGGAGTACCAAACCCGCTGGCAGGACTACTTCGACCTTACCACGGATTACACGGCATTTCGTGCGGCGGTTCCTGCCCGGGATCGCTACCTCACTGCGGCGGCGGAGTTCGGCCGGGGTATCCGCATCTTAAAACAGGACCCGTGGGAGATGCTGGTGACATTCATCCTCTCCCAGCGCAAGAGCATCCCGGCCATTAAATCCTCGGTGGAGGCACTGTGCGCCCTTTGCGGGGAACCGCTGTCGAATGGCCTTTTTGCCTTTCCCACGCCGGAGGCGGTGGCCGCTTGCCCGGAAAGCGCCCTTGCGGGCTGCTCCTTCGGCTATCGGACGCCCTATGTCCGTGCGGCGGCGGAGCTGGCTGCCTCCGGAACACTGAACTTTCCCGCGCTTACCCGCCTGCGGGATCGCAAGCTCCATGAGACACTTCAAACCGTCCCCGGCGTTGGGCCGAAGGTCGCCAACTGCGTTATGCTCTTCGGATTCCATCGACTCACGGGTTTTCCCCGTGATGTGTGGATCAATCGGGTGATTGACGAGCACTACGGCGGGAAATTCCCTCTGCGCCGCTATCGCGGCTTCGAGGGCGTCATTCAGCAGTACCTCTTTTATTACGGCCGCAGTCTCGGCCTATCCAAATGAAGCTGCGGCGTTTGCCGCTGAAAGGAAATCTATATGCTGCACATCGGTTGCCATCTCTCGTCCTCGGACGGCTTTCTCGCCATGGGCGAAACCGCCCTCTCCTTAGGTGCGGACACCTTCCAGTTTTTCACCCGCAACCCTCGGGGCAGTCGGGCCAAAGCCATCGACCCCGCGGACGCGGCGGCGCTGTGCGCCCTGCTCAAGGAGCACGCTTTTGCGCCTCTGATTGCCCACGCACCCTATACGCTCAACCCATGCTCTGCATCGGAAAGTACCCGCGAGTTTGCGCGGATCACTATGGCGGACGATCTTGCCCGTATGGAGTTCGTACCCGGCCAGTATTATAATTTCCATCCCGGCAGCCACACGGGGCAGGGCATGGAGACCGGCATTGCCCAGATCACGGATACTCTGAATGCCATTCTGACCCCCGATCAAACCACCACTGTCCTGCTGGAAACTATGTCCGGCAAGGGCAGCGAGGTTGGCGGACGCTTCGAGGAACTGCGCGCCATCCTTGACCGCGTGGCGTGCAAGGACAAAATGGGCGTGTGTCTGGACACCTGCCATGTAAGCGATGCCGGGTACGACATCATTGGCGATCTTCCCGGCGTGCTGGCGGAGTTTGACCGGGTCATCGGCCTTTCGTATCTGAAAGCCATTCATTTAAATGACAGCAAAAACCTGCCCGCCAGCCACAAAGACCGCCACGAAAAGCTGGGGCAGGGCTGCATCGGCCTCGATGCCCTAACGGCCATCGTCCGCCATCCGGCGCTGGGGGGTCTGCCCTTCTGCCTGGAAACGCCCAACGAGCTGCCGGGCTATGCGGCGGAAATTGCCCTCATGCGCGCCCGTGTGCAGGACTGATTCATACACAAACGCGCCCGTTCACTTTGCAAAAGCTCAAGATTTCTCGAAAGTAAACGCGCCTCCCCGAACGGGGAGGCGCGTTATTTGTTGGCTTTTTACAGGGAGAAGTAGTCCTTTGCGGCATCAAACAGGTGCAGGTCGTAGTTGCCCGACACGTTCTGATACAGGTCCGGCCCAATGCGCTCAGCGTGGCCCATCTTGCCGAACACCCGTCCGTCGGGAGAGGTGATGCCCTCAACCGCCCAGGCGGAGCCGTTGGGATTGAACGCGGCGTCCATGGTGGGCTTTCCGTCCAGATCGACGTACTGCGTGGCGATCTGCCCGTTTTCAGCCAGCTGCTCCAAGAGCTCCGGCGCGCAGAGGAACCGCCCCTCGCCGTGGGAGATGGGCACGGAGACCACATCGCCCACCTGCACCCCGGCCAGCCACGGCGAGCGGTTGGAGGCGATGCGGGTACGCACGATCTTCGACTGATGGCGTCCGATGACGTTGTAGGTTAGGGTGGGGCAGCGATCGTCGGTGTCGACGATCTCGCCGTACGGCACCAGCCCCAGCTTAATCAACGCCTGAAAGCCGTTGCAGATGCCGAGCATCAGACCGTCCCGGTTTTTGAGAAGGTCGTAGGTGGCATCCTTCACGGCGCTGTTGCGGAAGAATGCCGTGATGAACTTGCCGGAGCCGTCCGGCTCATCGCCGCCGGAAAAACCGCCGGGCAGGAAGATCATCTGGCTGCACTTTGCCGCCTTGCAAAACCGTGCGGCGGAATCCGCAACGCCTTGGGCAGTCTTGTTGTTCAGCACCAGAATCTCCGGCGCAAGCCCAGCCCGTTCGCAGGCGTGGGCGCTGTCATATTCGCAGTTGGTGCCGGGGAACACGGGAATCAGGACCTTCGGCTGCGCGACGCCCACCTTGGGGGCGGAGCGCAAAAACGCGGGAGCTTCCAGCGTGGGCACCGGCTCTGCCGCCACAGGTGCGCGCATGGGGAACACGTATTCCAGCGCACCGTCATACGGCGTTTCCAGCTCGGAAAGCGTCACGCGCTCACCCCGCGCCGTCAGCACGCCGTCGTCCGTCACGGTGCCGAGGACTGTACCCACACCCAGCGGAGCGGTGCTTTCCAGCAAAATCGCAGCGGGCATCCGCTCAAAAAGCGGGGTGACGGAATCTGTGAAGGCAAAGCCCAGTCGATTGCCGAAGGCGGACTTCATGACAGAAGCCGCGATGCCGGCATTACCCACAACGCTGGCGCTAACCACCTTGCCGGAGGCAATGGCTGCCTCGGCGCGATCCAGCGTGGCGCGCAGATCATCGGGGACAGGCAGCCCATTTTCATCGCATTTGGGAATCAGCACGGTGACGGTGTTTCCTGCAGCCTTGAATTCGTTGGAGACGATCTTCTTTGTGTGGCCCACACCCACGGCGAAGGACACCAGCGTGGGGGGCACGTCCAGATCGTTGAAGGTGCCGGACATGGAGTCCTTGCCGCCGATGGCGGCGCACTGCAAATCCAGCTGGGCGGAAAGTGCGCCCAGCAAAGCTGCAGCAGGCTTGCCCCAGCGCTTGGGGTCGCTGCCGAGCTTCTCAAAATACTCCTGGAAGGTGAGATAGCACGCACTGCGGTGACCACCGGCGGCAATCACCTTGGCGACGCTGTCCGCAACGGCCAGATAAGCGCCCCGATAGGGGGACTCGTCCATCACGTAAGGGTCGCCACCCCATGCCATGATCGAGCAGGTGGTGGTGTCGTGACCCAAAACCGGCAGCTTGGCCGCCATGGCCTCTGCCGGGGTTTTCTGATCCTTTCCGCCGAAGGGCATCAAGAGGGAGCCTGCCCCGATGGTGGAGTCAAACCGTTCGCAAAGTCCCTGCTTGGAGCAGACATTCAAGTCCCCTGCAAGGGTGAGCAGCGTTTCACGGAAGTTGCCCGACGGGGCAGCTTTGGGCGCCTTAGGTGCTTCCACCACAACGGTCGCTTCTCTCGAAGCGCCGTTGGTGTCCAAAAAGGCGCGGGAAAGGCTGACCACGGTCTGCCCACGGAACGTCATTTCCAAACGACCCGTGTCGGTGACGGTGGCAACAATGGTGGCCTCCAGATTTTCCTCGTCTGCGATTTCCATGAAGCGCTCGGCATCTTTTGCTTCGACTACTACAGCCATGCGCTCCTGAGATTCGGAGATGGCCAGCTCGGTTGCGTCCAGACCCTCGTATTTTTTGGTCACCTTGTCCAGATTGATGGACAGGGAGTCTGCCAGCTCGCCCACGGCGACGGACACGCCGCCTGCGCCAAAGTCGTTGCAGCGCTTGATGAGCTTCACGGCTTCGCCGTGGCGGAACAGGCGCTGGAGCTTGCGTTCCTCCGGAGCGTTGCCCTTTTGCACCTCGGCGGAGCAGGTGGCAACGGAGGCGGTATCGTGGCTTTTGGAGGAGCCGGTGGCGCCGCCGATGCCGTCGCGGCCGGTGCGCCCACCCAGCAGAATGACCACGTCGCCGGAAGTCGGCGTCTCCCGGCGGACATTGCCCGCAGGCACGGCACCAACCACGGCACCGATTTCCAGACGCTTGGCCGTGTAGCCGGGGTGATACATCTCGTCCACAAGACCGGTGGCAAGGCCGATCTGGTTGCCGTAGGAGGAGTAGCCTTGGGCGGCTTTTTGCACAATGCGGCGCTGGGGCAGCTTGCCGGGCAGCGTCTGGCGCAGCGAGGCACGGGGATCGGCTGCGCCGGTGACGCGCATGGCCTGATAGACATAGCCCCGTCCGGCAAGGGGATCGCGGATGGCACCGCCAATGCAGGTCGCCGCACCGCCGAAGGGCTCAATTTCTGTGGGATGGTTGTGGGTCTCGTTCTTAAACAGCAGAAGCCAGGGCTTTTTCTCACCGTCCTCATCCACGTCGATCTTCACTGTGCAGGCGTTGATCTCCTCAGACTCGTCCAAATTGGTGAGATACCCGGTCTTTTTCAGATATTTTGCGCCCCGGGTAGCCATGTCCATCAGCGTGACGGGCTTGGCACCGGCGTTGGTTTCCTCCCGGACAGCCAGATAGCGGTCATATGCCGCCTTGGCAGCAGGGTCTGCAAAGGAAAAGTCCTTCAGATGGGTGGAGAAGGTGGTGTGGCGGCAGTGATCGGACCAGTAGGTGTCCAGAATCCGGATTTCCGTGATGGTGGGATCCCGACCCTCCTCGGCAAAATAGGCCCGGCAGCATTTGAGATCGTTCAAATCCATAGCAAGACCCAGAGAATCCACCAATTCGGAAAGCATATCATCGCTCATCGCCGTAAAGCCTGTGAGAATCTCCGGCGCCTGGGGCAGTTCTACGGTCATGGTCAGGGATTCCGGCAGGTCGAGGGAGGCCTCTCTTGCCTCTACGGGGTTAATGACATAACCCTTGATGGCTGCAAGATCGTCCTGCGTCAGTGCCCCGGAGAGAAGATATACCCGGGCAGTGCGGACGGCGGGCTTTTCTCCCGCCAGCAGCAGCTGAATGCACGCGGCGGCGGAGTCTGCCCGCTGGTCAAACTGACCGGGCAGATATTCTACGGCAAAGGTAATGCCGTCATGTGCGGGCAAAGAGTCCATGGTATCGTCCAGCTGGGGCTCGGAAAAGACAAACTCCACCGCACGGCGGAAGCCCTCTTCGTCCAGACCCTCTGCGTCATAGCGGTTCAAAAGGCGCAGGGCAGTCAGATGCTCCACACCCAAAAGGGTGCGCAGCTCCTTGAAAAGGCCGTCGGCCTCCTGACGAAGCGCCTTCTTTTTCTCCACATAAATCCGTTTTACCATCGCTTATTGCTCCTCCCCGCGCAGCGCCCGCTGACCAATGTCGTGTCTCATAAAGGCACCTTCAAAATAGATGGAATCTGCGGCGGCATACGCCCGGTTCAGCGCCGCTTTCAGCGTGGGGGCTGCTGCCGTGACGCCCAGCACCCGTCCACCGGAAGTGACAAGGCTTTGCCCTTGCAGCTTATCGCCGGCATGGTAGACGGTTACATCCTCCGGCAGGTTGGACGGGATAAAAATGGTCTTGCCCTTTTCATAGTGCTCCGGGTAGCCGCCGGAGGCCAGAATGACGCAGGCTGCTACGCCGTCGTGCCATTCCACGTCCAGCGTGTCCAGCGTTTCATTTTCCACGGAGCGCATAATTGTCAGAAGATCGGTTTTTAAAAGCGGCAGGACAACCTGCGTCTCCGGATCGCCGAAGCGGCAGTTGTACTCAATCACCTTGGGACCGTCCGGCGTCAGCATCAGACCAAAGTACAGGCAGCCCTTGAAGGGGCAGCCCTCTGCGCACATGGCGGCGAGGGTGGGCAGGAAAATGGTGTCCATGCAGACCGCCGCAATGTCGCGCGTGTAGTACGGATTGGGGGCAATGGTGCCCATGCCGCCGGTGTTCAGTCCGGTGTCGCCGTCTCCGGCACGCTTATGATCCATGGAGGAAACCATGGGGCGAATGGCCGTACCGTCTGTAAAGGCCAGAACGCTGACCTCCGGGCCGGTGAGGAATTCCTCCACCACAACCTGTGCACCGGACTCGCCGAACACCTTGTCCTCCATAATGGCTTTGATGGCGGCTTCCGCCTCGGCAAAGCTCTGGGGAATGAGCACGCCTTTGCCCAGCGCCAGGCCGTCGGCCTTGATGACAATGGGGTATTTCGCGCTGCGCAGATAGGAAAGCGCCGCCTCCGGCGCTTCAAACACCTGATAATCCGCAGTGGGAATGCCGTACTTTTTCATCAATCCCTTGGAAAAAACCTTGCTGGATTCAATTCGGGCGGCCTTGGCGTCGGGGCCGAAGCAGGGAATCCCCGCCTCATGCAGCCGATCCACGCAGCCCAGCGCCAGCGGGTCGTCCGGTGCCACAACCGCAAAATCAATGTCATGGGTCTTGGCAAAGCTCACAATGCCGGAAATGTCCTTGGTTCCGATTTCCGGCATGCACACCGCGTCGGCGGCAATGCCGCCGTTGCCGGGCAGTGCGTAAATCGTCTCGACCTCCGGGTTTTCCTTCAGCTTTTTAATAAGGGCGTGTTCGCGGCCACCGCCGCCGACGACCAGAAGATTCATAAGGTGTTCCTCCGCGCTTTTTTATCGTGATGCTGGTTCCTGTGTAAGCCTTTGGGCAAGCAGCTCTGCCGCCTGCGGAAGCAGAACCCATTCGGCCTGCTCCATGACGCGCTTTTGCAGAATTTCCGGCGTGTCGCCGGGCAAAATTTCCACGGCTTTTTGAAGCAAAATGGTTCCGCCGTCTGGAATTTCGTTGACAAAGTGGACGGTGGCGCCGGTGACTTTTACGCCCCGCGCCAGTGCCGCCTCGTGGACCTTTAATCCGTAAAAACCCTTTCCGCAAAACGACGGAATTAAGGACGGATGGATATTCAGAATTTTTTCCGGCCACTGTTTCACAAAATTTTCAGACAAAATAGAGAGAAAACCGGCTAAAATCAGAAAATCTACCCCGAAATCCTGGAGCTTTTGTGACAGTAATTTTTCAAAATACTCCTGGGGGGTATCTTTTTTCGGAATGCACACAGCGGGCACGCCGTGCTTTTCCGCCCGGGTCAGCGCGTAGGCGCTGGGGTTGCCCGAAACCACCAGAACGATCTCCCCGTGGGGGAGTTCACCGCGCTCCTGCGCCAGCAGAAGATGCTCCAGATTGGTGCCGCCGCCGGAAACCAGCACGGCAATTCTTGCCTTTTTCAGCATAGGGCAATCTTCTCCTCGCCGGCGGCAATCTCACCGATTGCGTAGGCATTACATCCACTGCTTTGCAGCGCTTTCAGCGCATCGTCCGCGTCGTCTCTTTTTACGATGATCGCCATGCCCACTCCCATGTTGTAGGTGTTGAACATATCCCGCTCGGGAATTTCGCCGGCGGATTGCAGCATGGAGAAAATGGGCGGAATTTTAATGGCGGCTTTTTCAATTTTTGCGCACAGACCGTTGGGAACAGACCGGGGAATGTTTTCAAAAAATCCGCCGCCGGTGATGTGGCTGATGCCGTGAATTTCTGCCGCCGCAAGGCAGGCGAGAATTGGCTTGACATAGATCACGGTGGGGGTCAAAAGCGCCTCGCCCAGTGTCTGGCCCAGGTCTGCGCAGTAGGCGGAAAGATCGGCGTGCTCCACGTCGAACACCTTGCGCACCAAGGAATAGCCGTTGGAGTGAATGCCGGAGGAGGGCAGGGCGAGAATTACGTCGCCCGCCGCCATCTTCGTGTGATCGACCACCTTGGACTTATCCACAACGCCGACGGAAAAGCCCGCCACGTCGTAGTCATCCGCAGCCATCATGCCCGGGTGCTCAGCGGTTTCGCCGCCGATGAGGGCGCAGCCGGACTGCACGCAGCCCTCGGCAACGCCGGAGACGATGGCGGCCACCTTTTCCGGGTCATTTTTGCCAATAGCGATGTAATCGAGGAAGAAGAGGGGCTTGGCGCCGCAGCAGATAATGTCGTTGACGCACATGGCCACGGCGTCGATGCCGATGGTGTCGTGCTTGTCCAAAAGCTCGGCAATGCGGAGCTTGGTGCCGACGCCGTCGGTGCCGGAGACAAAAACCGGCTCGCGCATCCCGGAAAGATCCGGCATGAACAGGCCGCCGAAGCCACCGATGTCGGATACTACGCCGGGAATCATCGTGCGGTCCACATACTTGCGCATGAGCTTCACGCCTTCATAGCCGGCCTCAATATTGACGCCGGAGTCCCGATAGCTGTCAGAAAAACTACGCATGTGCGTTTTTCTCCTTTTCACTGATCTTACATTCAAAGCGATTTTTGCCGCCGCACTTGGGCACGGCGGTGGGATAGCCACCGCCGAAGCAGGCGGTGCAGAAGCCGCATTCCGTGTTGTCGGCCAGCTTCACCACGTCCTCGCGGCTCAAGTAGCCCAGAGAGTCCACGCCGATGATTTCGGCAATTTCGTCCACGGAGTGGTTGTTGGCAATGAGCTTGCTGGGATCGTCAATATCGGTGCCATAATAGCAGGCGGCCACAAAGGGAGGCGCAGACACCCGCATGTGGATTTCTTTGGCACCGGCCTTGCGCAGAAGGTCAATGGTGCGCCGGCAGGTGGTGCCGCGGACAATGGAGTCGTCAATCAGCACGACGCGCTTGCCCTCCACCACCGAGCGGATGGGGTTGAGCTTTATGTTGACCTCATTTTCCCGCATGGCCTGGGTGGGAGAGATGAACGTGCGACCAATGTACTTGTTCTTGATAAAGCCCATGCCGTAAGGAATGCCGCTCTGCCGGGCATAGCCTAGCGCGGCGTCCAGTCCGGAATCCGGCACACCCACTACCACGTCGGCTTGAACGGGATGTTCCAGCGCCAGAAATGCGCCGGCCCGCTGACGGGCAACATGGACGGAGGAACCGTCGATCACGGAGTCGGGGCGGGCAAAATAGATAAACTCAAAGACGCACAGGCACTTGGGCTCCTTGCCACAGTGGGAAGTGTCCGATTTGACGCCGGACTTGTCCGCCACCACGATTTCGCCGGGCAGAATATCCCGCTCAAATCTGGCGCCGATGGCGTCCAGCGCGCAGGTTTCCGAGGTGAACACCACCGACCCGTCCTTCATGCGGCCCATGCACAGGGGGCGAAAGCCGTGGGGGTCCCGGACGGCGATGAGCTTGGAGGGGGAGGAAATCACCAGCGAGTACGCGCCCACAATGCGCTCCATGGCGGCGGAGACGGCCTCCTCAATAGAGGCGTGGGTCAATCGCTCCTGCACGATGATGTGGGCAATGACCTCCGAGTCCGTGGTGGACTGGAAGATGGAACCGCGGCTCTCTAGTTCCTCCCGCAGCTCCTGTGAGTTTACAAGGTTGCCATTGTGGGCAAGCGCCATGCGGCCCTTGCGGTGATTGACCACGATGGGCTGGGCGTTGTTGCGGTCGGTGATGCCGGTGGTGCCGTAGCGCACATGACCTACGGCAATGTTGCCGGCGCCGAGGGTTGCAAGTCTCCCGGCGGGGAACACCTCGTTGACAAGGCCAATGTCCCGGTAGGAGGTGAAAAGGCCATCGTCATTGACCACGATGCCGGCACTCTCCTGCCCGCGGTGCTGCAAGGCGTAAAGCGCGTAATAGGCAAGGCTTGCCACATCCTGTGTCGTTTCGGAATAGACGCCGAACACGCCGCATTCCTCGTGCAGATGCCGATCGGAAAGGACGGGACGATTCAAAGAGGGAACCGTATTATTCATGGGCCAGCAGACGGTTCATGACCTCGGTGTAGGCATCTTCCACACCGCCCATGTCGCGGCGGAAACGGTCCTTGTCCAGCTTTTCGTTGGTTTTGGAGTCCCACAGGCGGCAGGTGTCGGGGCTGATCTCGTCGGCCAGAACAATGGTGCCGTCGGAGAGCTTGCCGAATTCCAGCTTAAAATCCACCAGCGTGACACCGCAGTCTGCCCAGAAGGCTTTCAGCACATCGTTGACGCCGAAGGAATACTTCTTGATGGTGTCGATTTCCTCACGGGTGGCCAGCTTCAGCGCCAGTGCATGATACTCGTTGAGCAGGGGATCATCCAGTGCGTCGCACTTATAGGAAAACTCGATGGTGGGGGTCTCAAACACGATGCCCTCCTCCACGCCGTAGCGGGAGGCGAAATGACCGGCGGAGATGTTGCGGACAATGACTTCCAGAGGGACGATGGAGACCTTCTTCACCAGCGTTTCCCGGTCAGAGAGCTCCTTGACGAAATGGGTGGGAATGCCGGCCTTTTCCATCTTCTGCATGAGAATGTTGGTCATCTTGTTGTTGATGACGCCCTTGCCGGAGATGGTGCCCTTCTTCTTGCCGTTGAGTGCGGTTGCGTCGTCCTTGTAATCCACGATAAAAAGCTCGGGATCGTCGGTCTTAAAAACTTTTTTTGCCTTGCCCTCGTATACCTGTTCCAACTTCTGCATCTTGTATTTCCTCCTGCTTATTTAAAAAGTTTTGTTGTTTTATTTGGAAAGCTCCGCTTGGAGCTTTGCGTCCTTATCGGCGATGGCTTTTTCCATGTCCACCCGTGCATCTGCCAGCTTTTCCGCCAGTGCCTCATCGGTCACGGCCAGAATTTCCGCTGCCAGAACGGCGGCGTTTTTGGCACCGTTGAGTGCCACCGTGGCCACCGGAATGCCCGAGGGCATCTGAACCGTGGCCAGCAGGGCGTCCAGCCCGTCCATAGCGCCGCCCTTCATGGGAATGCCTACCACAGGGAGCGTGGAGTTGGCAGCAAAGGCGCCTGCCAGATGCGCAGCCATGCCGGCGGCGCAGAGAATCACGCCAAACCCATTGGCACGGGCAGATTTTGCAAACTCCGCCGCTGCACCGGGCGTGCGGTGGGCAGAGAGGATGCGGGCTTCATACGGAATCCCGAAAGCGTCCAGCTGGGCGCAGGCGGCTTTGACCACGGGCCAGTCCGAATCACTGCCCATAATAACGGCAACTTTTTTCATGGTATTGCACTTCCTTATAGCTGAAAGTAGTAAATAAAATAGGTAGTACCTTTTACTGCATGCTTAGTATAGTGGATTTTACAAAATCCGACAAGTGGCAAAATTACCAGAATCCAGACGAATTTCACTGGGCCGGTTATAAGATTGGCTTATAGAACACGGGGATTGCGGCAGTGCGGCGGCAACGAGAACGTGCCGTGTTGCGGCACGGGAAATGCGGCCCCATTCTTTTTCGTCTTGACGGAAAAGAACGCGCCCCGCAGGGTGTAAGAAAAAGCCGCTTAGAGTTGGTCTGCGACAAACCTTCGGTGCACCCAGTAGACGCGGTGATGCCCAGTCGTTTAAGACCGGGGAAGAAACCTGCATTGCTCCTGCTCCTAAAACGCTTTCGCTCACCTGTTTCAAAACTGCCAGCGGCAGCGAAAGAAAACGCAGGGGGTATCCGGAAATTCGCTGGCCTTGCTTTTCCCGGTATGAAAATGGGCGCTTTGGGGCTGCAAATTCCCGCCGTACCAAACCCCTACGTGGACACGAGGTCCCCACAAAAAAATCACCTGCCTTTTCGGGCAGGTGATTTTCTTTGCGGGGTGCGTCCAAAGCGGTTTTCTTAACACCGTCGCGGCAATGTAATTTGTGGATGCTTCGCATGCGCAAATTGCGCCGCTTCCTCGATTGCGGTTCGCTTATTCCGCCACCGGCGGCGCTTCACCGCAATCCACCGCTGGCGGCGCATTTTCTTTGCCCAAGAGCAAAGAAAATGGGGGGCCAGGTTTCCTCCGCGCATCAGCGCGGATTCTTGCAGCGGAGCGCCGCAGTTCCCTCGGCGGAGCGCCGCAGGTGCGCGGCAATCCGCATCAGTGCAGATATTCGATGGCCTGCCGGACGCGGTCTGCGGCAGCCTCGCCTTCCAGCTGGCGCAGCAGCTCCAGCGCGAAGGGAATGGCGCCGCCGAGGCCAAAGGACGTAGTGAGATTGCCGTCCACAACAACTTCCTGATCCAAAACCTCTGCACCGGTGAGTTGGTCCCGGAAATGCACGTTGGAGGTGGCTTTCCGCCCTTGAAGCAGGCCGAGATGCCCGAGAATGCTGGGCGCGGCGCAGATGGCGGCGACCTTTTTCCCGCTGCGGAAAAAAGAAGTTGCCAACTGCGTGACGGCGGGGCAGGCTTCTAGATTGGGCGTGCCGGGAATGCCGCCGGGGAGTACGAGAAGATCCGTATCGGAAGCGTCCACATTTGCGGCTACGGCGTCCGTGTGCAGGCGGATGCCGTGGCTGGAGACGATCTCCGGAGCGGAGCCGGCGGAGGCAGTGGTAACGTCCACACCGCCCCGGCGCAGAAGATCGACCACCAGAAGGGCTTCGCACTCCTCCGTGCCGTCGGCAAAAAAGACAATGGCTTTGCTCATGAAGGGTTCCTCCGATTTCTCCGCCGGAAAGGCGGCTTGTTTGCAAGGCGATGATACCACAGCTGGGCCGCGCGGTGCAAGCTGCGAAAAATTTTGCTTGACTTTTTTTGCGGGGGCGCATATACTCAGCCACAAGTTCAAAGCAAACAAACCGATGACGCAGACGAGTAGGCGGAACGAGTTTCTTTCAGAGAGCTGCCGACGATGGGAACGCAGCAGAGATGACTCCGTTGAATGGACTTGCAGAGGGCGGACTGAACGCGAAAGCCAGTAAGTTCCGACGGGCTTTTCCCCCGTTACCAAGGAAAGACGTGTGTTGGCACGTTGCTAAGTGGGCGAGAAATCGCCAAATTGGGTGGCACCGCAGAAGTTTTAGACTTTTGTCCCAAGAGAACAAGGTTCTCTTTGTGGATGAAGGTCTTTTTTTGATGCCTTTTCCGAAAGAGAACGCCATTTTGAAAGGAGAAAGCACCATGAAATTCGACAACAACATTCCCTACAAGATCTACCTCACTGAAAACGAGATGCCGAAAAGCTGGTACAATGTCCGGGCGGATATGAAAACTAAGCCCGCCCCGCTACTGAATCCCGCCACCGGCAAGCCCTGCACCTTCGAGGATTTGCAGCCTGTGTTCTGCGACGAGCTGGTTCGCCAGGAGCTGAACAACGACGACCGGGAAATCCCCATCCCCCAGGAAATTCGGGATTTTTACAAGATGTACCGTCCCTCTCCGCTGGTGCGAGCCTATTGTCTGGAGGAGAAGCTGGGCACGCCCGCCAAGATCTATTACAAGTTCGAGGGCAACAACACCTCCGGCTCCCACAAGCTCAACTCCGCCATCGCCCAGGCCTATTATGCAAAGATGCAGGGGCTCAAGGGCGTGACAACCGAGACCGGCGCCGGTCAGTGGGGCACGGCACTTTCCATGGCCTGCTCCTACTTCGGTCTGGATTGCAAGGTGTTCATGGTGAAATGCTCCTATGAGCAAAAGCCCTTCCGCCGGGAGGTCATGCGCACCTACGGCGCCGCCGTGACGCCCTCTCCCTCCGAGACGACCAATGTGGGTCGCGCCATTTTGAAGGAGCACCCCGGCACCTCCGGCTCTCTGGGCTGCGCCATTTCTGAGGCCGTGGAGGAGGCCGTCAGCCATCCCGGGTACCGCTACGTGCTGGGCAGCGTGCTCAACCAGGTGCTGCTGCACCAGAGCGTCATCGGCCTGGAGACCAAGGCAGCACTCGACAAGTACGGCATTACGCCAGACATCATCATCGGCTGCGCCGGAGGCGGCAGCAACCTCGGCGGCCTAATTTCCCCGTTCATGGGCGAAAAGCTCCGGGGCGAGAAGAACTATCAGATCATCGCAGTGGAGCCGGCGTCCTGCCCCAGCCTAACCAGAGGCGTGTTTGCCTACGATTTCTGCGACACGGGACATGTGTGCCCCCTTGCCAAGATGTACACGCTGGGCAGTGACTTCATTCCCTCGCCCAACCACGCAGGCGGTTTGCGCTACCACGGCATGAGCGCCATCCTCTCCGAGCTGTACGACGAGGGACTGATGGAAGCCCGCAGCGTGGAGCAGACCAAGGTCTTTGAGGCGGCGGAGGAGTTTGCCCGGGTAGAGGGCATTCTGCCCGCACCGGAGAGCAGCCACGCTATCCGCGCGGCCATTGACGAGGCGCTCAAGTGCAAGGAAACCGGCGAGAAAAAGACCATCGTCTTTGGCCTGACCGGCACGGGCTACTTCGACATGGTGGCCTATCAGAAATTCCATGACGGCGAGATGAGCGACTACGTTCCCACCGACGCGGAACTGCAGGAGAGCTTCAAGAAGCTGCCCAAGATTGCCGGACAGAAATAAAGAGAAACCCAGAATTGCCAAAACGGGAAGCAGACTTTTGCCTGCTTCCCGTTTACATTTTGGGAAAAGAGACTTGTTCGGACGAAAAAACCCGCTATAATAAAAGAATATGCGGAGAGCCTTGCCGGCTGCCGCCGGGAAGGGGAACCCTATGTCTGAAACGTTGATGCGCTGTCTGGTTATTTTTCCGCTGGTATTTCTGGCGGGAGCCGTGGACGCGGTGGCAGGCGGAGGAGGGCTGATCTCTCTGCCGGCCTATCTGATCTCCGGACTGCCGGTGCATCTGGCCATTGGAACAAATAAGCTCAGCGCGGGCATGGGAACGGCTCTTGCAACCTGGCGCTATGCAAAAAGCGGATATATTCCGTGGCGGGAGTCGCTGTGCTGTGCGCTTTGCACGCTGGCAGGTTCTGCCGGCGGCGCAAAGTTGGCGCTCTTGCTGGACGACCGAATTTTTAAGATCGTCATGCTGGTGATTCTGCCGCTGACGGGACTTTATGTGCTGCGAGGGAAGTCCTTGAAAACGGAGCAGGCGCCTCTGCCGCCTCGAAAGACGCTGCTTTTGAGCATGGGAATCGCGTTGGTGATCGGCGTTTACGACGGCTTTTACGGTCCGGGGACTGGGACGTTTTTGCTGCTGGGCTTGACCGGACTTGCCCACTGGAAGCTGCAGGAGGCAAACGGCCTAACCAAAGCCGTCAATCTGACCACCAATGTCACGGCGCTGACTGTGTTCCTGCTGCACGGAGCCGTGCTGCTGCCGCTGGGACTGGCGGCGGGAGCGTTCAGCATTGCCGGAAACTATCTGGGCACCCGAATTTTTGACCGGGGCGGCGCCAGAGCGATTAAACCGATTATCATGGTGGTACTGTCCATCTTTTTTATTAAAGTATTATGGGAGGTTCTTACATGAAAGCACTGTTGATAAACGGCAGCCCTCATTCCAACGGCTGCACCTTTACTGCGCTGAAAGAGGTCGCGGACACGCTGGAGAAAAACGGTGTGGAGACAGAGATTTTGCAGCTGGGCACGAAGCCTGTGGCAGGCTGTATTGCCTGCGGCAAATGTGCAAAAACCGGGAAATGCGTGTTTGACGATCAAGTCAACGACATTCTTCCTCAGCTGGACACCATTGATGCGCTGGTGGTGGGTTCCCCGGTGTATTATGCGGGTCCTGCAGGCCAGCTGTGTGCCTTTCTGGACCGGCTGTTTTACTGCGGCGGTGGAAAAATGGCGGGAAAATGCGCGGCGGCTGTGGTTTCCTGCCGCCGGGGCGGCGCCAGCGCAGCCTTTGACCGACTGAACAAGTATTTCACCATTTGTAGCATGAACGTGGTAGGTTCTCAATATTGGAACCAGGTTCACGGCATGACGCCGGGAGACGTGCGTGCAGACGAGGAGGGCTTGCAGACCATGCGGACGCTGGGACAGAACATGGCGTTTGCGCTGAAAACCATGCAGGCCGGAAAAGACGCCGGCGTGAGGGCACCGGTTTACGAGAAGAAAATCCCGACCAATTTCATTCGCTGAACCCGAAAAGACAATCAAAACCATGATAAGGAGCCGGCACGAATGTGCCGGCTCCTTGCTGTGTATGCATTTTGCCGATTGTGCTGTCCGACAATGAGAATCAGCCTGGGATATCGCCTACGCCGCCCAGTACCAGGCGAGGGCGGTAGGGATAAAGCTCAATGCTTTCCCGAGAGGTAACGCCCGTCAGCACCAGAATGGGGTCAAGGCCACTTTCGATACCGGCGATGATGTCGGTGTCCATGCGGTCACCGATCATGGCAGCATCCTCGGAATGGACGCCCAACAGGTGAAGGCCGGTGCGCATCATCAAGGGATTGGGCTTGCCTACGTAATAGGCCTGCTTGCCGGTGGCGGCCTCAATGGGGGCAACCAGTGCCCGGCAGGCGGGAATAATGCCGCGCTCCGAGGGACCGGTGAGGTCCGTGTTCGTGCCGATCAGCTTAGCTCCGCCCAGCACCAGATTGACGGCTTGACGAATGCTCTCGTAATTATAGTTGCTGGTCTCGCCCACAATCACGTACTCCGGATCAATGTTGTTGATCGTAATTCCCACATCGTGCAGCGCATTAAAAAGACCGGGATCGCCGATGACATAGGCGCTGCAGCCGGGATTCTGCCGACTTAAAAACCGTGCGGTTGCCAGAGCTGAGGTATAGAAATGGCTTTCATCCACATCCAGTCCCATCCGCCCCAACTTCTGCTGAAGCTCCTTGGGAGAACGGCTGGAGGCATTGGTCAAAAAGAGAAATTTTTTATTCTCCCGATACAGCCAGTCCACAAATTCCTTGACACCTGGCAGCAGCTGGTCACCGTGATAGATGACACCGTCCATATCGCACAGAAAGCCCTGCCTGCTTCTTAAAAGATCCATCATGATCGCCTCTTTTCCAGTGATGACTATATTCTATCAGATCCCTAAAAAAATACGATAGTTTTTTCGTAAAATTTAAAGTATGCAAGCTTAAAGCTGCCGCTGCCATTTTCTCATATTATTTTGAAATTTGCTGGATTATTTCTTCTTTTTTTGAAATTTATGATATAATAAATACAAAATGGTTGTTATACGCATTTTGCTGCTCTGCGGCGAAATATTGCAATAAGAAGCATGAAACAACGTCGCTTTGCGCCTGTACTTTGCACAGGAAGAGAAAATGTCGGGCATAGAATAGGGGTAGGGAGGGAGAACAATGAGCAAAAAGGGAATTGCTTTTCATGAATACGTCGGAAGACTGTTGAAAAACACATCTGACAGAAGAATTGCCGATGCAATTAATATGCGCAACATTCGCAATGTGTACGTTTTTTCGGCGCTTGCGGGCATTTTTGATGCGGTTTCTTTGATATTATATTCCGCAAAGAATTTTGACAATCCCATATTCTGGCGGACATTTTTCAATGTGAGCTGTTATGTGGCCATTTTTGTGACCTTTACCGTTTTATCAAGAGCAATGATGCGGAAATATGAGAAAGACGGAAAGCTGTCAAATATCCGCGTAAACCTCCTGCTGACGATCTTCTATATCCTGTTATCGGCGTGGGGCATTGGGGTGGACGTGATGCACTACAAAGCTGGGGAACAGATGCTTACCTTTTATATTGTGCAGTTCTGCTTTGTGTGCTTTGTTGTCATGCTGCCAAAGCTGGGCGGAACCCTGATTGCGCTGTCTTTTCTGATCTTGTATCTCAATGTGTATTCTGCTGACGGGGCGGCGCGCATCCAACCCCAGAATTATATTCTGTTTGCGGTTATTGCGGTTTTGGGTAATGCAATCCAGTATCATATGCTGCAAAAAGCAGAGCAACAAAAGGTAAATATTCTTGAACTCAATCAGATTTTCCAACAGGAGGCATCGGTTGATGATCTGACAAAGCTGAAGAACAGAAAGGCGCTGCGCTGCGATTTTGACAAGCACATGGGGAAATCCGTGTATGTCATGATGATGGATGTGGATCGTTTCAAGAGCTATAACGATACCTACGGACACGTGGCTGGCGACAAGGTGCTGTGGACGGTGGCATCCGCTGCGAAAGAAGCGTTTCAAGATGGGGACGCATACCGATATGGCGGAGACGAGTTTCTTGTAATCCTTGGTGATTGCGCAGAAGAAGAATTTCAAGAAAAAATAGAAAAATGGGAAGAACTAACGCGATCCATTCAGATACCCGATACCACGCGTCCCGTTACCTGCAGCTATGGATATGACCACCACATGATCCGAAACACGGAGGATATGAGGGACGCCATCAGAATCGCTGATGACAGGCTGTATGAAATGAAAAATGCAAGATGTGGCGACAGCGCTTCTTCGGACAAGACAGATCCGCAAAATTGATGCAGGGCGCAGTCAAGATGGCTAATGCCCTAAA
>JALCRR010000007.1 GCA_022652815.1 Oscillibacter sp.
CCTACCACGGCAACTGCCGAGGTCAGCTTCAAAGCTATTTGGATGAATTTTGCTACCGTTTAAATCGTCGCTTTCACCGTGATCAATTATTTACGCGTCTGCTTTGTGCTGTTTCACGACCGTGCACAGCTGAGCAAAGTAGATAAGCTTAATTTTTTTTAATATTTTTCTTGACTTTACGCGGAGCTTTGTTATAATAATACCGCTGTCTCTTTGAGGCGGCGCAAGTGAATACGACACTTGAACAGCTATGGAGAAGTCGCCTAGTTGGTCGAGGGCGCATGATTGGAAATCATGTAAACCTTAACGGGTTTCAAGGGTTCGAATCCCTTCTTCTCCGCCAAGCAAAAGCCTTGCAAGCATTGAGTTTGCAAGGCTTTTTCTATATTCAGTTATTGATTTTCAGTCGTTTAAATCTCCCGTTTTTCTATCAAACAAATATACTAAAATGTTGAGAAAAAGTGAGTAAGTGTCGGCAAAGTGTCGGCAGGGAGGAATTGTAATGACTAACATTGACCGCGTAATCCGTGTCTGCGTACGCATTAACCTGCGTTAGGCAGATTCCGACCCATCTTTGTGGCAGCTCTTGTGCAGACAGCCTGCATGGATAATCCATCCAATAAAACTATACGAACGGATCTTAGCGGCATAACTGACTTGTTTTTCAAACTTTGATCCATCCAAAACAATTCCCCACCGGCACATGCCGGTGGGGAATTTACATTACATTGCAGCCGCCTTAAGCCTGGTCTTAACCAGAGCCTTGTCAAAGCCGCCGCCACGGTAGATGAACACCAGCGTGCGAATCTGCTCGTGCGTCATGTTGATCGCGTCAAGTTGATCGCGTCAAGTTGATCGCGTCACCTTGACCGACGGCGCTGGAGCCGTTACCCTAAATGATTCTCGTCGGCATAAGTACAGGCTGAAACTTGTCCGGCACATCCTTGAACTTTGCTCTTCCTATTCTGAATCAGATTATGGGTGAACCGCGTCTTTTACGAGACCGATTACCCGCATCCGGCGCTGTACCCGCCCTCCGTTAGCCTCGTTCCTAACGTCAGTTTTTTCCTCGGTGGCCACCACCTAGGACGCTGTGGTGCTCTCAATGGTGCCGCTGTGCCTCATGTCTCTTTACTTTTGAAAAGCTCTCACTCTAGAAAAAATCAGATGATGAATATTATACTATTAGTTATTATTTGTATTTTATAAAAATACTACTTGGACTTATTTGCAAATAAATATTTTTTGCTTTTTCCACATATTTCTGAATATTTCTAAAATTATATAAAATTTAACCAAATACTTTTTTGTATTTTCTACTTTTATATAAAATTTTTGGAATGGAGTTGACAGGGCAAGTTGAGAACGATATAGTAGGAATTGCCATAAACATCATATCTTTTTTCTTCCGTACAAGAAGGTGAATCCCGTGGTGGGTTCTTCGATGCTAAGCTGGAAGATTGTGGGTTCAAAGAAGGAATGCTGCGCCAAACTTTGCCAAGAAGCGTGGTGGTCCAGAAAACAGAATGGAAGCGGTGGCCGTGTTGAGTTCGTCGCTCCTGCAGAAAGGACTTGAGTATAGTATGAGTAAGCAATCCTGTGAGCAAAATGGAAAGAGCTGTGCCCAGTGCGCCACGCCGTGCAACGGCAGTCAGTACGAGCGGTTCCTGTGGCCCCAGTTTGATGCCCTGCAGTTGGCTATCGGCTGGACAGAGGAGGATCTGAAGAGCAAGCAAATTTTAGTGGAGGACGCCTTCGGCGACAGTCATCCCGGCAGTGCCCATCTGGACCGCCTGTCTAAGCAGGCGCAGATCGGGATTTATCAAGGCGGGGGTAGGCCCGGCAGTTTTCACACCACGGACATCTGCGATGGCTGTGCCCAGGGGCACGATGGCATGAACTATATTTTGGCCTCCCGGGAAACCATTGCCGACATGGTGGAACTGCACGGCAGCTTCGTACCTTGGGACGGGCTAATCTTGATCTCATCCTGCGACAAGTGTGTGCCCGGCCATTTGAAAGCTGCTGCGCGGCTAAACCTGCCCACAGTATTTGTTCCCGGTGGAAGTATGCGCCCCTCCCGCAACATGACCTCTGATATCTGCGAAATCGGCGATCTGACGCTGCGTCAAGAACGAGACGGAAAAAACCCGGAAGTTTTGAAGGATATACGTAACTATAAACTGACCGCCTGCCCCTCGGTAGGTGCCTGCCAGATGTACGGTACAGCCAGTACCATGCAAAGTCTGGCAGAGGCCATGGGCGTGGCGCTTCCCGGCTCCGCACTGGCGCCTGCCACCATGCGGGACATCGATACTTTCGCCCGTAATTCCGGCAAGGCTGTCATGCAGCTGGCCAGCAAGGGGATCACCTTCCGGGATATCGTAACCAAGGAGGCGCTGATCAATACCATCGTCATCCATTGTGCCATAGGCGGATCTACCAACGCCATGATTCATATTCCGGATCTGGCTCGTGAACTGGGGATTGATCTGCCAGTTGAGCTATTTGATGAGATTAATCATAAGATTCCTCACATCGCCAATATTCTGCCTAGCGGAAAGCATCCCACCGAGGCCATGTGGTTTGCCGGTGGCATTCCCGCTGTGCAGTGGCGGATGCGTAAGTATTTAAATCTGGACGTGATGACTGCCACCGGACTAACCCTGGGAAAAAACCTGGAGCTGATGGCAAAGGATGATTTCTTTAACCGCAATCTGGGATATCTCGCCAACTACAAGCTCAAGCAGGAGGACGTTCTGCTTCCAGAAGAGAGCATCCACGAGAAGGGTTCTGTGGCTATTTTAAAGGGAAACATCGCTACAGAAGGCGCCGTGGTTAAATATGCAGCCATCGCCAAGGAGATGCGCGTTCATCAAGGACCCGCTCGGGTGTTCAATAGTGAGGAGGACTGCTATCACGCCGTGGTGGACAAAGCAGTGCGTCCCGGGGATATTCTGATTATCCGTTATGAGGGTCCCCGAGGCTCTGGCATGCCCGAAATGCTTTTGACCACCGAGGCCATTGTCTCTGATAAGGAACTGAACGGTACCGTGGCACTAGTGACAGACGGACGTTTTTCCGGAGCAACCCGCGGTCCTGCCATCGGTCACGTCTCGCCTGAGGCCGCCGTTGGTGGTGAGATCGCCTATATCAAAGACGGCGATCTGATTCGGTTTGACATTCCGAACCGCTGCATCAATGTGGTAGGCTGTGAAGGAGCGGAGATGTCCGTCGAAGAAGTGGCCGCAGTGTTTGAGGAACGAAAAAAGACCATGTCCCTAAAGGAACAACAGCCTCGAACCGGCGTGTTTAAGAAGTACACCGACCACGCCCGCTCCGCCATGCAAGGCGCCGGCGTCTGAACGATATTCAGTGGGTGAGAGCGCTGCCGTCTTAACATCTTTTTCCTTTTGAAAAAGATATTAAGACGTTCTGGTACCCTTTCTTCCGGTTATTTGTATAGATGACCATGGAAGGGAGTACAGCAGGCAGAGCCCCATGTGTTCAATAAGTATAAGAAGTATGAGAAAAAAGGCCACGCTGCGCACCGCAAGTTTGCGGTGCGCAGCGTGGCCTTTTTAGAAATTATTTCTCAGTTGGGTCAAAGCGCAAGCAGCTCCGAAGTCTGAAACGTTCAGTCCTCTTTGGAGATAAAGTACTCTCTTGAGACATTTAGGTGGGTCAACATGGCGTTATATGCGCCGAGACCGTCATGTCGTGCAATGCACTCCGTAATGAGGTGATGACACCTGGCAGAAATTTTTCGGTACTCCATATCTACAATGGTGGTAGAAACTTGCACCGATGATGCGATGATCGGCACCAAGTTTGTAAAAATTGCATTGCCGCTGCATTGTGCGACATAGGCATGAAACTGCGTATCCACATCTTGATAATTCCCGCCGGAATAAATTGCCTCTTTGTGCAGATCTCGAAGCTCGATCATATGTGCAATATCCTCTTCCGTGGCGTTCTCTGCCGCCAGCATTGCGATCTGTGGTTCCAGTGCCAATCTAGCTTCGATCAAATCAAGTGCCAGTTTTTTGTTGTTTTTGAGAAACGTCACACCTAAAGGGTCTGAAGGAATGCCTCGTTTATCCGAAACATAAGTACCAGAGCCCTGATGGACTTCCAGAATATTGCGGCTGGATAATTGCTTGACCGCCTCCCGCAGAGTGCCACGCCCAATGTTCAGCGCCTCGCAGAGCGTTTGTTCATTGGGGAGCCGGTCTCCCGCTTTCATATTGCGGGAGAGAATTAGGGAAATCAGCGCGTCGGCAGTTTCCTGACTGCGGGTTATTTTGACTGTGCTTTTTAGCAAATCAGCCATCGGCTCCTCACCTCTCTAAAGTAAAATTCATTCGGCTTGTGCAGGGCGCCGGATCTGCTTTAATATAGCACAAAAGAGGGAGAGCGTCAACTTAATCCCAGAAAATATCAGATGATTTTATGTGAATTATTAATTTAGCATTAAAATTCATCCGATATAATCAAAGGAATATCGTTTCAAAAAGACCATGATAATTCATTCAATTTTTTAAATTATATAAAAACTATGCATATTGCACATATAATTAAAAAGACATTCTGCTAAAACATAGAAAATAGTCGACATCTGTTAAATTATAGTTGCGTTTTCAAGCACAAATGATATGATGACTATACGCAATGGAGATCGGATGAGTTGAAAATCGGATCCCTGCTACTGGAAAGTGCGTGGCGTATCCTTAAGATACCCGTGCTGTTCTGTAATTTACAACGAATGAATTGGAGAGTGGTCAAAATGGCAATGTGGGCAAACGATGATGAAATGTTTCAGTTAATGAGGGAAAAGCTGTATACACCCGTGGTCGGTGATATACTGGACAAAGAAGGTTATGGTCACCAGTTTCTGCCGGCTTCAATCCGCCCGCTGGAGGCTCTGGCGCCCAGCGCGCTGATCGACCCAGCCGTGCCCAGCAAGCGGCTGAAAATTGCAGGTTACGCCTGCACAGTATTAGAGCGTGAGGTATTCGGCGAGCCGGATAAGCCCTTCGGCTATATGACGGAAGCACTGGATCAGTTGCAGCCCAATGAGATCTATGTGGCTACCGGCGCCAAAAACAGTGCCCTGTGGGGAGAGCTGCTAACAGCTACTGCGCGTACCAGAGGTGCGGTCGGCGCAGTGTTGGATGGTTACAGCCGGGATACACCGCAGGTTTTGGAACAGAACTTCCCGGTGTTTTGCTCCGGTTGCTGGGCGCAGGATTCCTCAATCCGCTCCTATGTGTGCGAGTGGCGCCGCACGATTGAAATTGGTCAAGTTGTCATTCAGTCGGGCGATTTGATTTTTGGCGATGTGGATGGTGTCCTGGTAATTCCTCGTGAGGTTGTCACAGTTGTGCTGGAAAAGGCACTGATCAAGGCAGCAGGCGAGAAGAACATGAGAAACGACATTGAAAACGGCATGTCCTCCACAGAGGCTTTTGCCAAGTACGGCATTCTGTAAAAGAAGTCGACCCTTGCAGAGCTTTTCAAAGATCACAGAAATTTTTGAGAGAGAATGTGTTGATTCCGATGAAAGTTGTTATTACAGATCAAACCTTTCCGAATATTGCGGAAGAGCAAAAGGCGCTGGATGTCCTGCCAGACTTGCAGTTGATAGACGGGCGCTGTACCTGCGAAGCTGATATTATTGCGGCCTGCGGGGATGCGGACGGAATTTTAAATCGGTACAATTACATCACAGAGCAGGTAATTTATTCCTTGAAAAAATGCCGGGTTATTTCCACATACGGTATCGGCTTGGATCGAATCGATGTGGAGGCCGCCAGCCGCAGTGGTATTTATGTGTGCAACAGTCCTGACTATAATCAGTCTGAAGTGTCTGATCATATTGTGACAATGCTGCTGGCCTTGAGCCGCCACCTATTTACTTTTGACAAGCGCATCCGTCAGGGCGATTTCACGACCCCTTATCAGACCGTTCATCCCCGGCGGCTGTCTACTCAAACGGCAGGCTTCGTGGGATTCGGCCGCATCGCCGGTCAGGCCGCAGAAAAATTGCGGACCGCATTCGGCATGAAAATTATGTGCTTTGATCCGTTTTTAACAGATGAACAGGTTGCTGCGCGGCACGCCACGCGGGTAGATTTAAAGACACTGTTGCGAGAGTCGGACTATCTTTCCATCAATGTGTCTCTGCTGCCCACCACCCGGAATTTGATTGGAGCAAAGGAGATCGCTTTGATGAAGCCCTCCGCATTTCTGATCAACTGTTCCCGGGGTGGCGTGGTGGACGAGGCGGCGCTGGTGGACGCGTTAACGCACCGCCGTATTGCTGGTGCCGGACTGGATACATTCGGGGAAGAGCCGCTGCCGGCCAGTCATCCGCTATGCAGTCTGGAAAATGTGATTTTAACACCCCATGTCGCATGGTATACTATGGAGGCCATCGCCAATGTTCAGAAGGTGGCGGCAGAGCAGGTGGCACTGGTTCTCAGTGGAAAGCAGCCTACTCTCTGCGTCAATCTGGACGCGGTGGAAAAAAACCTGTAACAGGTGCTCCACGATGGTGGAGGCCACAGCACCGGTGGGGTCTTCACGGATACAGGAGCTTTTGTTGTATTGGCAATTTCTAAACAAAAAACAGGAGGAAAAGAAAATGAAAAAGATTCTGAGCGTGATTTTATCTCTGGCAATGATCCTTTGCCTGCTAGCCGGTTGCGGCAGCAAGTCGACCGCCCCCAGTGCTTCCGCTGCTGCCGGTAGCAGCGCAGCCTCCGGCTCCACTGGACTGAGCGAAAAAATTGAGCTGTCACTGGCCCATGGCCAGCAGGGCACCTCTGCTCCAGGCCTGGCACTGCAAGCTTATGCCGATGCGGTGGCTGCCGCATCCGACGGGATGATTCAGATTACCGTTTACCCCGCCAGTCAGCTCGGAAACGAGCGTGACACCATGGAAGGCTTGAAAATGGGTACCATTGACATGGCATACATCTCCTCTGGCGTGTGCGAAAACTACGAGCCGATGTTCGGCTTGATGAACCTGCCTTTCCTGTTCCAGAGCTATGATCAGCTGGAATCCAGCCTAAAGGACGAGCAGATTTTCTCCACATTAAAAGACGGGCTCTCCACGCACAGCATTAGACTGATGACTATGCTGAACCAGGGCATGCGGTATATGTATTCCACCACGCCGGTCTCTGATCTGACCAATGTGAACGGCATCAAGATCCGTGTGCCGGAGGCTCCCATGGCCAAGGGCATTTGGTCCGATCTGGGCGGCAACCCCACCCCGACCGGCTGGAGCGAGGTCTACACATCCATGTCCACCAAGGTTGTGGATGCCTTCGAAGTCCACATTTATGCAGTGTTTATGGAAAACCTTCAGGAGACATTCCAGTATGCCTATCTGACAGGACATCAGGTTTCCTCCTCCGCTGTGATGATCTCTGAAAATATCTGGGAGCAGCTGCCCGAGGCAGCTCAGCAGATTCTGACGGACTGCCTTGAGACGCTGGAGACAGAAAACCACAACAACATCGTCGGTGCCGAGGCGGGTCTGCTGCAGCAGTTGTCGGATCTGGGCATTGAGGTAAACGAGGTTGACTCCGCCACTAAGGATGCCATGCGGGCCAAGTGCACCGATTTGTATGAAAACTGGCTTGCCAGCAACGAGGGCGGTCAGAAAATGATCGACGTGGTGGACTCTTATAAATAATCAGCAGAACGCCGGGTATCTGGAGAAACTGCGGGGCTGGGGCTGTCAAAGCCCCAGCCCCGAAAAAAGGAGATAAACAGCGATGACAAAGGTTTTCAACGGATTGAGGAAAGTGGTAAAGGTCTTGATCATTGCCCTTTTTTCTGCAGTAATTCTTGTGACGTTTGCACAGGTAATTGCTCGATATGTGTTAAACAATTCCATTATATGGGCGGAAGAATTTTCCAGATACTTTTTTGAGTGGGTCATTATGCTGGCCTGTGCACTGGCTGTGGGGAGCAATTCCCACATGCGAATTGATGTGATCTTCCGCGTGCTTCCCAAAAAAGTTCACAAAAGCTATATGATGGTGATAGACGGACTGGTGCTGGTCTTTTTTGTCTTGATGATCTTCCAGAGCATCCGTCTGGTGATGACGGCTCAAGGTCAGCTCTCCTCCGCCATGCAAATTCCCATGTCTGTGGTCTATTTGGGACTACCGGTGGGCTTTACTCTGATGTTGCTGTTTGGAATTGAGCGGATCGTGCGGGACATTCACGCCAATGCCAACTGCATTGATGAGCAAATTTTTGGAAATATTCCCGGAGAACCCGGTGCAGATCAGCAGAGAGGAGACGAAAGATGAACATTATCGTAGTCGTTTTAACGTCCTTCTTCGTTCTGGTCCTGTTGGGGTTTCCCATTGCGTTTAGCATGGGCATTGCAGGCGCGGTAACCGTCACCTTTGCTGCAGGCGCCGGGGCTATTCCCTTGATGATCGTGCCGCAGCGGGTGTTTGTGGCAATGGATTCCTTTTCCCTAATGGCAATTCCCTTTTTTATTCTCGCCGGCGAACTAATGAACAGCAGCGGCATTACCCGAAAAATTGTTCAATTCGCAGGCAGCCTTGTAGGTCATGTGCGTGGTGGACTGGCTCATGTCAACATTCTTGCCAGTGTGCTGTTTGCGGGTCTGTCCGGCTCTGCAGTGGCGGACGCAGCTTCCATCGGCGGAATGTTGATTCCGGCTATGGAGGAGGACGGCTATGACGCCGATTTCAGTGTGGCTGTCACGGCAGCATCCGCCTGCGTCGGTCCCATTATTCCTCCCAGTATTTGTGCAGTGGTGTATTCTTCCATGTCCGGCCTGTCTACTGCGGCGCTGTTTGCCGGCGGCGTGGTTCCCGGACTGCTGCTCGCGCTGTCCCAGATGGTTATTGTCGTGTTTTTTGCGCGAAAGCGTGGATACCACAAGGGCTCGTGGAGAGGCCTTTCCTATGTGGGAAAAATGTTTATTTCTGCCCTGCCCGCACTGGTTATGCCCCTGATTATTCTGGGAGGCATCCTAAGCGGTATCTTTTCCGCCACGGAGGCTGGCGTTGTCGCCTGCGTGTATGGTGCAGCGGTAGGACTTGCCTCCAAGGAGCTTCGAATTAAGGATTTTCCGAAAGTGCTACTGAGCGCTGCGCAGACGGCAGGAACCACAATGCTGGTGATTGGCTTTGCGCAGGTGCTGAGCTGGCTGCTGACGCGGGGCAACTTTGCCACTATTTTGTGCAATGGCTTGTTCAGTCTGACAAGCAATACACAGATGGTGTTCATCTTGCTGCTGATCGGTATGTTCATTCTCGGCTTTTTCATCGACACTACGGCGCTGTTGATTTTGGCAGTGCCGGTGATTGCACCGATTATTGCTACAACGAGCATCAATCCCTATCACTTTGGCAATCTGGCCATCATTATGGCAATTATGGGTGCCTGCACACCCCCCGTAGGTGTGTTGCTGTTTGTTTGCTGCGGAATCGCGAAGATCCCCGTAATGCGGGGTGCGAAGGCGTTGGCGCCTTTCTTGGTCGTCATGTGCCTGCTGGTTCTGGCGCTGTCCTTCTGCCCGGGCCTGGTTACGGGTCTGTCCAGCCTAATCAGCTAATGAAGCCTCCGCGGGGAGATCGCAGTTTCTCCGAAAGCCGTGTTGTATACAGCCCTGTGAGTTGGGAGTATCACTACCGTTGACATTTCCGAAAAGCAGGGGCAAAACTCCTTCCCGAGAAAAGTTATGGCTGGATTCATTTTCAACCTTAAACATTTAAATAGTGCAAGGTGCGTTCGGCGTGCCGGAGCCAAAAGCAAATGGCCAGTCGATGGACTGGTCATTTGTTTTGGCAGATTCTTAAAGGCCAATCTTCTGTGTGTGAAGATACGTCTGGAGATCGGTCATTCAAATTTTCTACGTTAGGTAAGTACTTGGGTTAAATGGAGATCTATTAGCGGAAGAAAATCAGAGCTTTTGGACAGACGAGCAAGCTCGTCGGCGAATCGGCTCAAAACTTACATTGTAGAGCAAAGCCACTGGTTTATGCGCTCATGGTATTTGAATTGATCAAACACCGAAAATAACTATTTCTGAAGAAACCGCTGTTTTCCCACTCCCCTTTAATTACCCGTAGAAAACTGATGTGGCTTTCCATAGGGAAAGCCTCTTTCATGTTGGATATATTACCTCGGCAGTGCAATTTTCTTGGCCGCATTTTAGATATTGTTTATCACCGGCACGCAAATGTGTGCCGGTGTTCTTTTTTGCGGCAGCTTCGGCTGGCAGCAGATGTTTTTGGACGGCGGACGGTTCCAAAAACCGCGTGCAAAGTTCGGTGTTTTTGCGTAATTGACATTTCTTGGGCAAATGTTATGATTGAAAAAACCACAAAAGTCTGGAGGGAGAAGGATGACAGGACATGGCGCACGGCGTAAGCGGATTGGGCTGCTGATCAGTCATCTTGCCTCCAACTATGCTTATGAACGTTGCCTTGGCGTGGAACGTGCGGCAGAGGAAGCTGACTGCGACGTTTATATTTTTCCCGGAACGCTGATGCAGGACTTTCTTGGCAGTGACAAGGGTGTTTCCTTCAACTTTTCTCATAATCTGGTTTTTGAATACGCTCCCCGGCTCAATCTGGATGCGCTGATTATCTGTATTGCCGGTATTGCGGATTATTACGACCACCGGGAGTTTCAATCCTTTCTGGGGCACTTTGCCGGAATTCCCATCATTCTTTTGGAATTCCGGATTCCCGGCTACCGCAGCATTGTCAGTGACAGCCGCTCAGGCATTACTGCCGTTCTGGAGCATTTGATCTCCGTTCATCACACTAAAAAAATCTGCTATGTTTCCGGTCCGGACAACAATTATGATGCGCAGGAACGTCTGGCAACCTATCGGGAGGTCATGGCCCGGCATCAACTTCCCGTCACGCCGGAGATGGTGGTCTGCGGCTGGTTTTCCATTCACTGTGAAAAGGAAATCAATCAGTTGCTGGACGACAACCCCGATGCGGACGCAATTTGCTGCGCCAATGATTTAATGGCTGTGTGCACCTGTCAAGAGCTCAAGCGTCGGGGCATGATTCCAGGGCGGGACATTGCCGTCACCGGTTTTGACAACTCCGACCTTTCTAAGACGCTGGACCCACCTTTGACCACTGTGCGCGTCAGCTCCTACGACATGGGCTATCAAGCCGTACAGGAGGTGCTACGCCTTCTGCGCGGTGAGGAACAAAAGATCTTTGTAACTGAAAGCGGCATGATTGCCCGCACATCCTGCGGATGCACCTACCAGGCTGGTTTCGGGCAGTTTTTGGATCGTTTTCTGCCCTTGACTCCCCAGGTCATTCCGGATGTATGTAGGCAAATTCTTGCCCTGTCGCTGCTGCACCCAAGCTCTGCCAGCTTTACATCCCGTTCCCAACCTGTTTTGCAGGCATTTTTATCCTCGCTTCTGGCAGATGCTCTGGACGTGGTCGTGATCAACTTTCAAAGTGACGCGCAACTGGCTCGAGTGCGCTCTCTGGTCGCATTTTGCGCCACAGAGCTGTCGGCAGAGCGTCTGCAAAATACGCTGGACGTCTTTTTTGCGTGTCTTAGCCGGCAGATTGAAGATCCCGTCCGGCAAATTCGCCTGCTGGAATTTCGCATTTATGTACGGCAGACACTTTTCGATTGTATGATGCGCTCCCTGCGTCAGCGGGATAGTCAAGAACAGGAAAGTGGCTTTTGTGCCACCCATCTGATTCGGAATGCGCTCTTTCACTCTGGTCGCACAACGGAAGCGCTGCAGGAGATCTGCGAAAATCTGATAGAAATGGGCATTCGGAGTGCCTTTCTTTATACATATCCCTACGCCATTCCCATTAAGCAGAATGGGAAGTGGCGCTGTGCCGAGGAAATGACGCTTTCCGCCTGCTTTTCCGATCAGAAGGTTACCATACCGTTAGAGGGAGAATCTGTTCAAACAGCAGACATTCCCCAGCAGATCTCCGCGCACCTGGACGGACGGCGCTGCACGATGCTAGTCTTCTGTCTGATTACGGAACAGGAGCAAAACGGCTTTCTTTTGTGTGAGTCTGACCTGTCCCTGTATTTCAACACCTATGTAGCCAGTATGCAAATTGGCGCTGTTCTGAAGTTCTTTTCTCTGCTGGAACAGCGCACCTCCATGGAGGCGCAGCTACGTCAGGCACTGAAAGTGATTTCCCACAAGACGGAAATGCTGGAGGTGCTGTCCTCTCAAGACGTCCTAACCAAGACCTTAAACCGCCGGGGGTTCCTTGAGCAGATGCAGTCCCGTATCCTTGCAAGTTTTGGCGATACCCTTCTACTGGGGCTGATGGATCTGGACAATCTGAAAAGCATCAATGATTCGTTCGGTCACAAAGAGGGCGACTATGCCCTGTGCCGCTTCGCGGAAATTGTACGAAATGTGCTGGGGGAAGATGACATCTTCGGGCGTTTTGGCGGTGATGAGTTCATTCTTCTCTCCTCCCATACCGATGCATGCTGTCAGCAGACCATCCGGCAAAAGCTGAATCAAGCCTTTGACGATTTTAATGTAAATTCGGAAAAGCCCTATTTTGTGGAGGCCTCCTACGGATTTTTGATCTTCTCCTGCAATGAAAATGCCACTCTTGAGCCTCTTCTGGCTGATGTGGATCATCTGCTATATGCGGATAAAAAGAAGAAGCGTCATAGCGCAATTAAGCCTACGTAAGGTATTGGTGGAGATAAAACAGCCGTCCAAACGGGCGGCTGTTGTTTTCCTCTCCCCGGATATGTTATACTAGAAAAAATCGGTAAAAGATGGAGGAACCCAATGAAAACCGGCATTGTTCTGGAGGGCGGCGCCCTCCGCACGATTTATTCTTCCGGCGTATGCGACGCGTTTTTAGACGCGAATCTGATGCCGGACTATGTGATCGGCGTTTCCGCAGGCATTGCCTACGGAGTGAGTTATGTCTCCCGGCAAAAATGGCGCAATTTACAGATTGCCTGCTCCTACGCCAACGACCGACGCTACATGGGCATGAGCAACCTGCTGAATCGAAAGAACCAGTCCTACTTCGGGCTTGATTTTGTCTATGACCGAATTCCCAACGAACTGATTCCCTTTGATTATGACACGTTCGCGGCCTATCCCGGTGAGATGGAGGCCGTGGTGACCAACTTGAATACCGGCAAGGCGGACTATCTGCCCGTTCCCCGGAAGGACGATCACTTTGACATTCTGCGGGCTACCTGTGCCATGCCCGTTCTGTTTCCCATTTTCCACATCAACGGTCAGCCCTATCTGGACGGTGGCTGCACCGATGCAATTCCCTGGCAGCGGGCCTTTGACGTAGGCTGCGAGCGGGTGGTCGTTGTCCTGACGCGGGAACGATCTTACGTTCGCAGACCCGAAAAAATTGAAAGGCTGATTGAGCGAAAATACCGGGCCTGGCCTAGCTTTATCGATGCCATGCACCGCCGCGCCGACGATTACAATGAAAGCCGTCAAAAGCTTTTTGATCTGGAGCGGGAGGGGCGGGTCATCGTGCTTGCCCCCGACTGCACCCAGGGCTTTTCTCGCACAGAGCGGGATCTCGAAAAGATCCGTGCCCTTTGGCAGGACGGCTATTTTGACGGTCACGCCGCCGCATCGACTGTCCGCGGTTTCTGGGAAGGACGCTGAGGCGTCTGCCCCCCATTACATATGAGGAGGACTCTTATATGAAAGCAGCCAGTGGTTCCTTTAACCGAATTTTTCCTTACCGCCTGTCGCCGGGTGAGGACGTCTTTACGTCTCTTCAGAAGCTGTGCGAGCAGGAACACATTTTAAATGGTGTAATGCTCTCCGGCATCGGCAGCATGAACGGCATGCAGGTATACGATATCCAGCAGCCGTCAGACATGGTTGCGAGCTGCGGCTACGGCGAACCCATCGTTATGGAAGGGCTCTACGAGCTTCTCTCCATGTCGGGTCTGATCTGTCAAGGAGAGGACGGGAAGCCAAGCCTGCACCTACACTGTACCTTTGCAGACAGCAACGGACACGTCTTTGGCGGTCACATGGGCGAGGGCTGCATCGTCAAGGTGACGGTGGAGGGATGCATTGGTGAGTTGGGCGGCGTATCCATGAAGCGGGAGCTTCAGCCCGAGCTGGGCGTCATGATCTTGAACCCGGAATCCCTGTAAAAAAGTGCAAAAGAGGACGGCATTTCCTGTTTTTTTACAGGGGAACCGTCCTCTTTTTCAGATTTTACATAGATTTTACACAGATTTGATAAAACGGCTCTTTTTCGCAAATGCTTTTACATATATAATACAAGAAGTTCACATGAATTTCACGTTCCGCACGCTGTCTCCGGTCAAGTGCGGAATTTCACTGTAAAGGAGCACTGTATGGATATCTTTTCTATTCTGACACTGTGCGGTGGGCTTGCTTTCTTCCTGTACGGCATGAACACCATGTCCCAGAGCCTGGAGAAAATGGCCGGCGGCAAGCTGGAGCGCACACTGAAAAAAATGACCTCCAGTCCCTTGAAAAGTCTCGCTTTGGGAGCCGGAATTACCATTGCCATTCAGTCCTCCTCCGCCATGACCGTCATGCTGGTGGGACTGGTCAACTCCGGTGTCATGGAGCTGGGGCAAACCATTGGCGTCATTATGGGTTCCAACATCGGCACCACTCTGACGGCATGGATTTTGTCCCTCACCGGGCTTCAGAGCGACAATGTGTGGATCAACCTTTTAAAGCCGGAAAACTTCTCGCCCGTCATTGCCTTGATCGGCATTATTTTCATCATGAGCTCCAAAAAGCAGCGCCGCCGGGACGTTGGCCGCATTATGGTGGGCTTCGCCATTTTGATGTACGGCATGGAGTTGATGAAAAATGCCGTCAGTCCCCTTGCCCAAATGCCCGGTTTTGAGGATCTACTCACCGCGTTTAACAATCCTCTGCTGGGCGTGGCAGTGGGTGCCATCTTCACCGGCGTCATTCAGTCCTCCGCCGCCTCCGTGGGTATTTTGCAGGCGCTGGCGCTCACCGGCAGCATCTCCTACGGCATGGCCATTCCGATTATCATGGGTCAGAATATCGGCACCTGCGTGACGGCTCTGCTGTCCTCCATCGGCGTCAGCCGAAACGCCAAGCGGGTGGCCGCCGTCCACATCTCCTTTAACGTCATCGGCACCGTGGTGTGTCTCGCCCTGTTTTACGGCGGCAACGCGATTTTCCACTACTCCTTTATTAATACTGCCATCGGTGCGGTGGGCATTGCCTTCTGCCACACAGTCTTCAACGTCATCACAACAGTCCTGCTTTTGCCGTTCGCCCGCCAGCTGGAAAAGCTGGCGTGCGTTCTGGTCAAGTCGGAATCCAAGGCCGAGAGCTTCGCGTTTCTGGATCCCCGCCTGCTGCGCACCCCCAGCGTTGCCATCAGCGAGTGCATCGCCATGGCAAACACCATGGGCGAAACCGCCCACCACAATCTGCTATTGGCCATTGAGCAGCTTCAAGACTACTCCCCCGCAAGAGAGAGCGAAATTTCTGCCAACGAGGAAAAGCTGGACATTTATGAGGACAAGCTGGGCAATTATCTGGTGGAGATCTCCCGTCACGGGATTTCCTCCGCCGACAGCCGAGAGGTCTCCCGTCTGCTGCACTCCATTAGCGACTTTGAGCGCATCGGCGATCACGCCCAGAATTTGCAGGAAAGTGCGCTGGAGCTTCGGGACAAAGAGCTACATTTCTCCGATTCCGCCCGCGGCGAGCTGAATGTCCTCACCGCCGCCGTTTCGGAGGTCATGGATCTGGCCTTCCAAAGCTTTGCAGCCAACGATCCGGAACAGGCCGTCCGGGTCGAGCCGCTGGAGGAAACCGTAGATCAGCTGATTGAGGAGATCCGTCTGCGCCACATTGAGCGGCTGCAGAGCGGAAAGTGCACCATTCAGCTGGGCTTTGTTCTTAACGATCTGCTAACCAATTTTGAGCGCGTTTCCGACCACTGTTCCAACATTGCCGTGTGCAGCATCGAAGCCTCGCAGGAAGATCTGGACCCTCACGCCTATCTGGAAAACGTCCGGGCAGACGGCGGGTTTACAAAGGAGCTGCGCACAGACCTGCGCAAATACACATTGCCGCAGGCATAAGCACTTCTTTTACCGGGAGGACGGCTGGTCCTCCCGGTTCTGTATATTCATTTTAATATTCACTTTGTTTTTGAATATTTCCGTCGTTTTGCATAATTTCTCCCCAGTTTTTCCCTAATTTTTGCCGTTCAATTTGGATGATCCCACTCTTGTTTCAAATATTTATGCATTTTTTCTGGAAAAGTATTGACAATGTGGATGGAACGTGTTATGTTGTATCCTGTTCCCCGGAAAGAATTTCCTGCGGAACATTCCGGATGACCAATTCGGAAGTTGAATTTATTTTAAATGAAATCAAAAATATAAAGAAAAGGAAGATTGTTATGAAGAAGTTTCTTGCATTGATTTTGGCAGTCGGCATGACCCTCTCTCTTGCGGCATGCGGCTCCTCCAACTCCGGCGCATCCAGCGCCAGCGCCTCCGGCTCCGCCGCGAAGGACTATTCCACGATGTCCATCGACGAGCTGAAGGGCGAGATCACCACCGTGACCGACGGTAAGCTGACCGTCGCCACCTCCCCCGACTTTGCTCCTTATGAGTTCTACTCCATCGGTTCTGACGGCACCCCCACCCTCTCCGGTTTCGATATGACTCTGGCACAGTACATCGCCGACTATCTGGGTCTTACGCTGGATGTGGTTCCCATGGATTTTGACGGCGTGCTGATGGAAGTCGGCATGAACAACGTCGATCTGGGTATGGCCGGTCTGAGCCCCGACCCCGCCCGTGCCGAGGCCATGGACTTCTCCGACATCTACTATACCGGCGGCCAGTCTCTGGTTACCGTGAAGGCCAACAAGGACGTATACAACTCCTTTGATGCCATCAACAAATCCGACGTCTCTGTCGGTGCACAGATTGGTTCCATTCAGGCCGATCTGGCTTCCAAGAATTCTCCCGACGCCAACATCATTCAGCTGGCAAAGGTCACTGACATCATTGCCGAGCTTCTGAGCGGCAAGCTGGATGCGGCTTACATTGAAACCGCTGTTGCTGTGAGCTATCAGACCAACTATCCCGATCTGGAGATCGTAATGGACGTTCCCTATGATGTGGAAGGCTCCGCCATCGGCGTCTCCAAGGGCAACGAGGCACTGCTGGCTGGCGTGAACCTGGCCATTGCCGCCGCGATTGAGGACGGCTCTATGGACAAGTTCGTGGCTGACGCCACCGAGCTGGCAGCCGGCAGCACTTACGAGGGCCTGCTGGACGAAAACGGCCAGGCAGCCGCCGCTTCTTCTTCCGCAGCCTAAGTTCTTTCCAAATATTGTTCCAATTCCTCCCTGGGAAAACCAGGGAGGAATTGGCTCGTTTTCAAGCCCCTGGTTTAATTTGAAAGGAGCCGTTTCATGGGTAATTTGATAAGCGCGGCAAACTTTGCAAAGGTGGCGCAATACGCTGACCTCTTCAAGCAGGGCATGGCCGTCACCATTATGCTGTCGCTGCTGACGGTGCTGTTTGGCTTTTTCCTGGCACTGCTGCTGGCCGTCATGCGTCTTTCTCACCTGTGTCCCTTCGGTTTTCTCGGTCTAACGAAGGACGGGCATCTGCGGGAGCAGGGCTTTTTGTTCCACCTCAGCCGCTTTAATCCCGTCAGCTTCATTGCCACGGTATATGTGGAGGTTTTCCGCGCAACCCCTATGCTGGTGCAGTTGTGGCTGGTCTATTTCCTGCTGTTCGACAAATCGGTGATTGATCTGCCGAAGGTCACGATACTGGGCTTTATCCGTCTGGAGCGGTTCATTCCCGGCGTGGTGGCTCTGGCTTTGAACTCCGGCGCCTACCTGTCCGAGATCATCCGCGCCGGCATTCAGTCCATTGACGGTGGGCAGACGGAAGCCGCCCGTTCCCTCGGCCTAACGCAGGGACAGAATATGCGCTACGTGGTGCTGCCGCAAGCCATTAAGAATACCCTGCCTGCCATCGCCAACGAATTTGTCACCATCATCAAGGAATCTGCCATTACCTATACCATCGGCGTGCAGGATATCATGTCCGCCGTCAACGCCACCAAGGGTGCGCTGTACATCATCATTGAGCCTTTGCTGGTGGCAACGCTCATGTATTTCTGCTTGACGTTCCCCACCTCCAAGATCATTGCATATTTCGAAAGGAGAATGAGCCGTGGCGACAAGAGATAGTCTCATTCAGGTCACTGACCTGAAAAAATACTACAACCGGGGCGCGATTAAGGCTCTGGACGGCATCACCGCTGACATCAACCGCGGCGACGTCATGGTGGTCATCGGGCCCTCCGGCTCCGGAAAATCCACCTTTCTCCGCTCTTTGAATCTGTTGGAAAAGCCCACCGGCGGCTCCATCGTCTTTGACGGCGTGGACATTACCAAGCCCAAGGCGAAAAATGCGGAGGGCAAGGTCGTTCGTGTCAATGTGGATGAGCACCGCCAGAAGATGGGTATGGTGTTCCAGCACTTTAACCTGTTCCCCCACATGACCATTTTGGACAATATGACGCTGGCCCCCATTAAGGTTCGGCACATGCCCAAGGCCCAGGCCGAGGAAAAGGCCATGGTTCTGCTGGACCGGGTCGGCCTAAAGGATCGTGCAGGCGCCTACCCCATTCAGCTCTCCGGCGGTCAGAAGCAGCGTGTCGCCATTGTCCGGGCTCTGGAAATGGAGCCGGAAGTCATGCTGTTTGACGAGCCCACCTCCGCACTGGACCCCGAGATGGTGGGTGAGGTGCTGGACGTCATGAAGGAGCTGGCTCACGAGGGCATGACCATGGTGGTCGTCACCCATGAGATGGGCTTTGCCCGGGAAGTCGGCAACCGCGTGCTGTTTATGGCCGACGGTCGTCTTTTAGAGCAGGGTACCCCCGATGAGATTTTTAATCATCCGCAAAACGAGCGCCTGCAGGATTTTCTGAGCAAGGTTCTGGTGTAACTTTCCAAAATGTCTCCGGCATTTTGAAAGTAGGTTTGCGCTTCGCTTCGCGCCTTACTGCCCGCATTTCGCGTGCAGTGCGACGTACGCTGCGCGAGAAGGATCTTTCGCCACGTACATGCCACAGCGAACGATGATATCGTTTTATTTTGCCGTTTCGACGGCGAAACTCTGTGAGACAGTGAAACCATTGGCGGGCGCGCACTTTGTTGTGTGCGCCCGTTTTACCGCTATGGAAAAGAGGTACCTATCATGTTGGAAAACAAGCAAGCAGCGCTGGACGCCATTGAAGCCCGCGCTCAAATCATCACCCATGTGGCTGACGAGATCTGGTCCTATGCCGAGCTTTCTTTGCAGGAGACCCGCTCCGCCGCCCTGTACTGCAAGACTCTGCGCGCCGATGGCTTCACCGTGGAGGAGGGCATCTGCAATATCCCCACGGCCTTCTCCGCAAGCTACGGCAGCGGCAGACCCGTCATCGGAATTCTGGCTGAATACGACGCACTGTCCGGCCTTTCCCAAAAGGCCGGCAGTCTGGAACGCAAGGAATTGACACCCGGCGGCACCGGACACGGCTGCGGCCACAATCTGCTGGGCGCCGGCGCCATGGCTGCGGCCATGGGCGTGAAGGCCTGGCTGGAAAGCCATCCCGGCAGCGGCACGGTGGTGCTGTATGGCTGCCCCGGTGAAGAGGGCGGCGCAGCCAAGTCCTTCATGGCGCGGGACGGTCTGTGGAACAAGCTGGACGCAGCGCTGACCTGGCACCCCGAGGACACCAACGAAGTGGCCACCGGCTCCAGCAACTCCTGCATTCAGGTGCAGTACCGCTTCACGGGCGTAGCTTCCCACGCCGCCGGAGCCCCTGAGCGGGGCCGCAGCGCGCTGGACGCGGTGGAACTGATGAACATTGGCGTTCAATTTTTGCGGGAGCATATGAGTGACAAGGCCCGCATCCACTATGCCATCACTGATACCGGCGGACGCAGCCCCAATGTGGTGCAGCCCCGGGCAACGGTTTTGTACATGGTGCGCTCCAACCACGTCGCCGAGGCGGTGGAGCTGCAAAAGCGGGTGGACGACATTGCAAAGGGCGCCGCGCTCATGACCGGCACCACCTTTACCCGCCAGTTTATCGACGGCCTTGCCGACACGGTGACCAATCACACACTCGAAAAGGTCCTTTACGACAACTTTGCTGCCCTAGGCGTTCCCGGCCATACGGCGGAGGAACACCAGTTTGCCGATGCACTGGCCGCCACCTATGAGGGCAGCGACGGCGTTCCCGGAGCCGGCAGCAAATACAGCGATGAATACGCCGTGCAGGTTCGCACGCTGCGTAAAAATGCAGGCCATGCCATGAACGATTTTCTGCTGCCCCTCTATCAAGGGGAGGCTTTCAAGGCCGGCTCCACCGACGTGGGCGATGTTTCCTGGCTGACGCCTACCGCCCAGATTCAGGTGGCCTCCTGGCCTAACGGCTGCCCCGGGCACAGCTGGCAGAACGTCTCCTGCGACCGCACTGAGATTGGCCACAAGGCCGCCGTGCACGCCAGCAAGGTGATTGCCTGCGCAGCCATCGACCTAATGACCTCTCCCGAGACACTCAAGGCAGCCCGGGCGGAGTTTGAGCAGCGCACAGCCTCCGGCTACGTCTGCCCCATTCCGGCGGACGCTGTGCCTACCATTCCGGATTGACGCCATTTTCAAGCTGATCCATAAAAAATCCGCACCCGAAAGGGTGCGGATTTTTATTGCTTTCGCTCGGCGCATTTTTGCGCCTGCGTGCCGAAATAGAAACCGATCGCAACGGTGAACACCGTCTGAAACTCCTGTCCAGACACGTCTCCCCGCAGAGCCAGCACAGAAAAGGTGACTGACAGCAGGAAGGTCACGATGCTCTTCACGTCAATCAGCTTCGCCAGTTTTTCCCGAATGGTCTCGGTGCCCTGTTCCATGGGCATCCCTCCCCGTCTTAGGTTATGCCGGCGGTTTGGCTGCCGTTCCCGCTTATTTCAGCGTCACCACGGTGACGCCGTCCTCGCCCTCGCCGTAGACACCCAGGCGGAACGACTTCACGGCCTTATTGTGGCGCAGCAGGTCATGGACTTTTTTGCGCAGCGCGCCGGTGCCCTTGCCGTGGATAATGGTGACGGTTTCCAGCCGTCCCATGACGGCGGAGTCGATGAAGTTATCCACCACGCTCTCGGCATCCAGCGTCTCCATACCCCGGATGTCCAGCTCGCTGGAAGCCGCCGTGCGCAATGCCTGCGCTGCGTGGGAACGGATTGCCACGGAGGGCGCTTTTTTCTGCTTTTTCTCCGCCTCTTCGATCAGACGCACTTCGTCTGCGCGGACGGTCATCTTGAGAATGCCCGCCTTGAGTTGGAGGGTTCCGTCCTTGCCCACGCTGACCACGTCCGCCGGTGTGCGAACGCCGGGAATTTCCACTTGATCTCCGATCTGAATCGGGCGACTGGGCTTTGGCATGGGCTCTTTTTCAAAGGTTCGGGCGGTGGCGGAGTCCTCCGCCTCGTTGAGCTTGCGCCTCAGCTCCGCCTGCGCCTCGTTGTAATTTTCCATGCGCTGGGCTTTTGCCATCTGCTTTCGCATCTCCGCCAGCTCCGAAAAGGCGGTATCCGCTGCGGCGCGGGCATCCCGAATGATGCGCTTGGCCTCGGCTTCGCCCTTGCCCCGGGCATTGTCCCGGGCGCGCTCCATTTGCTCCCGGAACTCCCGCGCTTTGCGGGCGTCCTCCTCCCGTCTGAGGAACATCCGGTCAATTTCGGTCTGCTTTTTCTCCAATGCCTGCCGCTTGCTTTCCAGCTGGGTCAGGACATCTTCAAAGCGGACACTCTCGCCGGACATCTGCTGCTTGGCGTCCTCGATCACATCGTCCGGCAACCCCAAACGCTTGGAAATGGCGAATGCGTTGGACTTGCCGGGAATACCGATCAGCAGCCGATAGGTGGGGCACAGCGTCTCCACGTCAAATTCGCAGGAGGCATTTTCCACCCCGGCCGTGGTCATGGCAAATGTCTTTAGCTCCGCATAATGGGTGGTGGCGGCCACTTTCGCGCCGCTTGCGCGCACCCTCTGAATCACGGCGATGGCCAGCGCCGCGCCCTCCACAGGGTCGGTGCCGGCACCCAGCTCGTCAAAGAGTGCCAGACTCCGTTTGTCCGCCTCCCGCAAGATGCTCACGATGGTGACCATGTGAGCAGAGAAGGTGGAAAGATTCTGCTCAATGCTCTGCTCGTCGCCCACGTCGGCCAGCACCCGGTCAAAAACAGACACGGCGCTGCCGGAGGCAGCGGGAATATGCAGACCACACTGAGCCATCAAGCACAAAAGCCCCAGTGTTTTGAGACTCACGGTTTTGCCGCCGGTATTGGGTCCGGTAATCACCAGCGTGTCAAAGGTATCGCCCAGCGTCAGATCAATGGGCACGGCTTTTGCCTGATCCAGCAGCGGATGCCGCGCCTTGCGCAGCACCACCGCGCCGTCCCGACGAATTTCCGGGCGAATCGCGTTTAGCTTATAGGACAGCTGGCCCCGGGCAAAAATCAGATCCAGATGCACCAGCGCGTCATAGTCCCACTGAATGTCATCCTTGTGGGCTGCGGCGTCAGCGGAGAGCTCGGCAAGGATGCGCTCGATTTCCTTTTTCTCCTTGGCCTCCAGCTCGATCAGCTCGTTGTTGGCCTGCACCACACCCATGGGTTCCACAAAGAGAGTGGCACCGGAGGATGAGATGTCGTGGGTCAGACCGGGCAGGTCTCCCTTGTGCTCGGCCTTTACCGGCACTACAAACCGCCCGTCCCGCTGGGTAATGATATTCTCCTGCAAGATTTTGGAGTATGTGGGCGAGGAGATAATGCGCTGGAGAATCTGCCGGCTTTTCGCCTGCGCCTGGCGCATGTGACGGCGGATGTCGGAGAGCTCCGCCGACGCGGAATCCGCGATGGTGTCCTCGTCCAAAATGGCGCTTTTGATGTGCTCTTCTAGAAAACGATTTCCGTGGAGGGACTGGAAAAGATGGTCGATAGCCGTCTTTTCCCCCGCGTCATCGTTAAAATACTCCTTGGCCCGTCTGGCGCAGGTCAAAAGATCCGCAATCCGCAGCAGCTCCGCCGTGTTCAGACTGCCGCCCCGATCCGCCCGGTTCAAGCTCTCCGCCACCGGACGCGCACCGGAAAAGGACGGGCTGCCACGCAGGCCGATCATTGTCCGGGCTGCGTCAGTCTGGTCCTGCAGCCGCAGCACCTCCTCCGCTTCGGTCTCAGGACGAAAGGTGAGCGCACGGCGCTTGCCCTCGTCGCTGACTGCCTGCTCGGAGAGCATGGTCAGCACCCGGGGAAGCTCCAGTGTGCGGATAGATTTGTCAAACAATTCGCTCATATTGGTATCCTTTCAGGATTGTCTCGACGCAATATTACAATTAGGATTTAATTCTGGCTAGTTTCGACGCTTTGTAGGCTCTTGTAAAAGTCCAGCGTCTGAAACCCTCGCTCCAGTTGGGCGGCGGCAAATGCCTCTGCCACCGAAGAAAGTCTCTTGACCGCCGGGGCAGACAGTGCAAACGAATACAGGCGTTTGGGGTCCCCGTAAAGGATATGGCGCAGCGCGGCCAGTGATTCCCCACACAGTGGCATGGAAAGTCCGCTCTCCCCTGCGCCGCAGCTTTTGCATCGCAACACGCCCTGCACCACGTCCAAAAGGGGTGCCTCCGGCGTCTCCGTTCCGCAGTAGGCGCACGCATCCGCCAAGGGTTCATAGCCTGCAAGGCTCAGCGCCTTGAATTCAAAGGCCGCCCGGGCCAGATCCTCCGGCTTGTGCAGGGTGTCCAGTGCATACAGTCCGTTTAAAAGATGGCGCAAAAGCGGCCCCGCCTGCTCGTTTTCGGCGGTCACAGCCTCTGTCAGCTCGGCAAAATAGAAGCCCAGAGACAGCCGACTCAAGTCCTTTCGCAGACCGTCAAAAAGTTCCAGCGTGGTTCCCTCGTTTGCGTAGTACCACTCGCCCTTTTGATAGAGCGTCCACTCCGACCAGGCCAGCGTCTGGGCGGCAGCCGCGAAGCGGCAGGTCTTGCGCCGAACGCCCCGAGCAATGACGGAGATTTTTCCGCTTTCGGCGGTCAGCAGCGTTAAAATCTTGTCCGCTTCTTTTGTCTCTGTCTCCCGCAGAACGATGCCGCGGGTTACGATGTACGGTGTGGCCGCCATAATGCCTCCTATGTAATGGCAAGGAAAAATCCTTGCCATTATGCGGTTTTGCAGGATTCTTCCGACTGTTCCAGGTGTTCCTGCAATTTTTTATAAAGCAAATAGTATTCCGGCGCACCGGTGGCGCAGAACAGGGCCCATAGAACCTCGGCAGTCATGCGTTTCACCTCGGAAATAGCATGGCTCATTTTGTCGAAACTATTGCAGGAAATGTTTGCTCCTAATCCCAGTTTCCCCGCAGTCCGTCTGAACCTTCCAGCTGTATGCGGTTCCTAATGCCGCTCGCTACGGCAGCGTGCAGCAAATGCAGGATCTTACGAAATAATAAGACTTAAATTCTATTCTCTGTATCGATCTCGTTTTCCCGTGTGCTGCAACAGGTGCAATCCTACTCAAGGTATAAAAAGGAGTCTTGAATACCTTCCTTCAAGACTCTTCTGTTCTTCTTCCCTTTGTCCCTTTTATATGGGATGACGGTGTGAAGATTCAATTCGTTGTCACATAGAGACTTGAATAAATTGGATGTCTTTACTATATCACGACTGTTCAAGGATATTCAAGCCTGCTGCTAGTTTTAAGTATAAAAGTCAATGACCACTAAAATTACCTGTATCAGATCCTTTTTAAAATTTTGAATCTTTTTCTTGACCAAAGTACGTTTGACATCAACTTTCTTCAGAGGCTGCGTCTCCGTGCGCATTGTCAACGAAGTTCCTGCATCTGCCATGATATCACGAGCAAACCTCCGCCACCACCTGTGCAAATCCCAAAAAATCCCGCAGTACCATCTAACAGACACTGCGGGATTGGAATATTGGGGATATCTCAATTAGAAACAGCGCTTGAATAGGTGGGATTAATTCAGCAGCAGCAATGTTACGTCGTTAACATTCGTTCCTGTGGGACCGGTAATGACCAGTCCGTCACATTTTTCAAGAGCGTGATAGGCATCGTTGTCAGCTAAAGTGTCTGGAATGGATATCTGCTTTGCAGCAAGTACACTAGCAGTGGTCCCGTCCACAATTCCGCCTGCAGCATTTGTAGGTCCGTCCGTACCATCTGATCCGACAGACACGACCACTGCATTAGCAAGTCCGCTTAGTCCCTCCGCTGCAGCCAGGGCAAGTTCTTGGTTTCGGCCGCCTAATCCTTTTCCTGTCAAATGTACAAAGGTTTCTCCCCCCAGCACATACGCCTGCCGACGGCCATCCGCAACATGTGTCAATGCCATTGCCGACAGGAATCGCCCAGCCTCTCTGGCCTCACACTGCAAGCAGTCTGTCAGCAGAATGGTTTCATAGCCCAATTTTTCCGCCGCACGAACAGCATCCGCGCAAAGTTGTCTAACACCGCCGGTAATCATGGTGGTTACGGAGGGCAGATCCTTAGGCGTTTCCTCACCGAGCAGTTTCCAAGCTTGGTCGGAAAGTTGCAGTGAATAGCGTCTTGCCAGCTCCAGTGCCTGCTCTGAGGTACTGGCATCGGGATAGGCAGGGCCGGAGGCAATCATGTTAGGAGAATCACCTACAATGTCGGACAGCAGAATCGCATACACATGAGCGGGAGCGCATATAGTGCCAAAGCGTCCTCCCTTTACGGTGGACAAACGCTTGCGAATTGTGTTCATTTGCGTAATATCGGCGCCGCATGCAAGAAGCTGCTGTGTAATGTCTTTCAGTTCTTCCAGCGGAACGAGTGGAGATTCGAACAGTGCGGATCCTCCTCCAGAAATTAGTAGCAGTACTTGATCCTGCGCAGTTAGATTCTGCACTGCCTTAATAGCCGCACGTGTCGCTGCCACAGAATTTTCATCCGGCACCGGATGTCCTGCCTCATAAATGGAAAAGTTTCCGATGGGTCCGCTGCTGTGATGATATTTTGTAATCACCACTCCCTCCGGAGCACGGCTTTCCAGCATGGAATAAGCGGCATTGGCAGACTGCCACGCTGCTTTCCCAATGGCAATCACGATTGTTCTTCCCTGCGCAGCCGGAATTTGACGTAGGGCACGATGAATGGCTGCATCCGGCAATGATGCAGAAATTGCCTCATTGCAAATAGCAAGTGCATCCTGCCGCAACTTTAAAATTGTGTCTGTGGTCAAGTTAAATCACCTCAAAATACACCTACGGTGCAGATTTCTTTTGGCGGGTCTCCCTTATTTTTGACAACAGTTAACGGTTGACCACGTTCATCGGCACACCGGCAATATAGGCCTTGGCGTTTTCCACTGCGCAGTCCATGATGCGTTGGCGACTTTCCTTGGCTCTCCAGACATATGCGGCGTGATTATGCAGTTCTTTGCCTTAAGTAGAGGATTGTCTCCGTGAATAGGCTCTGTTGAGACGACATCCAATCCCGCCGCCACCTTGCCAGAATTCAGCGCATCCGCAAGATCCTGTTCCACAACCATTTGGCCGCGGCTGTTGCTGATGATAACGCCGTCCTTCATCTTTGCGATGTTTTCCTTGTTGATGATTCCCTCGTTGAAGGGGAACAGCGGCATTTGCAGGCCAAGGACATCAGGCTGGGCGAACAACTCATCCAGGGACACATACTTCACGCCCAAATTCAGTGCGGTCTCGGACTGGCGTCCATCGTAAGTGATGACCCGCATTCCAAAGGCTTTTGCAATTTCTGCGGTATGCATGCCGATGTTGCCACAACCCAAAAGGCCGTATGTTTTTCCTGCCAGTTCGATAAGGGGGTAGTCCCAGTAGCACCCGTCCGCGCAGTTTTCCCACTTGCCCTCGTGAACGGTCTTGTCATGGAATATGGTGGCAGACCTCCAACAGCAGAGAATCGCAAACTGGCTGACAGAACGGGTTCCGTAAACAGGGATGTTGGTAACAGGAATGCCCTTCTCTTTGGCGTACTCATAATCCACCACGTTGTAGCCGGTAGCCAACATACTGATAAACTTCAAATTTGGGCAAGCGTCAATCGTACTCCTAGAAATTAGGGTCTTGTTGGTGTAGACCATCTCGGCATCGCCAATACGGGCCATCATGGTTCCCCGCATTGCGCATTTATTTACATAATCCATGCTTTATTCAGCCAGATAGTTCAGTCCATCCAAGTCGTTTTCTTCTGCGCACAGGGTAAAATCCCGCCTAGGTTTTTTCAGTGAGAAGGCTGTCTCAAATTTAATGCGGCTACCGTCCTAAATGAACCGCCCCATGGAGTGAAGATCCGTTGTCAGATCCACGGAGGCCGGCATAATGCCTTTTTGATCTTTGCCCTCGCTTTCACCAAAACGATGCTTCCACCATTCGGAAATATCGTGCATACTCGGCTCGTAGTTGACCAGAATCTCCACGCTTTTTCCTTTGCGATAAAGAATGTTGCGCAGGGCCGCATACTGCAAGGAGGGGTTGCAATCAAGCTCTCTGTTCAGCGCAATTTCACGGAATGCTGCCGCGCTCTCCATCAGCCGGTCAATATCAGCACCGCTTACCGCAATGGGCAGCAAGCCAACCGGAGTCAGCACCCAAAATCTTCCACCGATATCGTCGGGAATTACAAAGCACTCGTACTCCTCCGAATCCGACAGCGTCTTGAGTGCGCTACGTGTGCTGTCAGTCGTGGAGTAAATGCGAGTGGCCGCTTCTTTTCTCATATTTGCGGATCAGCAGATCTCTGAACACTCGGAACGCAATGGCTGATTCTGTGGTTGTACCCGACTTGGAAATAACATTCATGGAAACCAAGTTCGCAGGCGCCGCGCACACAGTAGGCGATATTTTCCCAAGAAGCCCGCTTGTCAGCCGGTACGCTCTCGCTCTTGGGATACACATGGCCAATCAGAGGCATGCCAATGCTATGCTTCTTGCAGTAGATATAGTTATAGATCATCACCAGTCCAAGCACAATGCTTGGACTGATACCGGTAAACAGTGCCTGTCCCATAGAAATCCGGGCAACAGATGCAGCGACAACCATTAAAATGGACGGTGGAATGACAGATGCAAGCATTGAACTTGCCAAAGTCGTGCCCTAGGCATAGGGCGTGGGATACCCGGAACGGATCATGGCGTTGGCGCATAGAGCACCGATGGAAGCCACGTCGGCCACGGAAGAGCCGCTCATTCCGGCAAGCAGAATGGAAGTAAGGATGTTCACATGGCCCAGGCCGCCGTGAATCCAGCCAACCACGTCTTCGCAGAAGGAGAAGATCTGCTCGGCAACACCGCCGCGATCCATCAGAACACCGGCTAGGAAAAGCAGGGAACAGCAACCATGGTAAAGCTGTTCATAGAAGAATACATCAATTTAACGGCTGACGCAACTGTTGAGGTGCCAAAGATCAAGATGGTACCCAGAGAAGCCATGCCCAAAGAGATCGCCGCGGGAATCCCCAGAAATATCAGCGCCAACGCCGTTGGTCATTTTCATCACGACGGCCTTCAAGTCCTCTCCAGCAGGAGAACACGCCTTTTTATTGCTTATGCCAATATAAAAAACCTCATATGCGATCTTCTCCTTTGTTCGGCGCGGATGAATGGCTTGATTCTTTTTGATGTAGATTTCAATTTCTCATCTCTTTATTGTGCTGCAATAGGTTCAGCTTTTTCAATAAATAAAAAAGTGCCCATCGGGCTCGCCTTTTATAAGTAATAAACCGCTACCCCACGTCTTTCATGTCTCTTCTCTCTATTACAGAAATCATAACAGCCCGCGGCAAATTTCTGCCACGGGCTGTTCCTGTATAGTCAATCTATCAAAATGAAGTTCCTCGGGTCAAACGCTCGCCCGAAGAACTTCATTTTATTTGTTCGCATCAATCCCGAATGAGATAACCGACCGAATTAAAGACTTTTTTTAGCTCGTCCGGCTTGAGAACCTGAATTTTTCGATATCCAAGAGCAATCATGCCGTTCTTTGAAAAAGTATTTAAAATGCGGTTGACGGAAACACGATTAATGCCAGTCAAAGCTGCAATCTGATCATTTGAATAAGGAATATATGGGCCAGACTGATGGCTTTGCGAATAGAGAAAGTAGGCAACTTTCTGATTCCCATCACGATAATGAGAACAGCAAATGATATCTTGAAGAGAAAATATTTTTTGTGTGAACTGTTCAATAAATTCGACCAAGGGGTACTTGCAATCCTGCCAGATCTCCAAAAAAGTTTCAGCCGGAAGGGAGAGCGCATCAATGGGAGTTGCCGCATCTCCATAATTAAAAAAGGTTGATCCAGAGGCAAAAGATTCTAGTCCGATAATTTTTCCAGGTCCAACAAAAAGAAGCGTGATTTCCACACCTTCAGAATTTGTGCAATAGGCTCGGACAATACCGGACTGGATATACCATATCTGTTTTGCGGCGGCTCCCTTTTCCATAACCATTTGACCGATTTCATAGTGAAGGGGAGTGCCGTAAGTTGAAAAGATATTTTTTGCGTTTGACATTTCCGTTTCTTTATAGTCCAATCAAATCCCCTCCTTCAGAATATTATGAAAAGTATACAGCACATCTCCACTACTTTCAATCATTCATTTAGATTTTTTTACAACCTCGAATAAATGCAAAGAGACAAAAATGGTAGAAACAAACAAAAAACAGTACAAATATTTGGGTAAATATTGTGTCGAATTTGTATAATTTTAAACAGAGTTTTTTCCATTGCGTTGATATAGTTAAGCCATCTTAAGGGAGATCCTCCCGATAAGAATGCGATGATAAACTCCGATTCTCTGGTTTTTGAGCTTGCATCATCGTAATTTAACAGAAAGAAAAGGAAGATGATTATGAAGAAGTTAGTAGCATTGGTACTTGCTCTCGTGATGAGCCTTTCCCTGGTGGCATGCGGTTCCTCTAACTCCGGCGCCTCCTCTGCCGGCGGATCGGCAGCAGGCACAAGCCAGAAGAAAATTACGCTCAAGGCCGGCATGAGCGGCGGCGAAACCAGCCCCACCTACATTGCTCTGTCCGAATTCAAGAAGCTTCTGGAAGAGAAATCCGACGGACGGATTGAAGTTGAGATTTATGAAAATGACCAGCTGTCCTCCGGCGATCAGGCCAAGGGTTGCGAAATGGTTATGGACGGAACAATCGACGTGGAAATGCATTCTTCTCTGATCTGGTCTGCCTATGTGCCAGAGATGCAGGTCATCGCATTCCCGTTCCTGTTCTCCGGCTATGATGATGTTGATGCCAAGGTTCTGGATCCCAACTGCGCCGGCTATGCCCAGATTCAGGAATGGATGGGCGGCACTGGTGTCCATACGGTTGGCGTTCTGGAAAACGGCTTCCGCCAGATTTCCAACTCCAAGAAGGAAATTTTGACGCCTGCTGATGTGAAGGGCCTCAAAATGCGTATTCCCGGCATCGCAATGTATGTTGATCTGTACAAGCTGCTGGGTGCCAGCGCTTCTCCCATGAACTTCTCCGAGGTATACACTGCTCTGCAGCAGGGAACCATCGACGGACAGGAAAACCCCCTGAGCGCAATGCTGACAGGCAAGTTTGAAGAGGTTCAGAGCTATGTCACCATGTGGAACTATTCCTATGACATTATGATGCTGGACGTCAGTGATAAGGTCTGGCAGACTTTGAGCGATGAGGACAAGACTCTGCTCGAAGAGTGCGGCAAAGAGGCATGCGCCACCCAGGTTCAGGCTTCCCGCGATGCTGACGCTGGATTCAGAAAGACCGTTGAAGATGCGGGCGTCAAGGTTACGGATCTGACGGACGATCAGATGAAGGCCTTCGTGGATGCCTGCGCACCCCTGTATGAACAGTATCGTGAAACCTTCGGCGAGGATGCTTTTGCGACATTCGGGTACAACTTCTGATTTGAGCTGTAAGGAATTGCTGCCGAGGTTTTCCTCGGCAGCAATTCTAAAAATGGGATCAAAATAAAAGGATCGTCAAATGTGTGATGGAGAACGATATGAAAAATAGTAAAGGAAAGCTTATTTGGGATCATCTGGAGGAGATTATTGCAGCCCTTGTTATTCTGGTCATGGCTATCGTGAATTTTGCCAACGTAATCGGCCGCTTTGTTTTCAGCCACGCTCTTCCTTGGGCGGATGAGCTGACCCTCATGCTGTTCCTGTGGGCGACCATGTTTGGCGGTGCTGTGGCTTTTCGCCATGGTTCCCACTTTAACATGGGTCTCCTGGCTGAAGGAGGCGGAAAAAAACGTCGGATTTTTCTTGCCGCAGTCAGTATGATCTGCTGCGTGGCTTTTAGCACACTGGTTCTGGTTTTGGGTATCAAAATGGTTTCCAATGAAATCGCATTTAAAGGGATGCTGACCACGTTGCATATTTCCCAGGCGTATCAGGGAATGGCAATTCCTGTGGGCGCAGTGTTCATGATCATACGCAGTGTGGAGAATTTTATTACTGCGATTAAAAAAGAAAAGGAGGCTGAGCGGACATGACAGGAATTCTTTTATTTGGCTCTTTCTTTGTGTTTCTGATTCTTGGCGTTCCGATCTGCGTGTCGCTGGGCCTGTCTTCCGTGATCGGCCTGCTAATCGGCGGGTTTGACCTGAGCATGCTGCCCAGCACCATTTCTGCATCTGTTTGCAAATATGCACTGCTGGCTGTGCCGTTTTTCGTATTGGCCGGATCGATTATGGAATATGCCGGCATTTCTGAAAAGCTCATCAAGCTGGCCGATGCCTGCGTTGGACACCGGAAAAGCGGGTTAATTTCCGTGGTGGTGATTACCTCCTGCTTCTTCGCTGCCATTTCCGGCTCCGGCGCAGCGGCCGTAGCGGCCCTGGGCGGCATCTTGATTCCTGCCATGGCTGACGCAAAATATGATAAGGGACTGGCCTCCGTCCTGGTTTCCGCCTCCGGCGCAATCGGAATCATCATCCCGCCCAGCATTGGCTATGTCGTGTATGCCTCTATTGTGAATGTCTCCGTCAGTGACTTGTTCCTGGCCGGCATTGTGCCCGGCATTATCCTGGGCATTATGTACATCATCGTGGCAGTGATTATGTCTCGCAACAACCATGAAATTATTCGCCGAGACAAGGCCTCAGGCAGAGAAAAATGGGTCGCATTTAAGGATGCCATCTGGGGTCTTTTGATGCCGGTTATCATTCTTGGCGGCATTTACGGCGGAATTTTTACGCCGACTGAGGCGGCTGGCGTGGCTGTTATTTACGGCCTGTTCGTTGGCATTTTTGTCTATAAGAAGATTACACGCAAGAACATCTTGACCGTTCTGAAAAATGCGGCTGTCTCTTCGGCGGCTGTGATGTATGTGGTTGCATGTGCTTCCGTTTTTGCCTGGATCTTGTCGACTTCCCATGTCGCAACAGATCTTTCCGAGCTCCTGCTGGCGATTACCGGCAACAAAATCGTTTTGTTGTTGCTGGTCAATCTGATCTTCTTGATTGCAGGCTGCTTCCTGGACGGCACCTCTGCGTACTACATTTTCCTGCCGGTCGTACTGCCGATTCTGCAGGCGCTGAACATTGATCTTGTGCAGGCCGGTATCTTCATCACCGTAAACCTGGCCATTGGCCTGGTGACACCTCCGATTGGAATCAATCTGTTTGTCGGCTCGGGTATCTCCAAAATTCCCGTGTCTAAGCTGATTAACAAGGTAATCCCGTTTGTGGTCGGCGGTGTTGTGGTTCTATTTCTGCTGACATTTGTCCCGCAGCTCTCGGTTGGAATTTTGCATCTCTTTGGCTGATCAGAAATGTTTCAACCTGCTATCATCCCATTTTAACAATTAAAAGATCAAAAGATTGGGGAGGTTACTATGAAATACGAAAATGACTTTTTGCTGAAAATCCACAAGGAACTTCTGGAAATGAGACTGCTGGAGGCCAAAATGGTTGACCTTTATGCAGAGAGCAGAGTTCCCGGCCATATCCACAGCGGAATGGGGCAGGAAGCGGCTTTCGTGGGTGTTTTGGCAACCAGAAAACCGGGCGACTATTTCAAGCTTGCGCACCGGGTAGTCAGTTCGTCTTATCTGGTCGGCGATCCCTTGGATACATTTTTCGGTGAAATTCTGGCAAAGAAAACCGGAAACTCCGGCGGACGCGGTGGCATTAACCACACGGGTAGACTGTGCGACGGCGTGCTGGGCATGTCCGGAACCCTGGGCTGCGATGCAGCCATCCCCGTGGGCGCAGCTATGACCATTGAAGCAGAGGGACGGGACAACGTGGCCTTCTTCTTCGCTGGTGACGGCGCTACAAACCGCGGCCCCGTATACGAGGCCATGACACTTGCCGCCGACTGGAAGCTCCCGGTGGTGTTTGTCTGCATCAACAACGGCTTTGGCATTTCTACGCCGACCGAGTATTCTTCGCCTGTGCCCAATGTCATGGCGGATAAGGCAGCGGGATTTAATATGCCGTCTGTGGTTGTGGACGGAACCAATGTTTTGGAAACCTACGAAGGGGCATCCAAGATTGTGGAGGGCGTTCGCGCTGGAAACGGTCCTGCGGTGATTGAGTGCAAGTGCTACCGCTGGAGAGGCCATTTCGAGGGCGACCAGTGCGCATACCGTGACGGGGCTGTGACGCAGATGAACATGGAAGAGAAGGACTGCGTCAAGAATTTTGAAAAGGACTTGATGGATCAGGGCGTTTTGACGGCTGATCAGATTGCTGAAATGCGCGAGAGCTTTGACAAGGAAATGGAAGCATCTATTGCGCATGCTGAGGCTGCCCCTGAGATGACAGCTGATGAAATTTTTGATTATCTTTATGTCTGATTGGGGAGGTAAAAATAGATATGAAAGTTACATTTGGTAAGGCGATCGGCGATGCGCTGAAAGAAGAAATGCGCAGAGATGACAAGGTCCTAATGTACGGTGAGGACGTTGCTCAGTTTGGTAATATTTTTGGCCTAACCCGCGGCATGCTTGATGAGTTTGGACCCAAGCGCGTTCGCAATACGCCCATCACGGAGACTGCCATTATCGGCAGCGCCATCGGTGCAGCCGAAACCGGCCTGCGCCCCTGCGTGGAGCTGATGTATTCGGATTTTACAACGGTGTGCTTTGCTGAAATTTTCCACTGCGTGTCCAAGTGGAGATACATGCACGGCCCCGAGTTCAAGCTGCCGCTGGTTATCCGCAATGCGTCCGGCAGCTCCAACGGCGCAGGCGCCGAGCATTCCAACTGTGTGGAAAGCCTGTTTATGCACGCACCCGGTCTGACGATTGTGACACCTTCCTGCGCCTATGACGCCAAGGGCCTTTTGAAATCCGCCATCCGCTCCGACAACCCTGTGCTGTTTTGCGAGCCAAAGCTGCTTTATCAAGCCAAGCAGGAAATTCCCGATGACGTTTACAACAGCGATTACACCATTCCTCTGGGACTGGCCGATGTCAAACGCCAGGGAACAGACATTACGCTGGTTGCCATCGGCCTAATGGTTCCGCGCGCTCTGGAAGCCGCAGAAAAGCTGGCTGCTGAGGGAATCTCCGTTGAGGTCATTGATCCCCGCACCATCGCTCCGCTGGACAAGGACACCATTTATGCATCCATCCGCAAAACCCATCGCGCAGCAATCGTGGAAGAGGGCAACAAGACTTCCGGCGTGGGCGCCGAGCTGGCTGCACAGTTCCAGGAAGAGCTGTATGATGAGCTGGATGGACCCGTGGCGCGGATTGCTGCCCTGGATGTGCCCATGCCCTATAATATCCCCATGGAGCATTACTCCGTTCCCGATGCAAATAACATTATGGAGACCATTCGCGGGATGTTCTGATCGTGAGGAACCATTTTTTTAATAAGGAGGAGCATGTTAAGGATTCAACGGAATCTTAACAGCATCAGGATATGAGTGTTGAAATCGTAATGCCCAGAGCGGGACTTACCATGGTTGAAGGCACCATCGGCACCTGGAAAGTTGCTGAAGGCGCGCAGGTCAACAAGGGCGACGCAATCATGGAATTTGAAAACGAAAAAAATATGATCGAATATGAGGCTTTGACATCCGGCATTCTTCATATTCTTGCCCAGGAGGGCGATGTGGTCAAGGTCGGCGATCCAATCGGAATCATGGCCGATGACCGGGCAGAGTATGACGCGCTGATAAAGGGAAACGCAACGCCTGCCGCCGCTCCTGCTGCACCTGCCGCCGCTGCCGCTCCGGCTGCTGCACCGACTGCCGGTGTGACAGAGATCGAAATGCCCCGGGCGGGCTTGACCATGGTGGAAGGCACCATCACGGAGTGGAAGGTTTCCGAAGGCAGCGAGGTTACTAAGGGACAGGCCGTGATGGAGTACGAGAACGAAAAGAACTCCATTGAGTACGAGATCGTTCACGGTGGCTTCCTGCATATCGTCGCACAGGAACAGGAGACGGTTAAAGTAGGCGATCCCATTGCCTACGTCACCGATACAAAGGCGCAGTATGATGCGCTGGTCGCCGGCGGCGCAGTTCCCGTTGCTGAAGAAGCGGAAAAGGGCTGTGCCCGCGCCTGCCCGACGTGTGTACATACCAGTAAAGCGGTCAGTTCCCCTGCGGTGGTTTCCGGCGGCCGCATTCGCGCAACCGGCCTTGCAAAAAAGATGGCTGCCGATGCAGGAATCGATCTCGCAAAGGTGGCACCGACCGGTGGTCCGGACGGAAAACGGATTGTTGCCAAAGACGTGACCGCCTATCTCAACCAGCCCAAGTCGGTCGCGATGCCCGTTACAGAGGACGAGATCACCGAGATTCCCTGGACCGGTATTCGCAAGACCATTGCCCGCAACATGTTTAACAGCATGCAGCAAACGGCCCAGAGCACCTGCGTGTGCGAGGTTGATGCAACTGAACTGCTGGCGCTGCGCGCAAAGCTGGTTGCAGATCAAGAGATTCTCGGCTGCAAGATTACCGTGAACGACCTGCTGTGCAAGATGCTGGGTAAGGTGTTGGTCAAGCACCCCTTTGCAAATGCAACGTTTGACGGGAAAACCCTCTTTACGCATAAGCATGTCAATCTTTCTGTGGCAGTCGGCGCGGAAGATGGCCTGCTGGTTCCCGTTGTGAAAAATGTGGATCTGCTGAGTCTGAGCGAAATCAGCGTCGCGGTGAAGGATCTTGCCTCCCGCGCCAAGGATAAGAAGCTGCAGCCCGACGAGCAGTCCGGTGGCACCTTCACAATCACCAATGTCGGTATGTTCCCCATCGATATCGGAACGCCCGTCATCAACCCCCCTCAAACGGCAATTTGCGGCTTTGGCCGTACCGTGCGCAAGCCTGTGGTTATGCCGGATGACTCTATTGCGCCGCGGTCCATGATGAATGTGTTCCTAACCTTTGACCATCAGGTTCTAGACGGCCTTGAAGTCGGCCGGATTCTCAAAGATATTCAGTATTATATCGAGCATCCGGAAATGATTCTGGCTTGATTGTAAAGGAAGGCATAACATGAAAATTGCTATTGTCGGCGGCGGCCCCGGCGGGTATGTTGCTGCAATCCGCGCCGCACAGCTAGGTGCAAGCGTTACGGTTATTGAGCGGGAGCACCTGGGCGGAACCTGCCTAAATGTTGGCTGCATTCCAACAAAGTGCCTTCTGCATAGCGCAGAACTGCTCTCGGATATTCGCAACGAGAGCAAGGAGATTGGCATTGATGTTCCCACTGCGACCGTCAACTTTCCGCAGGTCATTAAACACAAAAACGATATTTCGAAAAAACTCACAAACGGCATCGGCGCACTGCTCAAAATGAACAAGGTGTCCCGGATTGACGGGGAAGCCACCTTTACTGGTCCGCGAAAGCTGAAGGTAACAAAGAGCGACGGATCCGTTGAAAATGTCGATGCGGATAAGATCATTCTGGCAACTGGCTCGGTGAACGCCGTTCCCCCGATTCCGGGAATCAAGGAAAATGCAAACTGCATTGATTCCACAGGCGCGCTCTGTCTGGAACAGCTGCCCAAATCCATGGTTGTGATTGGCGGCGGTGTTATCGGGCTGGAGCTGGCATGCGCATATGCCGCCTTCGGCACCAAGATCGACGTGGTGGAAGCCATGGATCACGTGCTGCCGATGCTGGATGGCGATTTGACGACCATCGGCATAGCGCATATGAAAAAGATGGGCATTGAATTTCATCTGGAATGCCCCGTGCAGTCCGTGGAGAACAGCCCGACGGGGGCAAAGGTTGTCTGCAAGAACAAGGCAGGCCAAATCGTAAGCTTTGAGGCAGAAAAAGTTCTGGTCGCAGTTGGCCGTAAGGCAAACACCGCTTCCCTAAATCTGGAGAGCTGCGGCATCAAGAGCGAAAAGGGACGGATTCTGGTCAATGAGAAGATGGAGACCTCCGTTGCGGGGGTGTATGCCATCGGCGACTGCGTGAAGGGCTATGCCCAACTGGCGCATACAGCCTCCGCTATGGGTGAGGTTGCTGCCGAAAACTGCATGGGCATGAGCGCCGCATATGACGAGTCGACCAATCCCACCTGCGTCTATATGGAGCCTGAAGCCGCTTCCGTTGGCCTAACGGAAGAACAGTGCAAGGCCAGGGGAATCGAGTATAAGGTTGGGAAATTCCCCATGAGCGCAAATGGCAAGGCTTTGATTCTCAATGGCGGTGAGGGTCTTGTAAAGATCATTGCCGGGAAAAAGTACGGTGAAGTGCTGGGCATGCATATCATTGGGCCCCGCGCAACCGATCTGATTTCTGAAGGAGCGCTTGCGATTGGTGTGGAAGCAACTCTGGATGAATTGATTGCGACCATTCACTCACATCCTACGGTTACCGAAACCATTCGTGAAGCTGCCCTGCATGCGGAAAAGCGTGCCATTCACACGAAAAATTAATATTTGATGCAATATGCCTACGCAGTATCCTCTAAAAAGGGTATTACGTAGGTATATTGCTACACGAAGTAAGGGGGCGTACCATGAAAAGCATTGGTTATCTGGGACTTGGGGTCATGGGCTGCGGTATGACATCCAACCTCATCGCCAAAATTGGGGGTCCCATTATGGGATACGACCCGGTTCCCGAACAAAGATCTCGATTTGCCAAGTTGGGCGGACAGCCCGTCGACAATCCGACAGACCTCTATCGCTCCTGCGATCTTATCATGATGTGTCTGCCAACCTATGATATCGTCAAAAAAGCCATTGAGGAGATCATTGAAACGGCCCCTCCGGACACGATCATTGTCGATCTTGGTTCCACTTCACCATATATTATCCGGGATCTCCACAAAAAAGCTGCAGATAAAGGGATTTATCTCATCGACGCCCCGGTCAGCGGCGGTCAAATCGGTGCCGAAAACGGCACCTTGGCAATCATGGTCGGTGGAGAGGAAAACATTTTAGAAGAAATTCGGCCTTATCTGCAGATGATGGGCTCCTCGGTGACATATATGGGTCCCTCAGGATGCGGCAGCACAGCGAAGCTCGCAAACAATATGATCAGCGGAATCACTCTGGCGGCCATTGGAGAGGCATTTGCCTTTGCAAAGAAGGCCGGAATTGACTCCCGGACTTTGTATAACGCAATTAAGGGTGGCTTCGCTCAAAGCACAGCCTTGGACATGCGGGTAGAGCGTATTCTAACACACAATTTTTTTCCGGCCTCCGGCCGGGCAGAGATTCAGCTCAAGGATGCGAATGGCGCACTTGAAATGGCAGAACGCATGGGGGTCCAGCTCCCTCTGACGCAGATCATTGCGCAGAACCTAACCTGGATGACGGAAAATGGCTTCTCTGCAGAAGATCACTCCGCCATGGTTCGCTATTATGAAAGTCATATGGATGTTCAATTAAATGAATCGATTTGTTGAGGAGCTTTTGACATGGATTTTGAAAACATCGCACAGAATTTAAAAAATCGCGGCTTTCTTGTCAGTCAGTTTTCTACAGCCAAAAGTGCTTCGGCATATTTGAATCAAGCCATTGATTCAAAGACTGTTGGATTTGGTGGCTCTGTTACTTTGAGGGACATGGGATTATACGAGACTTTGAAGGAACACAATCAGGTATACTGGCATATGCTGAACGGTGATTTGACTGAGTGTGAATCTGCGGCCAAAGCACAGATCTATCTGACCTCTGTCAATGCAGTTGCACAGACAGGTGAACTCATCAATATTGATGGGATCGGAAATCGTGTAGCAGGCAGTCTTTATGGGCATGAAAAGGTGTATTTTGTCGTTGGGCGCAATAAAATTGCCCCAACCTATGAGGACGCAATCCGAAGAGCCCGAAATATTGCAGCGCCCAAAAATGCTCAGAGAAAGAAATTGCGGACGCCCTGTGCAGTCAAAGGTGACCGCTGTTATAATTGCAGCAGTCCAGACAGAATTTGCCGCGGGCTGGTTGTCCTCTGGATGCCCATGATGGGAATGGATACAGAGGTCCTGCTGATCGATGAAGAACTTGGATTTTGATCCCAAAACTGTAAGCAGAAAACAGCCAAACTCACACAGAGTTTGGCTGTTTTCTGTTGGGGTAAACCACAAACGTTCTTAAAGAAGCGCTTAACCCATGATCTGATTTTAGTTTTCAACAGCGTTCAATAGACTTCTCCATTCAGATAAAAGAGCCTATTGAACCCAAAAAATCACCAGTTTCCATTCCGTCATTCCAACAGCTTTCCAATACCCGTGGGACAGCTCCAGTCTCTCCGTATCCGCATGGGTTAGGTAAGAGTCTGACTGCCGCACTGTTTCATGGCATTCCTTCCGAAGATCCACTTTTGATAGCTATTGTACCCGCTCTGGGATCAATGGGCTCCCTGCCTCATAAGTCATTATCTTTTTTCGGCCTTCCAGATATTTGGCATAGGCACTCTCTTCTTTTGTTCGGACGCAGATAAATACTTGATTCTTTTCAAAGTATTGACCTTCCTCCCCATTATTTTGATTGAACCCTTGCAGTTTCTCGGAATAAATGGTGAAATTACTCGGATTAATTTCCGAATTGTTTGGAGCTGCATCTTTGGCATTTTTCAGTAATCCCTTCCGTCGCAATGCTTTGAGTTATCTTCGAATAATTCCGTGCAAATGTTGATTTTTTTCCGATTAAATATAATTACTCCGAGACACTTTGTCTTTGCTAAACGAATAATCGACTCAAAGTTCTTTAAAAAACGCACCTCAAAACGCAGAAAAATTCAGTGTTTTACAACCCGATAACCCCCCAGATTTTATATATCTTATTTAGTCCGTCTTATTTTCGCTATTCCTTACACTGCAAAGGGTTCATTCTTTCCAAGACGCAGGAAAAGAGCCTTGGATTTCATTCATCCAAGGCTCTTCTTCTCTTCTTGCTTTGTCCCTTTTACATGGAATTGGAAGTTGAAGATTCAATTAGTCATCCTTATAGCCCAGATTATGCACCAAATTGACATTGTCACGCCAGTTTTCCTTGACCTTTACCCAGGTTTCCAGGAAAATCTTGGTGCCCATGAATTTCTCCATATCCTGCCGAGCCAGCGTGCTGATTCTTTTCAGCATGGCGCCCTGCTTTCCGATGATGATGCCCTTGTGGCTGGCTTTTTCGCAGTAGATGGTAGCGTCCACGTCCACCACGCCGTTGTCACGCTCGGAAAATTTCGTAATCTCCACAGCGGTGCCGTGGGGAATTTCCTTATCCAGGCACAGCAGCAGCTTTTCCCGCAGGATTTCGCCCATAACCTGCCGCTCCGGCTGGTCGGAGGTCTGTCCGTCCGGGAACAGCTGGGGGCCTTCTGCGGCGAATTTCTGCATTTCAGCCAGCAGGTCCGAAAGGCCGTCTCCGGTATGTGCAGAAATGGGAATGATGGCGTCAAAGCCGTCCCAGACCTCGTTATAGGCCGCGATGACTGGCAGAAGCTCATCCGGCTTCACCGTGTCGATTTTGTTGATGCAGAGGATGGTGGGGATGTTCTCCTCCTTCACGCGGTTGATGAGAGATTCCTCCGGCGCGCCCACATGGGCGATGGGCTCCACCAGCAAAAGGGCGCAGTCCACGTCGGAGAGGCTGGATGTGACAACTTTCACCATGTAGTCGCCTAGGGCGGATTTCGGCTTGTGCAGGCCCGGGGTGTCCATTAGGACAAACTGGGTGCTGCCCTTGTTGACAACGCCGCAAATGCGGTTGCGAGTGGTCTGGGCCTTGTTGGAGACGATGGCAATTTTTTCGCCCACCAGGGCGTTGGTCAAGCTGGACTTGCCCACATTGGGTCGGCCGCAGACAGTGACCATGGCTGTTTTTGTAATGTTACTCATAGGTGATCCTCAACTTTCTTTCATTTGAGCCGTTTTCATCTTATCTTCAGCCGCAGATGCGGCGTGAATTCATTTCAGCAGATTCCAAGCTTCTCTTGAACCTGTTCCCGCACCGCGTCAAAGGACTTCACAGCGCTTTGGCCGGCATGGTGCTCCCCGATTAGCTTTTCCATCCAGACCACATCGTACCAGCGGTCAAACTTGTGGCCGCAGCAATGAAACTGGCCGGCAAACTGGTAGCCCAGTTTTTCGTGGAACTTCACGCTGTTGCGGGTCAGGTGCTCATCCTCCACACGGGGGTAGCCGATGCAGGCATTTAGATTCAAAATGCCCTGCATTTTCAAGATATTCTCCAGCGCAGCATAGAGCCTGCGGCCAATTCCCATGCGCTTGCAGTCCTGGCGCACATAGATGGAGGTTTCCACCGCCCAGCCGTAGGCAGGGCGTCCGCGATAAGGGCCCACGTAGCAATAGCCGAGGATTTCTCCTCCGCTCTGTGCCACGAGATAGGGATATTTGCTCAGGACGGTGCGAATTCTCCCGGCAAATTCCTCCACAGAGGGAACCTCATATTCAAAGGTAACTGCCGTGTGTTCCACATAGGGTGCATATATTTTCAGCAGCTCCGGTGCATCCTGCTCCGTTGCCACGCGGATGGTTATCGCTTCATGCAACATCAATTGTCTCCCCTCAGCTCTTAATTTTACAGCATCTTTTGAAGATAGTGACCCGTGTAGCTCTCCGGACAGGCCGCCACCGTTTCGGGCGTTCCCGTGCAGACGATGTTTCCGCCGCCGTCGCCGCCCTCTGGGCCCAGATCAACGAGCCAGTCGGCGCACTTGATGACATCCAGATTGTGCTCGATCACCAAAACCGTATTGCCGGCATCCACCAGACGCTGCAAAACCTCCAACAGCTGCTTGACATCATGGGTGTGGAGACCGGTGGTGGGCTCGTCCAGAATATAGATGGTCTTGCCCGTGGCAATTTTGGAAAGCTCCGTTGCAAGCTTCACCCGCTGGGCCTCGCCGCCGGAAAGCTCTGTGGAGGACTGGCCCAGACGGACATACCCCAGTCCCACATCGCACAGAGTCTGCATTTTGTCCCGAATTTTCGGAATGCTGGAGAAAAACTCCACCGCCTCCTCGGCGGTCATGTTCAGCACCTCTGCAATGTTCTTGCCCTTGTAGCGGACCTCCAGCGTCTCGCGGTTGTACCGCTGGCCCTTACACACCTCGCAGGGGACAAACACATCCGGCAAAAAGTGCATTTCGATCTTAATGAGGCCATCGCCGGAGCAGGCCTCGCACCGTCCGCCACGAACGTTGAAGGAAAACCGTCCAGGACCATAGCCCCGGCTTTTGGCCTCCTGTGTCCGGGCAAAGAGATCCCGGATATCGTTGAACACACCGGTGTACGTGGCCGGGTTGGATCGGGGCGTCCGCCCGATGGGGCTTTGGTCAATATCCACCACCTTGTCCAGATACTCGATGCCCTCAATACGATCACACTTGCCGGGCCGCACCTTCATGCGCATCAGCTCCGCGCCCAGCCGCTTAAAGAGAATTTCGTTCACCAGTGAGGATTTGCCGGAGCCGCTGACGCCGGTGACAACCGTGAACGTGCCCAGCGGGATTGCCGCATTGATGTTTTGAAGGTTATTTTCCTTGGCGCCGATGACGGTCAGGAATTTTCCGCTGCCCTTCCGCCGCTCCTGCGGCAGGGGGATTTTCCGCGCGCCGGAGAGATACTGCCCCGTTAGGGACTTGGGATTCGCCATGACTTCCTCCGGCGTGCCTGCCGCCACCACCTCGCCGCCGTGCTCGCCGGCGCCGGGGCCAATGTCGATGAGGTAATCCGCCGCGCGCATGGTATCCTCGTCATGCTCCACGACAATTAGGGTGTTGCCCAGATCCCGCAGGCGTTTCAGCGTCGCCAACAGTTTGTCATTATCCCGCTGGTGCAGGCCGATGGACGGCTCGTCCAGAATATACAGCACACCCATGAGGGAGGAACCGATCTGGGTAGCCAGGCGAATGCGCTGGCTCTCGCCGCCAGACAAGGTCGCCGCCGAACGGGAGAGGGTCAGATATCCCAGTCCCACGGACTGCAAAAAGCCCAGTCGGGAGCGGATTTCCTTCAAAATTTGCTCGGCAATCAGCAACTGCTGGTGAGTCAGACTCAGCTTTTCCACAAACTCCAGCTCGCCCACTACGGGCAGCTGCGTAAAGGAGTAGATATCCATGCCGCCCACGGTGACGGCCAGAGATTCTCTGCGCAGACGGCGTCCGCCGCAGTCCGGGCAGGGAGAATCGGACATAAACTCCTCCAGCTCCCGCTTGACGCTGTCGCTCTGGGTCTCCTCATACCGCCGGAAAATGTTGTTGCAGATGCCCTCAAAGGGCTGGTACAAAACGCCCTTTCCCCGGGGCTGATCGTAATGCAGCTCTAGCTTTTCACCCTTGGTGCCGTAAAGAACGATGTCCTTTGCCTCCGCAGAAAGCTCCTTCCACGGGGTGGTCAGCGAAAAGCGATATTTCTTGGACAGCGCCTCAAAATACATGCGGGAAATGCCGTCGGAGCGGATGGACGCCCAGCCACTGGCCTGAATGCAGCCGTCCAAAATGGACTTGCTCTCATCGGTGACAATCAAGGCGGGGTCCACCTTCAGCTGACTGCCCAAGCCCATGCAGGTAGGACAGGCGCCGAAGGGATTGTTGAAGGAGAACATCCGGGGCGTAAGCTCCTCGATGGAAATGCCGCAGTCCTCGCAGGCGTAATTCTGGGAAAACGAGAGGTCTTTCTCTTCCTTTAAAAGGTTGACGATCACCAGTCCTCCGGCAAGGGCGGAGGCCGTCTCCACGCTGTCCGTCAGCCGCTTGCGGATGTCGGGCCGGATAATTAGACGGTCAATGACCACCTCGATGGAGTGCTTTTTGTTCTTCTCCAGTTCGATGGTCTCATCCAGCTCATAGAGGCTGCCATCCACCCGAACGCGGACGTAGCCGGACTTCCGGGCGGATTCAAACACCTTGGTATACTCGCCCTTTTTGCCGCGAACCACCGGAGCCATCACCTGAATGCGGGTGCCCTCCGGCAGAGCGAGCACCTGGTCGATGATCTGATCGATGGTCTGCTGCTTGATTTCCTTGCCGCACTTGGGACAGTGGGGGGTTCCGACTCTGGCCCAGAGCAGGCGCAGATAGTCGTAAATCTCCGTCACCGTGCCCACTGTGGAGCGGGGGTTTTTCGAGGTGGTTTTCTGGTCAATGGAAATAGCCGGAGAAAGTCCGTCGATATAATCCACGTCGGGCTTGTCCATCTGACCCAGAAACATCCGGGCATAGGAGCTCAAGGACTCCACATACCGCCGCTGGCCCTCGGCATAGATGGTGTCGAACGCCAGGGACGATTTACCCGAGCCGGACAGGCCCGTCAGCACCACCAGCTTGTCCCGGGGGATGGTAACGTCAATATTTTTCAGATTGTTGGCGCGTGCGCCCTTGATTACGATTTTATCCTGCATTCGTTTTTCCGTTCTCCTTCAATGAGAAAATCTAACATTCAAACAATAATATCCCCGGTTTTTCCTTTTGTCAGTTGTAAAAGTGCGTCCGGTTCCACTTCCACTTGGGCTCCAATTTTCCCGCCGGAGATAAAAATGGTGGAAAAATCCTTGGCCGTCTCATGGAACACGGTTAAAAACTGTTTTTTCATGCCGACAGGGCTGCATCCGCCGCGAATGTAGCCGGTCACGGCGTTAATCTCCGCCACGTGCAGCAGCTCCACGGACTTTTCTCCCGCAGCTTTGGCGGCTTTCTTCAAGTCCAGATTTTCCGCCACCGGCACCTCAAACACAATGTAATTTTTGGAAGCGCCCCGCGCCACCAGCGTCTTAAATGCCCGTGCGGGGTCTTGTCCCAGCGCTTTGGCGATATGGACGCCGTATTCCGAGGTGCCCTCCGGCCCCTCGCTCTCCTCGTAAAAATGCGGCGTATAGGCAATCTTTTTCTGCTCTAGAATCCGCATCACATTTGTTTTTTCGTCTTTTTTCTTTGCCATTTTCTCACCTCAAAATACACACGCCGGCCAACACGCACATGATGCCAGCAAAGGTCAAGGCGCTCATCGGCTCCCCGAATACCACAACGCCGATCATGGACGCCACTACGGGTTCAAGACTGGCCATGATGGAAGCCTTTCCGGACTCCACTTGAGCAAGTCCCTTGGTATAAAAGATGTACGGCAGCGCCGTGGAAAATACCACCAGACACACCGCCAGCAGCCACGTTGTCGGCGCTGCAAAAGCGGCCTTCAGCTCCGCTGGGCGAATAAAGAACACCGATCCCGCCCCGCAGAACATGAAGGTCCAGTAGGTCACCGTCATGGATCCATAGTGCGCCAACGCATAGCGGCCAAAGATGCTGTACAGCGCGTAGAAAAATCCCGCGCCGAGACCCAGCAAGATGCCCGCTGCTGTCACCGTCAGTCCACCGGAGAAGATTCCGGTCACGCAGGCACAGCCCACCAGCGTCAGAGCAAGCGCGGCAAGCTTCTTTTTGGTGACGGGCTCTTTCCAGAGAATCGCCGACAAAATGACCACAATGGCCGGGGCGGTATACAAAAGGATGGACGCCACCGCCAGAGAGCAGATCTTCTGGCAGGAGAAGTAGCAGATTGTAAACAGCAGAACGCTGACAATACCGGTTCCGAAAAAGTATTTCAGATGCTCTTTTTTGATGTGAAGCACGCTGCGATCCGTCAGGGCAAAAAAGATGCTCAAAAAGAGGAGTCCGCCCAAATTTCGCACCACAACGATGGAGTAGGGCGACAGACCCCGGGCCATCAGATTGCGGTTCCACAGACCGATAGCCCCCCACAGTGCCGCCGCCAGCAGGATGCAGGCATACGCTGCGGCGTTGGATTTTTTTGCCGTCTCCGGCGGAGTTGCTTGCGTTGTCTCGTCTGGCATGGGATTCTCCTTGTCAAATTGGAATGTTGTGCGGAATTCGCGCAGGGGATATGGCCTAATCTCCATCGGAAGCTGCGGCACCGATGTGCGTGAGAACGTACCGTCTTGCGGCGCGGGAACACCACGCGGCCGTGCCGCATACTGGCTCCGCCAGCAGGTGGCATCTCCCACGGCGAGGCTCCGCCTTACTTCGCGCCGCGCAGCTCGATGATCCGATCACGCAGCACCGCCGCGTACTCGAACTCCAGCATTTTGCTGGCCTCTTTCATCTGCTTTTCCAGTTTCTCAATCTCGATTGCCCGCTCCCGGTCAGTCAGTTTTGTCTTTTTCTCCCGCTTCTTGCGGGCATTTTCCTCGGATTTGGAAATTTCCAGCACATTCCGAACATCCTTGATGATAGTCTTGGGGACGATGCCGTGCTCTTCGTTATAGGCGTTTTGAATCTTGCGGCGGCGCTCCGTCTCGTCGATAGCGGCGCGCATAGACGGCGTAATTTTATCACCATACAGGATTACAAGGCCGTCCGCGTTTCGCGCTGCCCGTCCGATGGTCTGAATGAGGGACGTCTCAGAACGGAGAAAGCCCTCCTTGTCGGCGTCCAGCACGGCCACAAGGCTCACCTCCGGCAGGTCAAGACCCTCCCGGAGTAGGTTGATGCCCACCAGCACATCGAATTCGCCCAAGCGCAAATCCCGGATGATCTCCATGCGCTCGATAGTCTCCACATCGGAGTGCATATACCGCACGCGAATCCCCGCGTTTCTGAAGTAGCCCGTCAAATCCTCGGCCATTTTTTTGGTCAAGGTCGTCACCAGCACCCGCTCGTTCCGTTCCGCACGGGCATGAATCTCGGTCATCAGATCGTCGATCTGCCCCTCTACCGGGCGGACCTCCACCTTCGGGTCCAGCAGACCTGTGGGGCGAATGACCTGTTCCACCACCTGGCCGGCACGTTCCCGCTCATAGTCTCCCGGGGTGGCGGACACGTACACCGCCTGATTGACCCGCTTTTCAAACTCCTCAAATTTGAGGGGGCGGTTATCGTAGGCGCAGGGCAGACGGAAGCCATAGTCGATCAACGACTGCTTGCGAGCACGGTCACCATTGTACATGGCCCGCACCTGGGGCAGCGTCACGTGGCTCTCATCCACAAACAGCAAAAAGTCCTTGGGGAAGAAGTCGATCAGCGTCATAGGCGCGGAGCCCTCGGGTCTGCCGGAGATGACCTGGGAGTAGTTCTCGATGCCGGTACAATAGCCCAGCTGGGTCATCATCTCCATATCATATTCCGTGCGCTGCTTGATGCGCTGCGCTTCCACCAGTTGGTTGTTGTCGGTGAAGAACTGTACCCGGTCTTCCAGCTCTTTTTTGATCTCGCCCACAGCCCGATCCATCTTGGCCTGCGTGGTGACATAGTGGGAGGCGGGATAAATTGCGATATGGCTCAAAACCTTGCTTGCAATGCCGGTGATGGGGTTGAACTCGGAAATGCGGTCAATCTCATCGCCGAAAAATTCCACGCGGATGGCTCGATCCTTGTAATAGGCGGGGTAAATTTCCACCGTGTCGCCACGAACGCGGAAGGCGTTGCGCTCAAAGGCCACGTCGTTGCGCTCATACCGGCTCTCCACCAACTTTTTCAGCAGCAAATCCCGCTTGAACTCCGTTCCCGGGCGCAGGGAAACCGCCATGCCGGCAAAGTCCTCCGGCTCACCCAGACCGTAAATGCAGCTGACGGAGGACACCACGATGACGTCTCGGCGCTCCAGCAGGGAGAATGTGGCGCTCAGGCGCAGGCGGTCAATCTCCTCGTTGGTGGAGGCGTCCTTGGCGATATAGGTGTCGGTGTGCGGAATATAGGCCTCCGGCTGATAATAGTCGTAATATGAAACAAAGTATTCCACTGCGTTGTCCGGAAAGAACTCCTTGAACTCGGAGCAAAGCTGTGCAGCCAGCGTCTTATTGTGGGCCAGCACCAGCGTGGGTCGCTGAATTTTCTCAATGACCTTGGCCATGGTGAAGGTCTTGCCAGAGCCGGTAACGCCCAGTAGCACCTGTTCATCCAGACCGTTTTCAATGCCCTCGGCCAGCTTTTCGATAGCCGCCGGCTGGTCGCCGGACGGCTCATAGGGGGAGACAACGTGAAATTTTGGCATAAGGACCTCCTCGATTACTTAGGATGTTTTGGTTAGGATTCCGCTGTCGGCCATTGACACGAAGTCCTCATCGGCCACGATGATGTGATCCACCAGCGGCACGCCAACAGTTTTTAGGGCTTGCTGCACCCGCTCCGTAGTCACATAGTCCTCCCGGGAGGGGAGGGCAATTCCGCTGGGGTGGTTGTGGGCAAGGAGCACGGCGCTGGCGGAGGAAAGCAGTGCGTTTTCCACCAGTCTGCGAATGTTCAGCTCCGCGCTGTCTGCGTCGCCCTCGGCTAGGCGCTTGCAGGCAAGAAGCTTGCCCTTGCGGTCCAGGCAGAGCTGATAGATGACTTCTTCCCGTTCACCCCGGAACCGCTCAATCAAGTATTCCCCGGCCTTTTCGGTAGAATTGAGAATCGTCTCTTTTCCGTCTCCGGAAAGCTGGGCCTTTCGGCAAAATTCCGGCACCAGCTTTAGAAAAACCGCCGCGTTTTCCCCGATGCCCTCCACTTTTTGAAGATCCTCCGCCGGGGCGTTCAATACGCCGGTCAAGGACCCGTAACGCTGAAGAAGACGATGGGCCGTGGCATTGGTGTCCTGGCGGGGAATGGCGTAAAAAAGCAGCAACTCCAGTGCCTCGTGATCGGCAAAGCTGTCCAGTCCACCGAGGAGAAAGCGTTCCCGCATCTTCTCCCTGTGGCCGTCATGAAGGCCCATAAAAGTCGCCGCCCCTCTTTCTGAAATCATCTGAAACAGATGTTTGAAATGCTTGCATAACGTAATATTGTATTATAGCATTTTTGACATATGCATACAAGCGCATTTTTTTGTGAAATCTTGCTCATTTCGGGGGTTATGGGTTGACAAGCGGCATAAAATGTCCTATTGTAAGGGAAGAAAATTAAAGATGCATCCGGTAGGTAAGGCTACCACAGGGATACGGGTTGCTGCCGCGGAGTGATGGAGACATCATGAGAGGGTTTGAACAGGCGATATCGAATTTCAAGGTATCATCTAATGCAACTACACAGCCTTGTGAAGCTAAAGCTTGAACGGTAGGAGTGGGCATTGTGCCCCCTTCGGCAGATGTTTTTTGGAACTCTGATCGTTTCCGGATGGAAGATCGGGGTTTCTTTTTTTGTACATTGGCAAAGACTATGACTGAATTGGAAAGGAGGATGCGCGTATGTTTGAATTTGAGAACGAACGGGTAGAACTGGTGGAAAAAATAGAGGATTTGGTATCCCGAAAACGATATACCGAACTGCGCGATCTCCTTCTACCCATGGAAGGCGCGGATATTGCCCTGGTGATGGAAGATCTGACGGAAGAGGATATGCCGCTGATTTTCCGTCTGCTGCCCAAGGAGCTTGCAGCCGAGGTGTTCGTGGAGCTGGACTCCGACGAGCAGGAGCTGCTGATTCGCGGTTTTTCCAACACCGAGCTGCGAGAAGTTCTGGATGAGCTGTATCTGGATGACACGGTGGATATCGTGGAGGAAATGCCGGCCATTGTGGTCAAGCGAATTCTGAAGCACTCCGATCCCGAGATGCGCAAAAGCATCAACGAAATTTTGAAATATCCGGAGGATTCCGCCGGCTCCATTATGACCACGGAATTTGTGGATCTGAAACGGGACATGACGGTGGAGGATGCCTTCAAGCGCATCCGCCGCACAGGTCCCGACAAGGAGACCATCAACGTCTGCTATGTCATCGATGTGGGTCGCCACCTGCTGGGCCTTGTAACCATCCGTACACTGCTGCTGGCAGACACCGACGCCGTGATTGAGGACATCATGGAGAAGAACGTTGTGTCCGTCTCCACGCTGGACGACCAGGAATTCACGGCCCGCAGCCTCTCAAAATACGATTTTCTGGCGCTGCCGGTGGTGGATACGGAAAACCGGCTGGTCGGCATTATCACGGTCGATGACGCTATGGACGTCTTGCAGGATGAGGTCACCGAGGACATTGAAAAGATGGCCGCTATTCTCCCCACAGACAAGCCGTACTTGAAAACCGGCATTTTTGAGACGTTTAAGGCACGAATTCCGTGGCTTTTGCTGCTGATGGTGTCCGCCACGTTTACCGGCCAGATTATCTCCAAATTTGAGAACGCTCTGGCTGCCTTCACCGTGCTGACTGCGTACATTCCCATGCTCATGGACACCGGCGGCAATGCCGGCGGACAGGCCTCCGTCACGGTGATTCGCGGCATTTCTCTGAATGAAATTGAATTTTCCGACCTTGTCCAGGTCATTTGGAAGGAAATCCGCGTGGCGGTGGTCTGCGGTGTTGCACTGGCGGCGGCCAACTTTGTCAAGCTGATGCTGGTGGACCGAATGCTTTTCCACAATCCGCTGGTGACGCCCGTGGTGGCAGCCGTGGTCTGCTGCACACTTGTGTGCACAGTGTTTTGTGCCAAACTGGTGGGCTGCACGTTGCCTTTGCTTGCCAAAAAGATCGGCTTTGACCCGGCCGTCATGGCCTCTCCGTTCATCACCACCATCGTGGACGCCATTTCCCTGCTGATTTACTTCCAGTTTGCGTCCTGGATTCTCGGAATCTGACTATCATTTTTATTTTTTAAAAGTGGCGCCACATGTTTGGCGCCGCTTTTTTTGTATATTCCGCAAGGTACGGCGCACACTATTCCTGCGGCGAAAGCCACAATTTTTCATTGTAGGAGGAATTGTACGATGAGCAAGGATTGTACCAACGGCGGCTGCGAATGCACCCCCAACCAGAGCGTTCACTGCACCGTCACCAACTGCGCCAACCACTGCCAGGACAACAACTACTGCGGCCTGAATTCCGTTCAGATCGGCACCCATGAATCCAATCCCACAGAGAAGCAGTGCGTGGACTGCGACAGCTTTAAGCTGAAATAAGGTTTCCGTTTAAAGCCGGCAGAGCGTGGGATTTTTCCCCGCTCTGCCGTACATTTCGATGCGAATGAAGGGGGCGTCACCATGGACGCAAAGTGGCGTGCCCGGATTGCCGGCGGAGCCGCCGGCCTTGCCAACGGTATGTTCGGTGGAGGGGGCGGAATGGTCTTTCTCCCGCTGATGAGCCGGGAGAAACGTCTCACGCGCCGGCAGCTCTTTGCCACCTGCGTAGGCGTGATCTTCCCGGTGTGCGCCGTCTCCGCGGCGATTTATGTTCTCCGCACGGATTTTTCCTGGGGTACCGCGCTCCCCTATCTTCTGGGCGGGCTTGGCGGCGGATTCTTGGGCGGCAGGCTCTACGGAAAAGTTTCCACCACATTTTTGAAGTGGGTGTTTGCACTCTTTCTCTTTTACGCGGGGGTGAAATACCTTTTATGAAATGGCTGCTTCCGTTTTTCTGCGGTCTTGCCTGCGGCACCGTCTCCGCCTGGGGCGTGGGCGGCGGAACGCTGCTGCTGTTGGTGATGACGCTCTTTCTGGGGGTCGATCAGCGGACAGCACAGGGCATCAACCTGCTATTCTTTCTGCCCACAGCCGCCTCCGCGCTCTTTCTTCACGCAAAGGGCGGCTATCTCCACAAGCCCACGCTGAAAGCGTCCATTCCCGCCGCGGTGATCGCCGCGGCGCTGGGCGCCTTTCTGGCAACCGGTATCGACGTGGCATTTCTGCGTAAGCCCTTCGGCATCTACCTGCTGGCCTCCGGCGTTTTGCTGGTGTGGCCGAAAAGGAAAGAAAGAAACAAAAAGCCGTGACCGGAAAAATCCGGTCACGGCTTTTTTGTCAGTTCTGAGTGGTCTGCGTATCGCTGTCTTGGAATTCAAGAACGACTTCCTGCGGTGTTCCGCCGCGATACAGTGTAAGTGACATCGTATCCCCCACATTGAAGCGCCGGCGGATGCGCAGCAGATCCGAGCTTTTCGAGACGTTCTCTCCATCGGCGGAGACAATGACATCGTCCACAAGAACGCCCGCCCGGTCGGCAGCGCTGCCTTTCGTCACATCCAGCACCTGAATGCCGGTCTGCCCGGTGGGTAGAGTCACACCGATTTTGGAGACAGAAATACCCAGCTTCGGTTCCGGCAGTACCGTGCCGTATTCCAGCAGATCGTTGACGATATACTGCATGGAGCTGGTGGGAATAGCGAAGCCCAGACCCTCGATGCTGGAAAAGGCCGAGCTCATTTTAATGGTGTTGATACCCACCACCTGGCCATACTCGTTGATCAAGGGGCCGCCGGAGTTACCGGAGTTCAGCGCCGCGTTGGTCTGCACCAGCGTCATGGTCCGTCCGTCCACCTCCACGTCCCGGTTGATGGCGGAAACAATACCGTCCGTAAAGGTTCCCCGCAGCTCGACGCCCAACGGGTTGCCGATGGCGTACACCTTGTCACCCACGGTCAGATCGTCTGACGAGCCGATTTCCGCCGCGGGCAGGTTTTCGCCCTCCACCTTCAAAACCGCCAGATCGTTGTCGGCATCGCCGGCCACATACTGCGCATCGTAAGAAGTATCATCGCTTAGCGTGACATAGCAGGATTTGCCGCCCGAAACCACATGGTAGTTGGTCAAGACATAACCGTCAGCCGTGAAAATGACACCGGTGCCCACAGAGGCGCTACCGCCCTTCAGATCCACCACCACAGTCACGACGCTGGGGTTGACCTTTGCATAAATCTCCTGCGCTGTCAGTGCCGCGCCTTTGCCCGCTGCAACGTGCAGTGTGACACCGTCCTGCCCGTCGTAGATGGGAATGGTAATTGCTTCACCGTCCGACTGTGTCTCGCTGCCGCCCTGGGCGGAGCTGTCTCCCGTGGAAGAATTGCTGCCCCAAAAGTACGCGCTCGCAGCCAGTCCCACAATGACTACCGCACAGGCGAGGAAAATCCACAGGCCCTTTTTCTTCTTTTTCCTCTTTTGGGGCGCCGGTTTTAGGGTTTTTCCGGGATAAGGCGTGGGCTGGAAATAGTATTCCACCACTTCCCGACCGTTTTCATGCTGATAGTATTCCACAACCTCTCCGGGAATCCGGGTGGGCACGGGGGGAAGTCCGGCCTCCTTCAACTGCTGATCCACAGAGGGAATTTGCTCTTTGTCCGGCGTCTGGTTTTCCACCGGAGTTTCTTCCTTGCGTTCTTCCTCGTTCATTTCGTCGCTCTCATTCCACGCGCAGGGAGAACGTAAACGTGGTAACGCCGTTCTCGCTGGTAACGCTGATCTTTTCTTTATGCTGTTCCAGAATGGTTTTCACGATATAAAGGCCCAGTCCCACACCGTCCTTGTCCTCAGAGCGGGATTTGTCGCTCTTGTGAAACCGTTCAAACAGCAAGGGAAGCTCCTCGGCAGAAATCGTCTCTCCCTCGTTGCGGACCGTCACCCGGGCTCTTCCGTCGATGGTAGTCACGCCCATGTAAAGGGTGCTGCCCTGTCGGGCAAATTTTGTCGCATTTTCCAGGAGATTGTAAAGCACCTGCGTAATCATGTCGTTGTCGCCCAGCACCAGAACCGGCTCGTCCGGAAGGTCGGCGTCCACGTCCAGATGGTGGTCGTTGATCTTTTTCTCCATGGAGATGATGACCCGCCGCATGGATTCGCACACGTCAAAGCGATTGCCGCCCTTCAGCGGGTCCATGGCCTGCAGCTGGCTGACGTCCAGCATCCGGCGCACCATGCGGGAAAGGCGACGACTCTCGCCGGCGATGATTTGCAGGTACTGCTTCTCATTCTCCGGCGGGATCGTCCCGTCCAGAATGCCGTCGGTATAGCCGGCGATGGTTGTCATGGGGGTTTTCAGCTCGTGGGAGATGTTGGCAATGAATTCCCGGCGCTGGCGCTCAGTCTGCTGCAGCGTCTCGGCCATATTGTTAAATGACGATGCCAGCTCTCCGATTTCATCGTCCCTGCCATAGTCGTTCATGCGAATGTCAAAATCGCCCTCGGCATACCGCCGGGTGGCCTGCGCCATTTCCCGAATGGGCTGAATCTGGCGCATGGTGGTCACGGAGGTCGCCATAAACGCCACCATCAGCACTACCAGAGCCGTCATAACAAACAGTCCCGCAAACGCCTGCCACATATTGTCCAGAGACGTGGTCGCCGCCGCGGCAAACACCGTACCCACCACCTCGTCCGTAGACGCAACCTTGACAGGAACGCCCACGATAAAGCGTTTCTTGGGAAAAAGGCCGTCCAAATCTCCCCGCTCGGCGCTGATGCCATTCTTCACAGCATCCTCCACCAGGTTCTCTGGCATGGAAATTACCTTGCCGGCCTGCTGTTCATCGGTGGTCAGCACGACCTGCCCGTCCGTATTGCAGATCAGAAAATCCACGTCGGACACGCTGGCGGCAAAGGATGCCAGATTCCCGAATTCCGCCTCGCTGGAAAACGCGCTGTCCTTCAGATAGCCCGCAGAAAAGGTGGCCACCACCTGGGCCTTTGCTTGAAGCTCCTCCGTGCGCTGCTGTTTTGCGTAGTTGTAACTTAGGGAGAAAAACGACGCACCCAGAAGTGCCAGCGTCAGCAAAACGGTGCCGGCGGTGACAAACAGCTGCCGCCAGTACAGTCCTTGAAATCTCTTTTTTAACGTTGCTTTCATTGCCGCTTCTTTCGTTAATTGGTTTCTTTCTTGTCCGGCTGGGCGCCGGCAACCTCAAACTTATAGCCCACACCCCACACGGTCTTGAGCGCCCACCGGTCGGAGATGTTCTCCACCTTTTCCCGCAGGCGTTTGATGTGTACATCCACGGTTCGGGAATCGCCGAAGTAGTCAAATCCCCACACCTCGTCCAAAAGCTGGTTGCGGGTATAGACCCGGTTGGGCGTGGACGCCAGATGATAAAGAAGCTCCAGTTCCTTGGGCGGCGTGTCGATCTTCTTCCCATCTACAATCAGCTCATAGGAATCCAGATTGATGACCAGCTTATCGAAGGTCAGCATTTTTTTCGTGTCGTCGGGAATCTCGGTGCGGCGCAGCACCGCATTGATGCGCGCCAACAGCTCCTTCATCTCGAAGGGCTTGACGATGTAGTCATCCGCACCCATCTCCAGGCCCTGGATGCGGTCAAAAACCTCGCTTTTTGCCGTCAGCATGATGATGGGCACCTTGCTGGTCTCCCGAATTTTGGAGCAGACGGCCCAGCCGTCCATAACGGGCAGCATGATATCCAGCAAAATCAGATCCGGAACCTTTGCGTTAAATTCCTCGATGGCTTTCCCGCCATCGCCGGCAATTCGGACGTCGAAGCCCTCCTTGACGAGGTACATGTGAATCAAGTCGGAGATATTGTGATCGTCCTCTACCACCAGAATATTGCGTGCCATGGCCATTCCTCCCGTTTTGATCGCGGTATGTTTCTTCTGTATTATACGGCGTCAGCGCGCCGGTTGTTGAATTTTCTGTAAATTCACTTCAGCTCGGTCTTTCCGTAAAAGCGGTCTCCCGCCGTTTTGGCGGCAGAAACAAAGGCTTTCAGCCCCGCAACATTGACCGCATCCGAAAGCCAGACGGAAACCGTTCCGCCCCGCGTGTTCACGCGGGTGAGCAGGTAATTTGCGTTGCTGATGGACCGAAGGCCGTAGGCCGAGCGGTCGATGCCCGGGATTAGGCAGCAGTAGCCGGTTTTTTCCGCCTGGAGGCGGTCTGCGTCCTTTCCGCCTTCAATCATGCACAGGCGGGTCTTGCATCCCGCCGCGTCCCAAAGCGCTGCATTGGCCGTGCGCAGTTGATCCGATACCGGCACTTCCAGTGCCGCATCCACGCACAGTCCCAGCGAATAACCCGAAGCCGTGATTCGGCGCACCAGATCCCCGTTTTCCCGGATCAGGCGCTCCGTCACATAAAAAGTAGCCCCGGCGCGGTAGGAGTCCAGCGCATCCAAAAGCTTTGCCGTGAGCTGCGCATCATCGGCGCGGAAGCACAGCTCGATCTGCTGACGGGTGGTCTCGGGCGTATCTGCCGTCACCCCTCCGGAGCCGGTAGTGGAGCCAGAGCCGGAGGGAGCTTCCTTCCCCCGGATATAATCGCTGTATCGAATTGCCATCAAGGATGCGCCAGCATCCAGCAAGGCCGCATCGGAAAGGACGGATGCGCTGCTGCGCACGCGGACGAGATACCCGTGCTCCACCTTGCGGTTCGTATAGGTCAGACCAAAAAATCCAGCAATCATGGAAACCGGCAGAAACTTCACCGATCCCCGCACAATGGCGCCGGGATAATAATCGTTATTCTGCCCGTCCATCACCGTTCCGTTGGAGAGGTCGAAGATCAGGGCCCGGCTGTTGGTATACAGCGTCACCTTCTGCTTGGCGGTATTGTCGGAATAGTAAAGTCCCAGTTCCCGGGTGGAAAACATGGTACTCGCCACATACAGATATCCGCCGGACCAGAAGGGCATGGTGGCATCGGACAGCTCGGAAATAGTCTCGTTGACGGAGGTGAAGTACACCGTCTCCGCCGCACCTGCGGGAACCGGCAACAGCGTCAAAAGCATCACCACGGCGCACACCAGCGCCGCCACTTTCTTTTTCACCGTTCCCGCCCCCTTTTGCGCTCCATTCCGCGCAGAATTTAATAGTTTATTATACCACTTTCTCAAAAGGATTGTAAAGCGTCACGAAACGTCTTGAATCGTCCGTCGGGCAAGGGTGACGCCAGAATAGTAATGCCGGATGATCTCGTCCCACGTGCTGCCGTCCTTTGCCATCTGGTTGGCTCCGTATTGGCTCATGCCTACGCCGTGGCCGTAGCCCGTGACAAAGAACACAATGTCTCCGTCCTGCACCTCGATTTCAAAGGAAGCCGACCGCAGAGAGAAAATCGTGCGCACCTCGCTGCCCCGGACGGTGACACCGCCGATGGTGACGTGTTCCACGTTCGTCCCCTCGTAAACCGTCAAATTTTTGATCCAGCCGCTTGTCTTTCCCGAAAAATTTGCCTCCGGATGCGCCGCCAGAAATTTTTCCCGGAATTTCTGAGCGGAAAACGCCACGCGGCTATAATAATTGGGAATGGCGTTGCCCTCCTCGGGACTGGTGACGCTTCGAAGATAAGGTAAATCCTGCGTCCAGACCTCTCCGGCGCTCTTTGTGCGTCCAGCGGAGGAGGAATGGAATACCGCCAGCACCGGCTTGTTGTCATATAAAATGGTCTGACCGTCCGTGGCAGCCACGGCGTTCTCGATTTTTGTCTCGTAAGCATCCGCCTGCTCGCCCCAGTTTTCCCGGGCGCGATCTTCCGCAAGATAGGCCTGGCAGCAGGTGGGATCGCCGCACATATCCGCCGTCTCCCCGTGGTTTCCTCCGGTGGCAATTTTATAGAGCGTGTAGGTTCTGGCGGCCACCGCCTGGGCGCACAGTGCCTGGGTTTCAAAGGAAGCCGGCATCTCCGCCCGCACAACGCCGGCCAGATAGTCGCTCATGGTCATGGTCTGCACGCCTCCATCCAGCAGCACCCGGACCTTCTGGGCGCTGTCCACCTCGCCTGGCGGCAAAATTTCCACCGTCTCCGGTTCCTGCTGCCCGGCCTTCTCCTGCTTCTTCTGTTTTACCTGCACCACCGTAAAAAGCGGAACCAGAAACAAAATGGCCGCCAGCAAGGCTGTCATTCCCAGATATCCGTTGATGGGCCGGATGGGTTGCCTTTTCATTCGTTCGTTCCCTCGCTTTCGATTGCAAACGGGACTTGTCCCTCTGACAATCTATGCACGATAGAGAAAATCATTCTTTGTTGGTTTTTGCACCCGGCGGGTCATGGACAAGACGGCCTTTCCGTGTTACAATAGCCGCAAATTCATGTTTCCCAATTTTTTCGTCCGAAGGGATGTCTTGATATGAAAAAACATGTTGCTTTTCCGCTTTTTGCCCTGTTGGCAGGCGCGGCGGCGTTTGCGCTGCGGCTTGCCCAAAATCGCACCGGCTTTGAAGTCGACACCGGTTTGCCCATTGCGGGAAACGTCTACGCCTGGGTGCTACCTGTCGTCCTTGCAGTGATGGCGGCGGTCTTTTTTCTGCTTAGCCGGAAGCTTCCCGGTGAAACGGGAGAAACGCCCCTGCTCTTTCCGGATTATTTTCGTGCGGACGGCGCTCTGCCGGTCACGATTCTCGTCACGGGTCTTTTTCTGTGGCTGCTCTCCGGTGCTTACGGGATCTATGCCGGTCTGCTGGTGGATTTTTCCCGCATTGAGATGCTCTGCGGCATTTTGACGGTTTTAAGTGCCGGTTGTCTCTTTCCCGTCGTCTCCGCCTGCCGCCGCGCCACGGCGCTGAACGAAAATCTGGTGCTGGCCCCGGTGGTATATCTGGTAATCCGGCTGGTGCTGGCTTACCGGGCGGACTCCATCAACCCCGCTCTTGGCGCCTACTATGTGGAGATGTTGGCGCTGGCCTTTCTGATTCTGGCTTTCTACCGGGCATCCTCCTTTGCGTTCCATGCCGGACGCACCCGCCGTTTTGCGGTCTATGCCGCTCTGGCAATCATGCTCGGCTGCGCCACGCTGGCGGACAGCCACACCATTTCTGACCTGCTTCTTTACGGTGGCAGCGTAATAATGGTTCTGGGCCTGCTTTTCCTCCGGCTGAACAGCGCGCAAGCCGCTCCCTCCGCCCCGGACAGCGGGGAAACATCCGATTCAGCAGAATAATAAAAAAGAATCCGGGAAGGCATTGCGCCCTCTCGGAGCTTTTTTATGACTTTCGTTTTGACAAAGAAAAAGAGCCAGCCGGCAGGCTGGCTCTTTTTCTTTATGTTTTGGAAGATTGGATGAAAAGAAGTTTTTGTCTCTTGCAATTATTAAGATACAGGAGGATTGTTAACGAAAACAGCCCAAATTGTTACAAAAGTTTTAAATCTTTCTCTTAGGCTTAAAATTTTTTATTTTTTCCCTCGGAGGTTCTGAAAGAAGCTGCTCAGCACCTCCCGGCATTCGTCAGCCAGAATGCCGCCCACCAGAGCGGGTCTGACCGGAAAATCCTCCATAAACAAATTCGTCACGCCGCCGCAGGCGCCGAATTCCCCGTCTCTTGCCCCGTAGTAGACCCGGGGAATGCGGGCATTTAGGATGGCTCCGGCGCACATGGGGCACGGCTCCAGCGTCACATAAAGGGTGCATTCATCCAGCCGCCAGCTCTTTAGCGCCGCGTTGGCCTGAGCAATGGCCTCCATCTCCGCGTGAGAGCCGGTGGTGAGCAGCTCCTCCCGGCGGTTGCGCCCCCGACCCACGACGACGCCCTCCCGCACAATCACGCAGCCCACCGGAACCTCGCCGGCGTCAGCGGCCTCTTTCGCCAGTGCCAATGCCTGACGCATATACTCCTCATGCTCCATTTGCGGCATACTCCTTTTAAAAAATGTTTTCAAACCGGTAATAAAAAATGGAATAAATGGTAAGACTTCCCGTAAGAATAAGGACAGGGGGGAAAACCATGAAAGCCATGCCGTTTGCCAAAAAGCCCGCGCCGGACCCGGAGCTCGTCTTTCTGAAAGCCGAACTGTCTGCCGCTCAGAGCGACCTTCAGCAGGCATACAGTCTCTTTGATCAGGCGGTGGACCCGGAACTGGTGGAATCGTGCATCTATCAGATCAACGCCGTGAAGGCCCGCTGCAACTATCTGATCCGCAGCATTAAGGCCCGTTCACCTGCCGCCGCGGCAGCACAACTGGAGGAGGATGTCACATGGACCTAAATCAGAAAATCGCAGTAGGTCTTCTGATCGGCTTTTTGGTCATCGCCCTACTGCGCGTTTTTAAAACGCCCGTCAAGCTGGCCGTCAAGTTGCTGCTGAACACCCTGCTGGGGTTTGCTGCCCTGTGGGGATTCAATCTGGCCGCCCCACTGACCGGCATCTCTCTGGGGCTGAATCTCTGGAACGCCCTAACACTGGGGGTGCTGGGGCTTCCAGGTTTCGTCCTTCTGCTGCTGGTTCGCTGGGTCTTGTAGTGCTACATATTTTACACCAGTTCTCCGCAAAAAGCCCGCGTTGTCACGTCTCGCCGCTTCTCATCGCCGCCGAAAGAAGGCGGCGATTTTTCTGATCTGCCGTCCTTTTCGGTAAGAAAGCCAGTAAAAAATCAAGAAAATCCGCTGAAATTGCAAAAAATCGTTGGAAAATGTTTGTCTAGTATGCGCTTACTTTTTGAAAAAACAAAATTGCATATTTAGCATTTGCGAGTAATTTTAAGAAAATTGAAGATTTCAAAAGGAAAGTCCGTGCTAAATTAATTTCGTGTTGACTTGTCCCAACGGCTGTGCTATAAATAATCTTGCTCCGATTTTACCATCAGAGCCTTTGGATTGTAAAGCAATGCTAAAGAATATATCGATTACGGAGGAAACACCATGTCCACTTTTATGGCAAATAAAGCCAACATTGAGCGCAAGTGGTACATTTTGGACGCAGCTGGCAAGCCCCTGGGCAAGACGGCTGTCCGCGCTGCCGATCTGCTGCGCGGCAAAGGCAAGACCACTTTCACTCCCCACGCCGATTGCGGCGACTATGTCATCGTCATCAACGCAGGTCAGGCTGTTCTGACCGGCAACAAGGGTGTTCAGAAGATCTACCGCACCCACTCCGGCTGGATCGGCGGTCTGCATGAGACCCCGTATCACATTCTGATGAAGGAAAAGCCCGAGCTGGCCATGCGCGTTGCAGTCCGCGGCATGCTGCCCAAGAACACCGTTGCCAAGGATTCTCTCAAGCGCCTGCATATCTACGCCGACGCAAACTACGAGCAGCAGGCCCAGCAGCCCGTCGCTCTGGACGTTGAATAAGGAGGAGCAAGAGAATGTATCAGTCTAAGAAACCGTATCTGTATGGCACCGGCCGCAGAAAGTCTTCTGTCGCTCGTGTTCATCTGTTCCCCAACGGCACCGGCTCCATCACCATCAACGGTCGTGACATCGACGAGTATTTCGGCCTGGACACTCTGAAGATGGTTGTCCGTCAGCCCCTGGAAGCTACCGAGAACACTGGCAAGATGGATATTGTTGCCACTGTTACCGGCGGCGGCGTGTCCGGTCAGGCCGGCGCTCTGCGTCACGGCATTGCCCGCGCTCTGCTGCTGTCCTCCGAGGACTATCGTCCCATTCTGAAAAAGGCTGGCTTCCTGACCCGCGATCCTCGTATGAAGGAACGTAAGAAGTACGGCCTCAAAGCCGCTCGTCGCGCACCCCAGTTCTCCAAGCGATAAGAAGACCTCAAAAACCCTGGAACCGCAATGGTTCCAGGGTTCTTCTTTCACCTCTGCATATCCATATTTTCCCATCATGTTTCAAAAGTCAGCTTTTTGGTGTACCATATATTGTGGTATGATTTCAAAAAACGCCACAATATAAGGTCACGGTACAGGTTGCGGTACATTTGAGGTTACGATTGAGGTTACAAAATTATTCTAAATTATGGAAATTTTATGACTGCGATGTACTGGAAATAGGGCATTTCTAATTTCGTTCCAATTTTTAACAGGTACATTTTGAGGTTACAGATTTCCAAGGCGCATAGTTGTGGCCTTCTACAGAACAGAAGCCCTATCTGCTCCATTGAGCTAGATAGGGCTTCTGTTCTGTAATTTCAATGGTTATACCATGTATGTGCCTGCTGATTGCATAGATTTCGGGGTTTCTGTTCTACTCGTGCCATGTACTTATCAATATGCTCCTGTGAAATCTGGATCTTATAGCCAGGTCTTGCCTGATAATATCCGATTTTGTTGCATTTGATTATTCTATTCATGGTGCTCATACTGATCCCAAGAATCTCTGCTGCTTCCTTTCTTGAAAATAAGACCATACCTGTGGACTCCTTTCTGTATCCTATGTTGAATGCCCTCGTAATAAATGTAGAAAAAGGCCCCATTTTGTACGGTGTCCTTCCACGAAAACTCGTAAAAAAAGAAAGGGGGATGGCATAAGCCACCCCTCTCTACAGGATCAGTATTCCTTAAAAGATAACATAAGGTCGTCGATGCCCTTGAAGTGCGGATCCCAACAAAGTGGATACACATCAAAGCCGTGTTCAATACCAAGCTGCTCGGCATTTTTGAGTGCCTGGGCAACGTGGGGATTAAACTCCGCATCAGAGTCAAATGCCAAAATGATCCGCCTGACGCCCTCATCATAGAGTTCAGTCAGTGCTCGCATATATTGGTTTGTATTGGCAACACCGGTTAAACCAACAAATGCACGCGCCTTTCCAAGCTGCCTGGATAAGCAGTAGGCAATGTCAGATTTCATCACGCCCTCTGTCACATAAACGGTATCCATTCCATGGCAGTAACCGACATAATGTGGGCAGCAGGCTGATGTCGCTCCAAAGTATTTTCCGGTACTCGTGAGGTTATTAAACTTACTGTGGACGGTCTTATCCAACCGAATTTGAATTGCTTCAATTTCGCCATGAATATTCCGATCCGGCAGCATGATTCCGGAGCCCCGAATATCAAGTTCCCAGCGCCCGGTCGTCTTATTGATGTAAAACCCCGGAACACCTTCCAGACTGCAGCCACATTCCAGCAAGGTGGTCACGATCTTCTGTGACCGAACGGCCGGTGTCGTGCGGTAGCCTGCCCATTCAATCTGTTGGCTGTTCATTCCTCGTTTGAACAATGACTCCTTGTGGAGTGAGCCCAGCGAGAGCGTGGCCATCAAATTGGAGTAGGTGTTGTTCCGCACTTCGGCTGAAGCAATCGGAACTTCCTCAGTCTCAATCGCAATATGCTTGACCGGCGCAACAGGTGTTGTGGTTTGCGCAGCGCCCCCTATTAGGTCACAGAGCTCGCTGTAGGCAGCGTTCTTAGTAATCTGGTGGAACTTTGCGTACAAGTCCAAAATACCGCCCTGCGTGCCGCAGCGGGGGCATCTGAATACATCCTTTGAGAGATTGATATTCAGATGTCCGCTGCGGTCATCACAGAAGGGGCATTTGCAATACAGTTGGTCTCGGACAGTGCGCTTGACCTGAAGACCCATGACTCTGGCGACCTCTTCAATTGAAAATGGAATATTTTCTCTGGTTGCCATAGACAGTTCCTCCTAAATCAACTTGCCCGTTCCAACGCTGCACGCATCAGGACAGTTGCCGCTGCCTTCATTTTCAAGTTTCTACCGGCATACTTGCGGACATACCATTCGAGGTCTGCCGGGTTTTGAATTGCAATATCACCCAGTCGAGTGCCCGAGTAATGACCTACATCCACTGTGACTTGCTTGGCATCTTCAACGGAAAGTGCCTCGATCCATTCGTCCAGAGAAGCCGGCAGCTTGGCTGGTTCAGGAGACGACGGAGCAGGTGTCACCATAGAAGCAGTAGACTGCGCCTCAAAGGCTGTCTGCTGCATAACTGGCAGTGTCTGAACTGCCTGTGAATGAACCTCGGCATCCACATCAAAGGGAATCTCCATCGGAGCATCTGCGATCACATTGCCTCCGAGGTCGGTGTTGCCACAAAACTGGGTACCATAGCCTGCCGAAGCAAGCGCACGGCCAATCGCCGCAGTTTCTGCAATCTCCAGAAAACGATCTCCATATTTCTCTTCTGAGAGAAACCGTTGAGCCATCGACTTTGCGATATACTGATCCCCCGGATCTGCCTTATCAGCATAGAGTCGGCAGCAAACTACCGCAGACTTGTCATCCGTATGGATAATTTCAGAATCGATTTTACCACTTGGATTGGCCAGACGGAACCAGAGCATTCGATACTTCACATCGAGGTACATACTCTGGGTTCCGTCATCATTGGTTAGCTTTCTTGCAAATGCTGTGGGATCAAAGCCCTCCACAGAATGGATTTCCGGGATATTTCTTGTCATTGCTTCCGTCATAATAATTCTTGCCTCCAATACATTTTCGTTTATGGGCCGGGACAGCATATACTGGCCCGGCCCATGTTTTTTTAGACTCCCGTTTGCTCGATAGCACGCTTGGAATAGGCGTCAATCCGATCAGCCAGCACCGTATTGCGTTGATCCACATCGCAGTGATGGATGGCAGAATAAACTGCCTGTCGATGGCCGATGAGGATTACTTTACCCTTGGCGCGGGTAATTGCGGTATAGAGCAAATTCCGCTTCAGCATGATGTAGTGTTCCTTCAAAAGAGGGATAATCACTGAAGAGAACTCACCCCCCTGCGATTTATGAATGCTCATGGCGTAAGCCAAATCCACATCCTCCAGTTGGTCGCGGCTGTAATGCACAGCACGTCCATCCAACATCTGAATGTCAATCCAGGTTTCGCCGTCCTCATCCGTGCAGATACCGGTA
>JALCRR010000008.1 GCA_022652815.1 Oscillibacter sp.
CGGCTAGCCACGGTATGTGCGCCGGGAAAGAAACCGGAAACGTGGCGTTCTGACAAAAGATGGTGGTAATTTCCACCAAAATTTTAAAGGAGGAAAATCCATGAAGAAGTTCCTTTCTCTGGTACTGGCAGTTGTCATGACGTTCTCTCTTCTGACCGTCGCAGCTTCTGCTAAGACCACCTTCAGTGACAAGAGCAGCATCACCTATGGCGAAGCTGTTGATGTCCTGACCGCAATCAAGGCCATCGATGGCTACACCGATGGTTCCTTCCAGCCCACCGCAAATGTGACTCGTGGCGCTGCCGCGAAGATCATCTGCAACCTGGTGCTCGGCCCCACCACCGCTTCTGCGCTGGCCGTCGACTCCAAGCCGTTCTCTGATGTTGCTGTCAGCAACGTCTTTGCCGGCTACATCGCATATTGCTCTCAGCAGGGCATCATCTCCGGCTATGCTGATGGCACCTTCAAGCCGACTGCCAATGTTACTGGCTATCAGTTCCTGAAGATGCTGCTCGGCGCTCTGGGCTATGACGCCAAGACCGAGGGCTTCACCGGTGCTAACTGGTCCGTTAACGTTGCAAAGCTGGCTTCTTCCCTGAAGCTGACCGACGGCAACAAGGGCTTCACCGGCACCAAGGCTGCCACTCGTGAAGAGGCTTGCCTGTATGCCTTCAACACCTTGAAGGGCACCATGGTTGAGTACAACAACGCTGGCACTACCGTGACCATCGGCAACACTGTTGTCTCTACCGCTGCTTCCAAGGCTTCTGATGTTGCAAACAGCACTCTGGCTGACAACACCATCAAGAAGGATGGCAAGATGCAGTTCGCTGAGAAGTACTTCCCCAAGCTGAAGCTGGCTTCCGACGGCACTGATGCTTTTGAGCGTCCCGCAAACACCTGGACCTTCGAGAGCAAGAGCGTTGGCACTTATGCCAAGGCTGCTGACCTGTCCTACACCGCTTCTGTGAAGGTTGGCACCATCTATTCTGACCTGGGCCTGTCCAAGGGCATTGCTGCTGCAAGCACCACTGTCTATGAAGATGGCCTGAATTCCACCACCAATGCAACTGCATGGACTGCATTTGATATCACCAAGGGTGATACCACTCACTCCATCGGCGGCAACGGCGCTCTGACCGAGGTCTATTATGACTCCGACGCTGGCACTGTTACCATCGTGGTTGTCAACACCTATCTGGGCAAGATCTCCGCTGCCTACGCTGCAACTGCAACGAAGGACGCATATGTTGAGTTCACTGCCAAGACTGGCTCTGGCTCCAACTATGAGACTACCGAGAGCTATGCAGTTAACGACTACGTGCTGTATACCTATTCTTCCAAGGCTGCCGACACTGGCGTTAAGTCCATGGTGAAGGCAACTTCTGCTACCGGCACCCTGACCGCTTACACCATTGCTAAGAGCGTTACCGTTGCTGGCACCACTTATTCTGCCAACACGGTTGCTGCTTCCAAGGCTACCATTGATAGCACTCTGACCAGCGCTGTCAAGACGGACGTCACTGTCTATCTGGATACCTATGGCTATGCCATCTATGTTGATGCTACCGCTGCTTCTGACAACTATGCAGTTGTTCTGAGCTACAACGGCGTCGGCTCTGTTGGCACCAATGCAACCCGTACCGTCACCCTTCTGATGAAGGACGGCACCACCAAGACCGTTACCTCCGCTTCTAACTCTACCGCATTCTCTGGCTCTGGCAAGATGTCCGCTGGTAAAGCCGGCGATTCTGGCGATATTGATGATGGCGACATCGTCTCTTACGCCATCAACAGCGACGGCGAGTATATCCTGAAGGAACTGTGCAACGGCGAACTGGGCAGGACCAGCGTTGCAATCATCACCAAGGGCACTGTTGCCATGAATCTGAGCACCTCCTTCGCTGGCGCTGCTGCTCAGGCAAACGGCAAGACCGTGTTCCTGTTCAAGAACGGCACCACTTACTCCGTGTACACTGGTGTTGCAAACGTTCCCACTGTTACCACCAGCGCAACTGCTAAGACCGTTGCTTCCTATGTGAAGTCTGGTTCCAACTACGCTTCTCTGGTCTTTGTTGATGTTACCGGCGCTGCCGTGACTTCTACCAGCAAGGACGTCATCTTCGTGAAGGGCAGCTCCGATGGTGCTTCTCACGATTCTGATCTGGGCGACTATTACACCTATGACGCAGTTGTCAACGGTGAAATCAAGTCCATCAAGACCGACACGAAGTTTGCTAACGACACCATGATCACCAGCATCGGCACCAACTCCAAGGGTGTTTACACGGTCACCAAGACTGCTAACAACACCACTGGTAACTTCGTCGATGCAACCCAGAATCTGGGCGCAGACCTGGTTTATGCACCGTGCACCACCAGCGCAAAGAACGAGGCTGTTTCCAACGGCTCTCTGACTCTGGCTGGCAACATCGTCAGCGTTGCTTCCGACTGCAAGGTCTTCATGGTGAGCGCTGATGGCAAGACCATCACTGCTTCCTCTGTTGCAGCAATCGGCACCGACGACAACGACATGGTGTGGTACAAGACCACTACCGGCGATGTCACCACCATCGTGATCAAGAAGGTTGATCCCGCTGGCTCTGGCGTGGTTGGCACGACCACTGCTACTGTCACCGGCATTACTGCTGTGTCTGGCACGAAGGCACTGACTGTGACGGTTGCAAGCACCAGCGCTACTGGCGCAACCACCGCTTCTGTTGCTCTGTCCATCATGAACAATCAGGGCACCTTCACCTTCCTGAAGAATGTGGATGTGACCATTGCTGCAGTCCAGACTTCTACCCCCCAGACCATCACTGGTCTGGTTACCGGCGCAACCTATCAGGTTTCTTGCAACGGCAAGACTGATGTTTGCGGTGTTAACTAATCAGTCTAACTGATTAGCACACTCATCAAAAACTCACTTGTGAGTTGAGATAGGGAACACCCCGCACCGAAAGGTGCGGGGTGTTCTTTTTTTGGTATTTGCGCATTTCATGGAACGCAGCTTCGTAGGGCTTGCGCTTTTCCGGCAGGGCTTGTTCCAAACGGCACGAGGGCAGCACCGCTGCCGGTGCCGCTGCTGCCCGCTTTTTTCGCTTGCGGAGCTTCGACAGTCTTTCGGGGTGTAAACCCACGGGGGCCTTTTGGGGCCGGCAGGGGGCAGCAGGAGGGGCGTGGCGCGCAAGTCCGCCCCCATGAATCCGCACACGCAAAGCGGTATATATGCAGCCATCTCCGTTGCATGCGCACGACTGACAAAAGAGAGGAAAAGCAGAGGCGCCGGACACTTGCCGGACGCCTCTGCTTTTATGAACTGCGATGATGCTGGCTGCTTCCTCCGTTTTTACCGTCTGCTCACGTAAATTGCCGTGGGCATGCGCCAGATCCGCTTGCGCTTTGCGAAGGGCTGTTGCCCGGTGGACGGAGGAACGAAAGGAGCGGTTTGATCGCCTATTGGGGAGGAATGGCACGCAAGCGCGTTCTTTCAGCCGACCTCCACCACGCGCACAGCGCCGCCGTACACATAGAGGTTGCAGGTTGTGGAAAATGCATGTGCCTCGGACAGGGTCAGCCAACTCTTGTTTGCGCGGTTGTAGCACAGAACGGAAGAGGGAACCGTATAAGTCACGCCGCCTGCGGTGACCGCCGTCTCGCCGAGCCATGCGTTGTTTGAGATACCGGAGATCTTTGCCAACGAAACGTAACCTGTCAAGGAGCTTCCTTCGAAAGTCAAGCCAACAAAGGTGTCGTCGGGAATCGCATAGCCCGTTTCAAAGGTTTTCACCAGTCCGTTGCCATATGTCAACTTCAGCGTGCCGGGATGAAATACGCCGCTGGAGTCCGTATAGCTCGCCACATAATCCGCTAGGCCGAACAGGTAGGTTCCTCCATAGGCATCGCCCAGGACCACAACGCTGACGCGTCCTGCCCAGTCTGTGCCCGCGTAGATAATGCCGGAGGCGGGGATGGTGGCATTGGTTAGGCTGGACAGATTGACCATACTGAGTTTTCCGGCATTGTCACGCTGATAGATGATGACGTTATCGCGCAGAGCTGTGCTGCCCAATTTTTTTGCCGTCACATCCAGCGTCCCGGAGGCCTTGCTGGTCGGACGGATCAGTGTTAAATAATCCTTCTTGCCAGAGGAGACGTTGACCAGAGCGCCGTTCAACTGGCTTGCCGTGTTTTCCGAGATTGCCACGGTGCCCTTGACCGTGATGCCGCACAGGAGCTCCACCGTTGCGGAGGAAGACGTCACGGAGGTGGCGATGCCCAGAACGTTGCCGGTATTTCCGCTGACTGCTCCCGCCACTTGATTGTCCTCTGTCAGCAGCAGGGTGATCTGATCGCCGAGCTTGAACTTGGACAGCGTATCCCATGCGCTGGCGAGCACCGTGAACGGATGTCCCATCACCGTGATGCTGGTGGGTTCGTTCAGACTGGGGGAGCAATTCTCGTAAATGCCCGAGAGTTTATTGTCGCACACCCGGATGGTGTTGGTGGCGCTGGAGTAGGTAGCCACGTCGTTCTGGCGCAGATCGCCGGCTGTGGCCGCCACGCCGTCTTTGAAAATCGTATAGCCGGAGGTTCCCGCCAAGGCGGAAAGACCCACGGTGGAACCATTTGCGCCGATGATAACCGCCTTGCTGGCTGCCGTGCCGCCGCCGACAATCACATAATCCACGCTGCCGGATGCGGACGTGTACAGCGTCACCGTGGTTCCGGCTCCCAGCCAGGAATAGCTTGCGCCCCAGTTGGTTTGTGCGCCGTTGTTGTAAACGGGAATATCCGAAGTCATGACATATTTCCGTCCGTTGCTGTCTTTCAAAAGCGTGGCAGACGTCTCTGCGACCATGACAATCACGGACGATTCGGTATTATCCGGCACAAAGGTCAAGGCATTGCCGGCTGCATCCAGCACCAGCGTTCCTTTCCGTCCGTTCAAGATGCCGGAGGAGGACTTATTCGCCATGGGATAGATTGAGCCGCTTGCGAGCTGCATGCAGCCTGCGGCGCCGTTGGCTGCGGTGGCATCAGAGGAGACCAGTACCGCATTTTCAACGGGTGTTCCAATGGTGGAAACATAATCTTTGCTGTCCTTGGTCTTGCAGTGCAGCAGGTTGTAGAACAGCGTCGCTGCATGTTCCCGGGTCAGCTTCGCCTGCGCAGACAAATTCAGTCCCTTGCTCAGCCCGATGGTCTGTGCCTGGGCCAGATAGCCGTCCGGCCAGACGCTGCCAATGACTTCATCCGTGTAGCCCAGAACCCGCATGAGAATCGTCACCGCCTGGGCATAGGTGACGGCATTGTTGGGGTGAAAGTAACCGTCGGCATACCCGGCGATAATTTTTTGTCCCTTTGCCGCCAGGTTGATGTAGGAGGACGCCCAGTGGGACGGTTTGACGTCGGGGAAAATGGTGGTAGACCGGTAGTTGCCCAGCCGGCTTGCGGCATTGCACGCATAGACCGCCATCTTGCAAAACTGCGCACGGGTCAGCGTTCCGTTGGGACGGAAGGTCCCGTTGGAGTAGCCGTCTAATACCCCCATCAGCCGCAACGTCTCAATCGCGGTCACAGATGAGCTGTCCGTTACATCGGAAAAAGTCGCGGTCCCGGCTGTGACAGCTCCCGCCGGCATCGCCAGCAGGGAAACAGCCATGCAGACGGTTAAGACCAGAGCAAGCAGTCTTGTCCTTCTTTTCATGAGAAATCCTCCTACAAATAAAAGCGCATTTAATCAATGATGTTTCCTTTTACGGTAGCCCACGTAAGCGGTCAAAGCAACAACAAAACAGTAACAGAATAAACAGGCAGGGAGACTCTCCGAAAAACGATTCGGAGAGTCTCCTGTGCTGCTTGATGCAGTTTTGTGTCAGCTGACGACAACGGGGACCGTCATGGTATAGGTTGCGGCTCCGACCCCGTTGCCCACGGTCACGGTGACGGTCAGCGTGGTGCTGACGGTGGGGCGGATGGTAATGGAGCTGGTTCCGGGATTTCCAAGTCCAATCCCGGACACCGCAACGGTTACAGGAACCGTGTCAGAACTGGCGACCGCCGTAAAGATGAGGCTGCTTCCGCTGGAGAGATACACGGTATTACAGGCCGTGGTCTTGGCCGGAGAGAGATAGGCCGTGGCGGTATTGTTCACCTGCACTTCAAAGCGGGAAAGCGTCCCGGTGGCGGAAGATCCGCTGCCGGCGGTGGTAAAGGTGAATGTCTGATAGGTGTTGGCAAGTCCGGTTGCGTTTTTCAGATAGCCCGCGTTCAGCACGATGGTGTACAGCGTGTTGGGCGACAGCGTTCCGCTGGGGGTCATAGTGATCGTCCGTCCGGAGAGAGACACCGACATGGAGACGGATGATCCGGAGGAGGGATATCCCTGGTAGAGCTGCACGGCTCCGCCAACGACCGACGACGCAGACTGGAAGCCTGCGTAAGAGGCCGCATAGATCTCCTCGTTAAATGTCAGCGTCGGGTGGATGCTCTGGGACACACCGGTTGTTCCGCTGGTGGGGTTGACGGTGGGCACCAGCGTGCCGCCGTAGTTTCCTGCCGCGGTGGTAAAGGTGAATGCCTGATAGGAGTTGGTGGTGCCCAATGCGTTTTTCAGATAGCCCGCGCTGAGGACCAGCGTATAGGTGGTATTGGCATCCAGCGTTGCACTGGGAGCGAGGGTGACGGTGCGCCCGGAGATGGACACATTTGCGGCGACAGCGGAGCCCGAAGATACCGTGCCCTTATAAAGGTGAACGGCATTGGCGACCACCACAGATGCCGATTGCAGGCCGGAATAAGATGCCGCGTAGACGTCCTCGCTGAACATGAGTTCCGGCATGACGGAGGGAAGGACGCCGGTGGCTCCGTTGGCGGGATTGGCCGTGGGCACCAGGAAGCTGCTGGCGGTGGAAGCGGAACCCGTGGTAAAGGAATAGCTCTGTGCGGTATTGAGCAGGCCGGAGGCATTCTTCACGATGCCGGCTTCCAGAAAGATCGTATAGGTGGTATTGGGCAGAAAATCGCCGTCGGGAGTAAAGGTGACGGTACGTCCGCTGTAAGAAAGGGTTCCGGGGAAGGTAGGCCCGTTTTTGGAGGTTCCCTGGCAGATTTTCACACCGTTTCGCAAGGAGCTTTCTGCCGAGGTAAAGCCGGTATAGGAGCCTGCGTAAAGATCCTCATAGAATGTCAGCGCAGGATGGACGGAGACGGACACATTGGTGGCGCCGTTGGCCGGAGAAGCGGAGGGCATCATCGTCCCCATGCTGCCCGATGCTGTGGTGAAGGTAAAGGTCTGATAAGTGTTCGTGGTGCCGGTGGCATTCTTCAAATACCCGCCGTTCAATACCAGAATATAGGTGTAGCCGGGGACCAAACTCACCGTGGGCACCACCGTGACCATCCGGCCATTGAGCGAAACGGCTGCCGCAACTTGATTCCCTGCGGAAATAGAGCTTTGATAGAGTTGCACGGCACCGCTAATGACTAGAGATGCGGACTGTAAGCCGGTATAAGCGGCGGCATAGAGATCCTCGGCAAACGTCAGCGTCGGCTGAACGGTGACGGGAATGCCGGTCGAGCCGCTGGCAGGCAGGGCAACCGGCGTCATGCCTGTGGCCGCAGCCACCGTTGTAAATGTAGATACCTGCCGGGCGCAGGTTTCACCGGAAGCGTTTTTCAATCCGCCTGCCTGCAAAATCACGTAATAAATGGTGCTGCCCTGCAAGGCGGAGATCGGTCTGATGGCGATGGATTTCCAGTCAGAACTCACTGCTGCCGTAATCGGCACGGTTGTTCCGGTGGCGCTGCCAGCGCGCAGCTCCACAATCCCGTTGGAAATTTCGCCGGGGGAGAGGGCATACCCCGAGGCGTTCAAAAGCTCACTTGTAAACTGTAGAATAATGGTCGGCGAGGTGGAAACGCCTGTCGTGCCGCTGGTTGGGGTCACCGTAGGCACGAGCGCTCCGGTTTGCGGCTTCACGGTAGAGGCCGCCGTGCCGGACACCTTGCCCGGTGCGGTCTGATAGGTGACACCCGCCACATTTTGCACCGCCTCGGTGATGGCGCCGGTTCCCGTAAAGGCGCATACGCCGTCCAGCGTTGCCTTGGCAACCGTGGTTCCCGCACCGAGCGCCGTGGTGGTTCCGGTGGCGCCGGATTTGATGTTCAGCGCGGTAATTTTTCCGGAAGTCAAGGCGATAGCCGTGGGATTGGCGGTGCTTACCAGATCAAAGTTGCCGGAAAGCGTGGAGGTCTTGTTTTTCAGTGACGCCCCGCTCATGGAGACATTGACAAAACCGCTGCCCGTTAGGTTTTTCTCCGTCAAGGAGGCCGGGGAGGTTAAGTAGGAATTGGTTACGCTGCCGGAGCCGGACACGGTAACTTTTGCGGTCTTGTCCGCATTGACAGACATGGCGACTACGTTGGTGTTGGGCAGATCCACCGTGCAGCCGGATTTCACCGTCAGCAGGCCCAGCAGCTTGCAGTTGCTATAAGTCAAGGTTCCGGAGGCCGGAACCGTCACGGTCAGCGGTCCGACGTAAATGTTATTTGAATACGTCTTGTTCGCCGTCGTATAGTCCACGGAGCCGTGGACGATCTTTTCTCCGGCGCGAAGCAGGGCGATGGAGGTGGCGGTCTGCGCACGGGTCATCGCACCGTTCGGATTAAATTTTCCGTTGGAATCGGCAGTCAGATACCCCTTGGAAATCATCATCCGCACGGCTGTTTGGCCATAGCTCGCCACAGAGGATGCGTCTTTCAATGTGGACAGCGCCTTCAGCGTTGCCGGATTGGTCACGATGCGGGAAAGCATCACCGCCGCCTGCTGGCGGGTGATGGTGGTGGAAGCCCGGAAGGTGTTGTCGTTGTAACCGGAAATATAGCCGGCATAGACGGCCTTCTGGATCTCCTTATAAAAGGTATCGCCGCTTTTCACATCGGAAAAGCTGATGGTGGTCGTGGCCTCCAGGCCGAGAGCTTGATTCAGAATCTTGCAGAAGGCACCGCGGGTAACGGTGTTGTTGGGGCGGAAGGTTCCGTCCGGGTAACCGGAGATATAACCCGCGGCCACACCCTGTTCGATGTATTTTTTGGCAGGGCTGTTCCCGATGTCGGATAAGCCGGTGGCCATCGCCGCCGGAACCATCAGCGAAACAACCAGAGCGAGCGTGAGCAGAACGCGAAGCCCTTTTAACGTTTTTTTCATGACGATCTCCTTTTTCCACTTAGGACAAAGCCTCTCCAAAAGCCAGTCCGTATTCCAAGACCTATTATAACGGATTATAGTCCCTTTGTACCGTTAAATTGTTGCAGAGAAGAAAATAATTGTAACAAAAATGACAGCGCAGCAATGCCGCGCTGTCATTCAGTTGAAGGCATTATTGCGCGGCCAGATAGTCGTTTAATCTGTCTGCCAGTTCGGCTTTGCTGTAATCCCCGTCTGTCAGCGTTTGAATTTCGTCCAGAAATGCTTGATTCTCGTCGGTCAGCTCAATTTGCTGCATCCGGCCGTCGTTGCTCTGCCTGAGATCATCGGCTGTCGCCTGCACGCCGGTGCAGTATGCCACTGCATTGTCCTCCGTCAGATATTGGGAGAAGAAGGAGCGATAATCTTCAATCTGATAGTTCCAGGCGTCTTTGTTGGAGCGCTCCTGCGCGATTGCCGCCCGGGAATCTTCAAATGCGCGTTTCATTTGATTCAGCGGCAGATCATAGCACTGTGCCACATCCGAGCAGGCGGTGTACTCCTTGGCTTTTCGCAGCTGCATGGCGTAACCGTCTGCCTTGGCTCTGTATTGCGAACTTCCGTTGGTCAGGGCGTTTCCGATATAATTGACCTTGTAGCTTTCATCGTCATAGGCGTCCAGGCGGATACAGGATGCCATGGTATGTAAAAAGTCCTCCTGCGTGATGGTATTGGTATCCAACTTGCTGTATTTGTCTGCCGCCAGCAGGTTTCCGGCGTAGGTGGCCCCGAAAAAGACGGTCACCGCCAGAGCCGCCGCCGTGAGGACTTTTGAAAAGACAGCGCCGGAGAGCTTCGCAATCGGCTTGCCGTACTGAACGATCATCGCGGCAAAGAGCAGAAATATCAGCGACTGATAGACGCCGGTGGACCAGACCACCTCGGTCAGGGAGTGGGCGGTCATCATCGTGAGGCAGGCGGCTAAAAGGGCAAATTCCGGGGCGCGTTCTTCCTTTCTGTGGCGCAGCAAGGTGACAAACGCAGCGCCCAGCAGGAATACAAAAGAGGCAAGGCCGATCAGTCCGCCCTCGTCCATGATTTGAATGAACTGATTGTGGATGTATTTGGACTCGTAGTAAAAGCTCTGTACGGAGGTGAGGCGGCCTTCCACGGCGGCAAGGCCGTAGCCGGTGAGGGGACTGCCCTTCCAAAGGGTGATGCCGTCTTTGAAAAAGACGAGCCGCTGAATAAAGTTCTGATTGGCCCGCAGTCCTTGCAGGCGATTGGAGGCAAAGCCCGGCAGCAGCGGGTAGTCCAGCTTTACCTGGGTCCCATCGGACAGGGAGAGGGAGGACAACGTCGCGCCATTGTCTGCGGACAGGTCAAACCAAACGATCCGCGAATCCTCCGGCACGGTGAACGAAGCTGCGGAGAGCGGTCCTTCGTACAGCGTGGTCTGGGTGTGCATCATCAGATCGGATTCGTTCTGGGTGTAGACCACCACCTGTACGTCGTCGCCCTCGGCGTTAAGGGTGTAGGTCCCGGCGGCAGGATAGACCGCACGGGAAAGGGTCTGTCCTGCGGTAAGCGTGTAGCCGGTTGTGAGATTCAGCGCCAGAATCAGGTAGAGTGCCACGATGCCGCACAGCGCGGCGATGGTGACGGTAACGGCTTTTCCATGTCCGGTGAGTTTTTCAGTGAGTTTTGCTCCTGCAAAGGAGTCTAAGAGCAAGACCAGCGGTCCGCACAGCAACGCGCAGAGCATGGGTACGATGGACGCTGCGCCGGAAGTCCCCAGAAACCGGTAGGCGATAAAGGCAAACAGCACCGTTGCGACGATGGATTCCAGCATGAGCAGGAACAGGGAAAAACGGTCAGCCTTTCGTTCTGTCAGCAGATAGAGCAGGCAGGCCAGAGCGAATGCGCCCATGGCGCCCATGCTGAACGACAGGAAGAACGCCAATGCGTTGATGCCCAGCAGGAAAAAGGCCAGAATTCTTTTCCGCTGGGTTTTTGCCGTGCGCACCAGATACAGCGCGATGAGACAGCCGAAAGCCAGCACGCCGCCGGAGACATTGCCGTTTGAAAAGATGCCGGTGACACGGACGCCGGCTTCATATCCCATGGTAGAGATGTCATAGCTGGCGTGAAGCAATCCCATCAAGGCGGAGAAGCCCCGCGTGAGAAGTCCCGTGGAGGAGCCGTCGATGCTCACGAAGCCGAAGATTGCGCTGCAGCATGCCAAAATAGAAAATAGCCCGTGTACGCCGTCCTTCTTTGTGCGCATCAGCACGATCAGAAAAATGGACAACGCGATGGAGGTCTTGATGCTCTCTTGAATGGCAGTTGCGCCAAAGTCGGAGCGCAATCCGCCAATTAACGAGAGCAGTCCGTAAAGAAGAACTGCCAGTGTCAGCGGCGTGATCCGTTCCCGTAGCCGTGTCGCCGGAGATCTGCCGATGGTAAACAGCAGGCAGAGCACAGCAAAGACGATTGCCATTGGACGGCTGATTGCCGTACACGCCAGAAAAGTTAAAACCGGAAAGGCAATCGGCCAAATCCGATCCAGCGCGTCTGTCCGAACAGGGACGGGTATGGTTTCGACGGGCAATTCCGCCGTGGCGATTGCCGCCGCAGCCCTTTTCTTTTTTCCCATAATATCAACAACTCCAATAAATTAGTTTCATCTTGTACAGGAGAGGTATTGCGTCATGACCTTTGACAACACCTCCGGCAGACCATACTGCCAAACGGCGGCATGGGCCAGTTTGCCGATTTGCGCCGCCCCTTCAGGCTCGTCCAGCAGATGCCGCACTTGATGTGCAAATCCGGCGCTGTCGTTGTAATTGTACAGCAGCCCGGTCTTGCCGTCCTCGATTAAGTCCGTGTGTCCCTTGACCGCGCTGGCAACCACGGGCAATGAGCAGTACATGGCCTCCATGATGTTGAAGGGCAGCCCTTCCGATCGGCTGGCGGATACGGCGGCGTCCGCAGCCCGCAAAAAGCGGGGAATGTCGCTGCGCTGTCCGGGGAAGAGGACGCGCTCCTGCACACCCAGCGATTTCGCCTGTGCCTTGCAAGCGTCAATCAGCGCGCCGTTGCCGGGAAGCACCAGCTTCACCAGCTCCGGAAGATTGGGCATAGCCGAGATCAGCATGGCTTGATTCTTTCGGGCGGAAAATTCCGCGGGATAGACGAGCACAAAGTCTCCCGGCGAGAACCCCAGCTCCTGCCGCAGTGCCTGTCCGTCATCAGTCGTGACCCCGTCGAATCGGGAGAAGTCCACACCCACGCCGGGGATGTTTATAATGCGCCGTCCCAGATGGTGCGCTTTGGCCATCTCATAATCCCACTGATTCATGGTCAGCAGCAGGTCGGTCTGAGGTGCGGTGAGCTTTTCCGCCGTCAGGAGAATGGTTTTCTTCAAAATTGGAGTCTGATCGTCAAAGAGGTACCCGTGTGCCACGTTCACAATCGGTGGGCGGGGAGAAACCCCGGCAGCGGCTCTGCGGGTAAAAAACGCCGCCAGAGACGTGTGGGTGAAGACGAGGTCGTAATGGTGCTCCTGCATCAGCGAACGCAGAATCCGCTGCGCCTGGAAGTTTCCTTGCGCGGTCATTTTCTTCTCAAACGGCAGGGGAAACGCGTCGTCCGCCTCCGGAATTTCCATGGTTTCGCCGCCGCAGGCAATGTGGACGGTCCAGCCCAAATCGTGAAATGCCCGGAGATACGGGCGGTGAAAATTGCGAATATGGGAGAAGGTGGATGCCGTAAATAAGACCGTTTTCATGTTTCTTCTCCCTCCTCTCGTATCTTTATATTATATTTGACACAAAGCGCAGTTTCAAGTACAATATATTATTATAATGTATAACAATGGCAGAGGAGTGTCGAGGCGTGATTAAGGAGAACCAGCGTGTGCTGAACCAGCTGAATATCTTCTCTGACGGCATTCTGGTTTTTTGCGCAGTTCTGCTGGCATACTGGCTGCGGTTTCGCCTTTTTAACGGTACAACCTCTTTCCCTTTCAATAACTATCTTTTGCTGGCGCTCTGCGCATCTGCACTGTGCCTTCTGACCTATGCCTTTCTCGGTTTATATGAGTCCTACCGGGCCATTCGCTTCTATCGGGAGGCGGCTCGGCTTTTGGTGGGGACGACGCTGGATACCATCATCCTGAGTGCCGCTCTGTTCGTCTTTCGACTGACGGAGATGTCCCGATGGATGCTGGTATTTTTCTGCATTGTGGCCTATTTGCTGTTGGTATGCAAACGGGCCTTCCTGCGCCTGTTACTCCGGCGTTACCGTGCCCGGGGCTACAACCAAAAGCACGTTTTGATCGTGGGTGACAGCCAGCAGGCGAAGGACTATCTGCTGAAAATCCGGCAGGACAAAAACCTCGGGTTTCTGGCGGATGGCTATGTGGCCAACGAGGGAAGCTGGTCGGAGTTGCCGCATCTCGGCGGCTATAACAATCTGGAAGTGCTTCTGGATGAGCGCCGTCCCGACGAGGTGATTCTGGCCATGCCAGCGGAGGACTACCGGCTGACAGGTCTGGTGATCTCCGCGTGCGAGAAAACCGGCACCAAGCTCTCCATGATTCCGTTTTACGCAGCCTATATGCCGTCTAACCCGCAGGTGGACAATCTGGACGGTTTGCCCATGATCAACCTGCGACGGATTCCCTTAGACAACATCGGCAACGCCTTTTTGAAGCGCACGGTGGACGTTGTGGGTTCCCTCGTTTTGATTGTGCTGACTTCGCCGGTGATGCTCATTGCCGCCGTCGGCGTGAAGCTGTCCTCGCCCGGGCCGATCCTCTTCAAACAGGAGCGGGTGGGGCGGGATAAAAAGCCGTTCTATATGTACAAGTTCCGCTCCATGCGAGTCAACGCCAAGGAAAAGACCGGCTGGAGTACCGACGTGGACGACCGCAAGACAAAGTTCGGCTCCTTTATCCGCAAGTGCTCCATTGACGAATTTCCCCAGTTTTTCAACGTCCTTAGGGGTGACATGAGTCTGGTTGGGCCCCGGCCCGAAGTTCCTTTTTATGTGGAGCAGTTCAAGGAGGAGGTTCCCCGCTATATGGTCAAGCATCAGGTGCGCCCCGGTATTACCGGCTGGGCGCAGGTGTGCGGATTCCGAGGAGATACGTCCATCAAGGGGCGCATCGAACATGACATCTACTACATTGAAAACTGGAGCCTGTTCTTCGATCTAAAAATTCTGCTGATGACGGTGTTCAAAGCCGTCAACCGGGAAAAGCTGCAGTGAGCAAATCACAGACTAGTTTTGCCTTTGAATTTTAACCAGATCTTCTATGCTTTGAAGAATTTATTTGATGTGCAGACACCTGGAGGCAGTCAGCCATGCTCCTGATTTGATGGGATTCTCCGTAGGTTTTTCCCATATAACGATCGATGCATGATGTAAGAGAATGCGGCTGTGTGTTTCAAGATTATGATAGATCCTATTACCACGAGAGCATGAAGAGAGAATTTGACAGGAATTGACGTAGTTTGACATTGGGATATGCGTAAAGTATACTGTGTAATTGCAATGTACGTGTAATAGATCGGTGGAGAATGTGGATAAAAAAGCAGCCACTCTAAAGCAGCTGCACGTTTTTCACGCAAAATTATTCATTTTATATTTATGTAACTGGTAAGCGAACTCAACTATATCAAAAAAACAAAGATTATTTTATGATAAAAAGAGAGGAACAAAACAATGAATAAAAAGACAGTAATGGTTTCGGGCAATCTGGGTTATATCGGCTCCGTCATGGTGCCCATGCTGATCGAAAAGGGCTACGACGTGGTGGGCTACGACGCGGGCTATTATGAGGACTGCTATCTGGTGGACAGCCATCCTGCACTGAAAAAGCAGATCAAAAAAGACGTGCGGGACTGCACTCCCGAGGATTTTGAGGGCGTGGATTATCTCATCCATCTGGCGGCGCTGTCCAACGATCCGTTGGGCGATTTTGACGAGGCACTGACCTATGCCATCAACTACGAAGGCACCATGAAGATGGCGAAGTGCGCCAAGGCCGCAGGTGTCAAGCGCATGGCCTATGCCTCCTCCCAGAGCGTGTATGGTATTTCTGACGTCAGCAAGGCCGCCGATGAAGAGGGCGAGAAGAACCCCATCACTGCCTATGCCAAGACCAAGTGGAGATGCGAGTGCGAACTGCGGGATGTGTGCGACGATACCTTCTCCATCACCTATCTGCGTCCTGCAACGGCCTACGGTGCCAGCCCCAATCAGCGCTGCGACATCGTTTTCAACGCCTTTGTGGCCTATGCCTATACCAGCAAGCTTATTGAGATTAAAAGCGATGGCACGCCCTGGCGCCCCATGTCCCATGTCCGGGACATCAGTGCCGCGTTCATCGCTGTGCTGGAAGCGCCCGTGGAACTGGTGCGCAACCAGAGTTTTAATGTAGGCACCGATAACAACAACTATCAGGTCAAGGATCTGGCTGTTGCCGCCCAGAGCGCCGTTCCCGGCTGCGGTCTGACCTTTACCGGTGAGCATACCGACCCCCGCAGCTATCGCGTCTCTGCCGAGAAGATTCTGACCACGCTGAAGGACTATTACAAACCCCAGTGGGACATCTCCAAGGGCGGTAAGCAGCTGATGGACTACTATGCCTCCATCGGTTTTACCCGCGAGACCTTCGACAGCTACAAGTGCAACCGGCTCAAGGCACTGAAAAAGCGGATTGCAGACGGCACCATGGACGAAAACCTGCGGGTTATTGAGAAATAAGATCGCAAAAAGGAGCGAAACGACATGACGGTTTCTGAATACATTTTTAACTTTCTGCGGGAAAAGGGGACGGATACGGTGTTTATGGTATCCGGCAGTTCAGCCATGTGGCTGACAGACGCCCTGTGCCGCAATGAAAAGCTGCAGGCCATCTGCAACCATCACGAACAGGCTGCCGTCATGTCTGCGGACATTCGCGCCCGCCTGACGGGTACGCTGGGCGCGGCTCTGGTCACCATCGGCCCCGGCGCCACCAACGCCATCACTGGCGTGGCGCAGGCATTTACGGATTCCAGCGCGGTAATGGTGGTTTCCGGGCAGGTCAACTCCAGACTGCTGAAGTATGAAGAGGACACCGGTATCCGGCAGCACGGCACCCAGAGTCTGAATCTAAAGCCCGTTGTCAGCCCCATTACCAAGTATTTTGCCGCGGTCATGGACCCTTCCGATATCCGTTATCACATGGAGCGGGCGTATTACGAGGCAATGAACGGTCGCAAGGGGCCCGTGTGGATTGACGTGCCGGTGGACATCCAGAACAAGCAGATTCCAGAGGAGATGAAGGGCTTCACTCCTCCTGCGCAGACGTATGAAACGGTGGATGCCGCCCAAATTGCTGCCCGGCTGGCCAAGTGCAAAAAGCCGCTGATTCTCGCCGGAGGCGGCGCAGAGCAAGCGGATATTACGGCGCTGAGTCATCAGCTCCACATCCCCGTGGTCACCTCCCGCATGGGCATCGGCTGCATCTGCTCCGACGACCCGTATTTTGTGGGCAGACCCGGCTCCAACGGCCAACGCGCCGCCCACTTTGCCATCCAGCAGGCGGATTTGCTGCTGATTCTGGGCTGCCGTCTGTCAGTGTCCACCATTGGCTACTATCCCGACCGTTTTGCCGGCAACGCCTATAAGATTCAGGTGGACGTCGACCAGAAGGAGCTGGACAAGCACGATGTGCCGGTGGATTGCCATATCCGCACCACGGTTTCCGCTTTTGTCAGCGCAGTTTCCACTCTGCCTGCCGCAGACAGTGACGAATGGGTGGCACATTGTCAGGCCATGCGGGAGAAGTATCCCGTGGTGCTGCCGGAATACCGGGATGCAAAGCCGCTGAATTCCTACTACTTTACGCAGCTTCTGTCCAACGAAGCGCCGGAGGGTGCGGTCATCACCGTGGATACCGGCAGCGTGTGCAACGTGGTGTCCCAAACTTGGAATTTGAAAAAGGATCAGCGCTACTTCATCTCTGGCGGACTGTCCTGCATGGGCTTCTGGGCGGGTTCTATCGGCTGCATGCACAAGCCGGTTCTGGCGCTGTCGGGTGACGGCAGCGTGTCCATGAATATTCAGGAGTTTGCCACACTGGCGTACAATCATCTGCCGGTGAAGCTGTTTGTTTACCAAAATAACGGCTATCTGCTCATTCGACACAATCAGCACAATTATATGAACGACCGTTTTCTGGGCGTCGGCCCGGAGAGCGGACTGAAAACGCCGGACTTCTGCCGTGTGGCGGCAGCCTACGATATTCCCAGCGTCCGGATTACCGCCGAGGACGACATTCCCGCCAAAATCCGTCAGGTGCTGGTGATGGATGGTCCCGTGGTCTGTGAGGTCATGTTGGAGCAGTTTGGTCCGCTGGCGCCTCGCATTGCCTCCCGGGTCATGCCGGACGGCAGCCTGAAGGCGGCGGAATACGACGATTTGGCGCCGTTTCTGGAAAAAGACGAAAAGGGAGAGTAATCATGGCGAAAGATTGCAATCTGAAAAACAAGGCGTTTTATAAGGGCAAGCGGGTCTTTGTCACCGGGCACACCGGCTATAAGGGCGCGTGGCTGGCTGCCATGTTAAGCGAGTTGGGCGCGCAGGCCACCTGCTACGCGCTGGAAGCGCCGGCGGGCAGTATGTTTGAAAAGATGCACGGCGAGGAAATGGTTCACAGCGTCATCGGCGATGTGCGGGACTATGACAAGCTTCATGCCGCCATGCAGGAAGCCCAGCCCGAGATCGTGCTGCATCTGGCAGCGCAGGCCATCGTCAACGACTGTTTCCAAAATCCCCGCTACGCCTACGAGAGCAACGTGATGGGTACCGTCAACCTGCTGGAGGCCGTCCGCGCGTGCCCCAGCGTGAAGAGCGTGATGGTGGTCACCACCGATAAAGTCTATGAGAACAAGGGCGACGGTGCGCTGTATGTGGAAACCGACCCGTTGGGCGGCGTAGATCCCTATTCCAGCAGCAAGACCTGCATGGAGTATATCACCGACACCTATAAGCGCTCCTATCTACAAACGCCGGAGCGGATGGTGGGCGTGTGTACCGCCCGAGCCAGCAACGTGTTGGGCGGCGGCGACTATGTGCAGTCCCGGCTGATTCCGTCCATCTTGAGATCCATCGCCGAGGGCAAGCCTGTGGAGCTTCGCCATCCCCACCAGACCCGGCCGTGGCAGTCTATGATGGACGCCCTTAACGGCTATCTGTCTCTGGGACGCCTGGCCTATGAGGAGCCCGAAAAATACTCCAGCCAGTGGAACATCGGCCCCACCAAGGACGGTATCAAGGACGTTTTGTGGGTGGTGGAGAAAATGCAGGCCTACTACGCCGACACCCACTATGTGGTGGGCGGTGCGTTCGATGTAAAGGAATCCGGAACGTTGGGGCTGGATATTACCAAATCCCTGCAACATCTGGACTGGGAGCCGCTGCTTACCTGCGATAAGATGCTTTACAATATCGTGGAGTATTACAAGCTGGAGCGCAGCGGAATGCCGGTACGGGAGATCGTACAAAAGCAGATTCGGGAATTCTTTGAGATCGACGGGTAAGTAACATGAAAAGAGCCATTGTTTCCGGCGCCGCAGGCTTTGTCGGCAGTGCCGTGGTCGCCGCTTTGGAACAGCATGGCGTGGAAGTTTGTGCTGTGGTGCCGCCTGACTTTGCCACCGGACCCAAACAATTCCGTCTGGAACGCAGTCAGGCCACCATCGTGGAATGCGATCTGCGAGATTACGCCACGCTGGATAAGCTGCTTCCCTGGGACAGCGCCGATGTGTTTTATCAGCTTGCATGGGAGGGATTGTCCCCTCAGCAGATTACCGACTGGTCTTTACAGCTGGAAAATGTTGGTTGGAATATGAACGCGATTGTTGTGGCTGCAAAATTGGGCTGTAAGGCATTTATCGGTGCGGGAACCATCTCCCAGGACGAACTGGCCACTGCCGAAGGGCGCAGGTATCAGCAGGATCGACACAGAGTATTTCGCGTTGCAGCGCAGTCCTGTGAGGACATGGGGCGCAGCGTGGCAATGGAGCAAGGTATTTCTTTTTTCTGGCCCATAATCTCAAACGTGTACGGCGAAGGGGAACGGATGCCCCGATTGGTTACCAATTTGTGTAAAAGCCTGTTGCGAGGAGAATCCGTGGCATTGAGCGCTGGAACCCAGCTTTATGATTTCATTTACCGCTCAGACGCCGGAGAAGCCTTTTACCGCATCGGCGAATATGGGAAAGAGGGACGACGCTACAATATTTCCAGCGGAGACTCCAAGCCGCTGAAAGAGTATCTGTCCCAGCTGCGAGACGTGGTTGCGCCAGACAGTACGCTGGAGTTCGGGGCACGGCCTTTTGCCGGGATTCCCCTGCCAAAAGAGAGCTTCGACATCACCGCTTTGACGGAGGATACCGGTTTCCTCCCCGCTGTGTCCTTTCAAGAGGGCGTAGCACGTGTCCGCGACTGGCTGACGGCTTCACAATCACAGCCATGATTTGCAATCTGTGCGGGATGCCTTGACGGACAGAAAAAGAGACTGAAATTTTCATTGATTGAGGAAAAATCTGATGCAAAACTATGATGTCATCATCGTGGGCGGCGGCGCAGTGGGCTGTGCTGTGGCGTACACGCTGTCTCAATATGATTTGAAGGTTGCCCTGCTGGAGAGAAATGGCGATGTGGCCATGGGGACCTCCGGTAAAAATAGCGCCGTGGTGCATGCGGGCTTTAACAATCGCCCCGGCTCCTTGATGGCCCATCTGTGTGTAGATGGAAATCAGCATTTTGCTGAAATCTGCCACCGACTGGACGTACCCTACCGCGCCTGCGGAAAGCTGGTGGTGGGCTTTGATGACCAGGACATGGAGATTCTGCGGGGGCTGGTAGAAACGGGACGGCAGAACGGCTGCCGCGGGCTGGAGCTGATCGATCAGGCGGAAATGCAGCGGTTGGAGCCGGGCATGGGCGGCGTAGGCGCCATGTTCTCGAAAAGCACCGCCATCACCAATCCGTTTCTATACACCATCCACCTGTGTGAGGCGGCGATGCTGGGCGGTGTGGAATGTTTCATGAATCAAGAGGTCTGCAAGATTGAACCGCAGCCGAACGGATTTGCGGTTCTGACCCAAACGGAAACCTATCGGTGCAAGACGCTCATCAACGCAGCCGGTCTTTATTCCGACAAGGTTGCCGCCATGGCCGGGGACGATCGGTTTTGTATTTACCCCTGCCGGGGTGAGTATTTGATCTTGGATCAGCACGCCTCTACCATGATTTCCCGCCCGATCTATCCTGCGCCTCACAAGGGTGTGGGCGGTCTTGGTGTCCACCTGACCACCACCATGTCCGGCAACGTACTGATCGGCCCCAACGCCGAGTACATCGACGATAAGAACGATTATGCCACAAAGCCCGCGGTGCTGGAGCAGCTTTTTGCCGAGGCGCAGCAGCTTTGCCCACAATTGACCCGTAATCTCATCATCGGCCAGTACACCGGCATTCGCTCGAAGTTGGTGGCCAAGGGCGAGAAGAACTTTGGAGATTTTATCATCGAAGAGAGTGACCGAGTTCCCGGGCTGATCAACCTCATCGGTATCGAGTCCCCCGGGCTGACGGCATCGCTGCCCATTGCGCGGATGGTTGCAGATATCATCGGGCGCAAGCAGGAACTTCGTCCCAATGGGCAGTTTCAGGCGGAATACCGCGGTCCTGTCCGTTTCCGAGAGCAATCCCGGGAGGCGCAAGATGCCCTGATTGCTCAAAATCCGGATTACGGCGAAATTGTCTGCCGGTGCGAAAGTGTGACAAAGGCGGAAATTGTGCAGGCACTGCACAATCCGCTTGGGGCACACAGCATCGTCAGCATCAAAAACCGGCTCCGCGCGACTATGGGGCGGTGTCAGGGCGGCTACTGCACGCCGAAAATCGTAAACTTGATGATGGAAGAGCTGGGAGTTGCGCCGCAGGAGATTGATTTTCGGCACAGCGGCGATATGCCGTTCCCGGGCAGGGTGAAATAAGATGAAAGAGATCGTATGCGACGTGGCCGTCATCGGCGGCGGACCTGCGGGCATGGCAGCAGCGCTCTCAGCGGCTGCAGAGGGCGCGCAGGTTCTGTTGATTGAGCGAAACGAAGGTTTAGGCGGCATTTTGAATCAGTGCATCCACGACGGATTTGGAATTCACCGTTTTGGCGAGCTGTTGACCGGTCCGGAGTATGCTGGGCGATTTGCACAGCAGGTAGCGGCAGCGGAAGGGATTCAGGTTCTGTCTCATGCATTGGTGACAGAGGTTGGTGCAGATCACACGGTATTCTGCACCACGCCGAAGGGCATGCTTACCTGCCATGCCAAAGCAATCGTGCTGGCGGTGGGCTGCTATGAACGCACCCGCGGCGCCATCACCATTGCCGGAACCCGTCCGGCGGGCGTTTATACGGCGGGCACGGCACAGCACCTGATTAATCTGGACAATGTTGCCATTGGCAAGCGGGCAGTTATTCTCGGTTCCGGCGATATTGGGCTGATTATGGCCCGACGGTTGACGCTGGAGGGCGTGGAAGTCGTCTGTGTGCTGGAAAAAATGCCGATTTGCAACGGCCTGCCCAGAAATGTACAGCAGTGCCTGAAGGACTTTGGCATCCCGCTGTACCTTAATCGCACGGTAACGGAGCTGCGGGGCCGCAACCATTTGGAGCAGGTGGTGGTCTGCGATGTGGACGATCGGGGTGCAACCATTCCGGAAACCACCGAAACCATCGACTGCGATACGCTGATTCTCTCCGTGGGGCTGATTCCGGAAACCGAGCTGCTGCGCAGCGCGGGACTTCCTGTGGCGCGTATGACCAACAGCACCCCGGTAAACAGCCATCTGGAAACCGAAGTGGCGGGCATTTTTGCCTGCGGCAACGGGCTGCATGTCAATGACTTGGTGGACAACGTCAGCGCCGAAGGCGAGTGCGCCGGGAAGTGGGCGGCACGCTATGCGGCGGGGGAGCGAGCAGGAAGCGCCATCCCGGTGGAATGCGGAACAAACGTCCGCTACACGATGCCGCAAACGCTGCTGCCGGGCGAAACAGCGCGACTTTCCCTGCGGGTGCTGCGGGAGGCGCGGGAACAAACACTGGTGGTGCGTGGTGATGGAGACATCCTCTTTTCCCGCAAATTATCCCATGTGACCCCGGCGCAGATGGTCTGCGTGGAACTTCCCGGCATCGTAGGGATCAATAGCGGAAAGGTGGAGGTGTCGGTGGAATGAAGCAAAATCTGGTTTGTTTTCTCTGTCCCAACAGCTGCGAGCTGACAGTGGAGGAAACCGAGAGCGGTCTTGCGGTCCGAGGCAACCGGTGTCCCCGCGGCGAGGCGTTTGCAAAGCAGGAGCTGTTGGACCCCCAGCGGACATTAACGTCCTCGGTTCGGATTCACGGGGCGGAGTTTCCGCTGCTGAGTGTGCGCAGTGATCGCCCAGTGAAAAAACGGGAGCTACTGCCCCTGATGCAGCAGCTGCGCAGCGTGGAATGCACTGCACCGATCAAGCAGGGCGACATCATTTTATCCGGTGTAGGGGAAACAGCTGTCAATATCATCGCCACCCGAACCATGGCAGCAAAAGTACGGGGTCGTTGAAAGAGCATTGGACGGGACAGTATCTGTTTCTGCTGCATCCTGTTACGCGAAAGCAGCCTTGTGATATGGAAAAACATGTACGGTTGCCTTCCAAAATACGCAGGTGGATCAGAATACGGATATGCATGATATGAGGAGTTTTTTATGAAGGGAATCGTTCTTGCGGGTGGTAGTGGTACGCGCCTGTATCCTCTGACTTTGGTGACAAGTAAGCAACTCCTTCCCGTGTATGATAAACCGATGATCTACTATCCTTTGGCCGTGCTGATGTTGGCCGGCATTCGGGATATTCTTTTGATTTCCACACCTGCGGATCAGCCAAATTTTAAGCGGCTTTTTGGGGATGGCTCCGCCTTTGGAATCCATCTCTCTTATCAGGTGCAGCCGTCACCGGATGGCTTGGCACAGGCCTTCCTTCTGGGCGAGAAATTTATTGATGGTGACAGGTGTGCCATGGTGCTTGGTGACAATATATTTCACGGGGCAGGGTTGACAAAACATCTGAAAGAAGCTTCCGCTATTGAGCATGGAGCTACGGTGTTCGGGTATTATGTGGAGGATCCGCAACGGTTTGGCGTTGTGGAATTCAATGAAAAAGGGCAGGCTGTTTCGTTGGAGGAAAAGCCCCTGATCCCTAAATCTAATTATGCGGTTACTGGTTTGTATTTCTATGATGAACGGGTCTGTGCACGGGCAGCCAGCTTAAAACCTTCGTCTCGTGGAGAATTGGAGATTACGGATTTGAACCGTATGTACTTAGAAGATGGCAGCCTAAATGTTATCACTCTTGGCCGAGGCTATGCGTGGATGGATGCGGGTACGGTAGAGGCACTGGATGAAGCCGGGGAATTTGTTCGCGTAGTGGAGTCACGGGAGGGTATACAGATTGCCGCCTTAGAAGAGATCAGTTATAAGAACGGTTGGATAGACCGAGCACAACTTCTAAGAGCCGCAGCTGCGTACGGTAAGTCGTTATATGGGCGGCATCTTCAGAACGTAGCTGACGGAAAGATTATATATTGAGGCTAAGTATGGATTTTATAAAAACAGAAATTGATGGTGTTGTCATTGTCGAGCCTGCTGTATTTGGTGATCATCGAGGCTTTTTTATGGAGAGCTGGTCGAAACGTTCTTTTGAGGAAGCTGGGTTTGACTATGACTTTGTGCAGGATAACCATTCGCTGTCCACTGTAAAGGGCACTCTGAGAGGGATTCACTTCCAGTGCGGAGCGTACGCCCAAGCGAAGCTTGTGCGCTGCGTTCAGGGCTCTGTTTTGGATGTGGCTGTTGATTTGCGGCCTTTTAGCGCAACATACAAAAAATGGGTGGCAGTGGAGCTTTCAGCGGAGAATAAACGTCAACTTCTGATTCCGCGTGGCTTCGGACACGGGTTTGTCACGCTGACAGATAAAGCAGAATTTCTCTATAAGGTGGACCAAAATTACGCTCCGAAAAATGAGGGCGGCATCCGATGGAACGATCCTGAACTGGCCATTGACTGGGGTGTCACTGCGCCAATTCTGTCATCAAAAGATCAATCATTGCCGTTTTTAAGGGATGCGGATACCGGATTTTAAGGAGTGTCTAACATGAAAATTGTTGTCACAGGCGGCGCAGGATTCATTGGTGGAAACTTCATCCATTATATGTTAAAGACGCATTGCGAAGATGATCTGATCTGCGTAGACAAATTAACCTATGCCGGAGATATGGAAACATTAGAGGCTGCGCTAAAGGCGCCCAATTTTCATTTTGCAAAGTTGGATATATGCGATCGGCAGAAGATATATGATTTATTTGAAGCGGAAAAGCCAGATGCGGTTATCAATTTCGCAGCAGAGAGCCATGTAGACAGATCCATTGAAAATCCATCTGTTTTTTTACAGACAAACGTAATGGGGACGGCTGTTCTGTTGGATGCCTGCCGTAAGTTTCATGTTGGACGGTTTCATCAGGTATCAACGGATGAAGTATACGGTGACCTCCCTTTGGACAGACCTGATTTGTTCTTTACCGAGAAAACATCATTATGTGCTTCGTCACCGTATTCCGCGTCCAAGGCGTCGGCGGATCTGCTTTGTATGGCGTATCACAGAACCTATGGCATGCCGATTACAGTCTCTCGTTGTTCAAACAACTATGGCAGGTATCAGTTTCCGGAGAAACTAATCCCCCTGATGATTATAAACGCCCTATCAAATAAGCCGCTGCCGGTTTACGGTACGGGCGAAAATGTACGTGATTGGCTGTATGTAGAGGATCACTGCCGCGCCATTGATCTGATTCTCAGAAAAGGGCGGGAGGGTCAGGTATACAACATTGGTGGACATCATGAGCAGCGTAATATTGACATTGTAAGATCCATTCTGGCCACTCTTGATAAGCCAGAGAGCCTGATAACCTATGTCGCTGATCGCAAAGGGCATGATCGACGCTATGCAATAGACCCAACCTTGATCCGCCAGGAACTGGGCTGGCAGCCAGAAATGAAATTTGAGGATGGACTAAAAAAGACCATTCGTTGGTATCTGGATAACCGTCTCTGGTGGGAGCATATTCTGACGGGAGAATATGAGGGCTATCATGGATAAGCATGTGAAAACGGATAGACCGTGTATTTCCATTGTAATGTCGGTGTATGATCCGCGGCTGGACTGGCTGCAGGAACAGCTTGAGTCGCTGAATCGACAGACATATCCGAATTTAGAACTGAGAATCGCAGACGATTGTTCCCCGACTGTGCCGTTGGAATGCATTGAAAAATTGGTGTGTCAATGCATCACTTCTTTTCCGTATACCATCCAGCGCAACCCCAAAAACCTCGGTTATAATGCATCTTTTCAAAACCTGACAGCGCTTGCGCAAGGAAAATATATCGCTTACTGTGATCAGGATGATATTTGGCTGCCAGAGAAGTTGACGTCACTTTACGATAGCATGATGGCTGAGAAATCAGAACTGGCCTGCTCGGATATGTACATCATTGATGGCGAAGGAAAACGGATTGCGAACAGCATCACCGAGATTCGGCGACACCACATTTTCCGCAGTGGCGAGGGACTGTGTTCAACACTTTGGTATTCCAATTTTGCATCTGGCTGTGCACTTTTGGTCAATAGCACAACTGCAAAGGAAGCCATTCCCTTTAATCCATACATGTACTACGATCACTATATTACTCTTTTTAGTGCCAATAAAGGAAGAATCTCATTTGTAGATCGTCCGCTGATTATGCACAGAGAGCATGGCAAAAATCAGAGTAGCACCATGCAGGGTGTTGTGGACAAGGACAGCTATATTCGGCTTAGAATCGAAACGGTGTGCCGCGCAGTGGAATGGCTGTCCGATCATTTCCCAAGTCCACCAGAACTCAAAGCGGTTTTGGAGGAAGGGCGCATATGGATGGAAGCGCGGCTTGCGTATGCAAACGGCAATCACAAATATGCAAAGGCCATTTGGAAGCATCGGAAAATATCTCCGGCTGCTTCATTATTTGAAATAGCGATGCCATGGATGCCAAACATTGTGTTCAAAGCAGCAATATGGGCAAGCAGCAAAAATTATATTTGATTTGGGGATGGTTTCTATGATTTTAGTTACGGGAGCCACTGGCCAACTTGGATACGATGTTTGCCGCTGTCTCAAGATGCGCGGAATGGAGTATACAGGCCTTGGCTCTGCGGACTGTGACATAACAGACCTTTTGGCAGTGAGGAGAGTATTCCGAGAAAAAGCTCCCCATGCCATCATCCACTGTGCCGCCTACACGCAAGTGGACCGGGCAGAGGACGAGCCGGAAAAATGCATGGCTGTCAACGCCGCAGGGACTCAAAATCTTGCGTTGGCCTGTCGTGATAGTGGCGCAAAAATGTTGTATATTTCTTCAGATTATGTCTTTCCAGGAAATGGGGACGGTTTTTACAAACCTGATGATGAAACAAATCCTCAGAATATTTACGGAAAGAGCAAACTGGCGGGTGAAATTGCTGTCAGGGAATTGGTGAAGCAACATTTTATCGTTCGCACATCCTGGGTATTTGGGAAGAACGGTGGAAACTTTATTAAAACAATGCTTCAGCTTGCGCAAACGCATGATCAGCTAAACGTTGTAGGGGATCAAGTTGGATCACCTACATATTCAGCCGACCTTGCCATCCTTCTTTGCGATATGATCGAAACGGAAAAGTATGGCATCTATCACGCCACTAACGAGGGAACCTGCTCTTGGGCAGAGTTGGCAGCGGAGACGTTCCGCCTTGCCGGGAAAAACGTACGGGTCAAGGCTGTCACCACGGAACAATACGGTGCAAAGGCTGCAAGACCACATAACTCCAGAATGAGCAAGGACAAGCTGGATCTGATGGGATTTTCAAGACTTCCCGTTTGGACAGACGCAGTGCAAAGATTTTTGATAGAGAATAAATAACAAGAAGAACTTGCGAAATAGAAACGCAGAGTAGAGGAGGAAACTATGAAAGTTGTGATTCTTGCCGGAGGATTGGGTACCCGCATTTCAGAAGAAAGCCATTTGCGTCCCAAGCCTATGATAGAGATCGGTGATCAGCCCATCCTTTGGCACATTATGAAGACCTATTCTTCATACGGCTTCAATGAGTTTATCATTTGTGCAGGATATAAGCAGCATGTTATCAAGGAGTATTTCGCAAATTATTTCCTCCATAATAGCGATGTTACGTTTGATTTTATGTCAGGCGGAGAAGTCACTGTCCACACCAATGCAGCAGAGCCGTGGAAGGTAACAGTTGTGGATACCGGGCTGAACACGATGACCGGCGGTAGAATCAAGAGAATTCGCGATTATATCAATGACGAACCGTTTCTGCTTACCTATGGAGACGGACTTTGCTCAGTTGACATCAATGCCCTGGTAAAGTTTCACAGTCAAGCCGGAAAGTTAGTGACACTCACGGCGATACAGCCCGGAATGCGCTTTGGTACTTTGAAAATATCTGAAAAGAACAGTGTGGAAGCTTTTGCGGAAAAGAGAAAAGAAGACGGCGGATGGATCAACGGCGGTTTCATGGTCATTGAGCCTCAGTTTATTGATTTTATCGAGGATGACACTACGATTCTGGAGCAGTATCCGCTGGAGCACGCAGCAGAGATTGGGCAGCTCACTGCATTCAAACACGATGGCTTCTGGCAGTGTATGGACACCATGAGAGACAAACAGCTTCTTGAATCTCTCTGGGCATCTGGGAAAGCCCCTTGGAAAAAGTGGTGATATTATGCCATTTAGTATTGAAAATACCGAAATCTCCGGCCTAAAAGTCATACACCCCCATGTATTTCGCGATCAGCGCGGCTATTTTATCAAAGACTTTGACCGGGAATTCTTTGAATTGAATGGTCTGCCAACGGAATTTGGCGAGTGTAACGAGTCCGAATCACAAAAAGGGACGCTCAGAGGAATCCATTTTCAGACAAAATTTCCACAGGGAAAGCTGATCCGTGTCTCTAAGGGACGGGCATACTATGTAACTATCGATTTGAGAGAGGACAGCGCGAGTTTCGGAAAGTGGAAAGGTTTCTACCTAAGCGGAGAAGAACCTTTGGTTGTACATATTCCGCCACGGTTCGGGCATGGTTTTCTCGCCTTGGAGGATCACACCGTTTTTACCTATAAATGCACGGAGAGATTTGCTCCAGATTATGACTGCGGGATCCTTTATAATGACCCGGAACTTGCTATATCCTGGCCCATGGAAGGCTTGGATGAGATCATCATTTCTGATAAGGACAAAAAACAGCTGAGTTTCTCCGATTATAAAAAGACCCTTCTGCCATAAAGTAAAGGAGAATGGAATGCCACATGCATTGTTAACGGGAGCTACGGGCTATATCGGTTCCCATGTTGCACTGGAGTTGCAGAAAAACGGTTGGGATATTGGTATTATTGCAAGAGAAAGCAGCCGTCTGGACCGGCTTGAAGCTATGGGAGTCACAGCGGATTGTCATATTTACGATGGGACGTTGGATTCCCTTATTGGGGCAATGACCCCAAAGCCGGATGCCGTTTTTCATCTGGCTGTTTATCCAGTGGCACAGCATAAGACAGAGGCAGACATCAGAAATCTCATATCCGTTGATGTCCTATTTGGCACGTTTTTGCTGGAGGCAATGAGGTGCTGTGGTGTGCAAAGATTGATCTATGCATCAACCGTGTGGCAGCAGATCGGCGGTGGATATGCCCCGAACAGCCTTTATACGGCGACCAAACAGGCATATGAGGACATTGTGGAGTACTATTGCCGCTGTCAGGGAATTCGCGCCCTTTCCTTACGCCTTACAGATAATTTTGGAAAGGACGATACAAGGCGGAAAGTATTCAATCTGATAAGGAACTCGGCACAGAGCGGGGAACTTTTGAAGATGTCACCCGGAGGGCAAGAACTGGACGTTCTCTATATAGATGATATTGCCGGGGGCTTTGTGCAGGCTGCCGACATTACAGAGCATGAGGATTGCTGCAATCGCAAGTACACCCTAACCTCGGGTCAGGTAATAACGCTACGGGAATTTGCCGAAGAGTATGAGAGAATCTCGGGGCAGCATCCCAATATCGCATGGGGAAGCCTGCCATACAGAGAACACGAAATTATGAAGGTTGATCTTCCCGACAACGTCTTGCCGGGATGGAAACCAACGGTATCTCTTTTACAGGGCATCAAAAGATTTGCGGAGGAATCATAATTGGAGAAATTACTGATTACCGGAGCCAGCGGTTTCATCGGAACAGAAATCGTTCGCCGATTAGCACAGGAAAACAAGTGGGATATTTATGCGGTTTCAAGCGGCAGGAAACCTTCCTGTTTTCCAACAGGCGTACATCCTGTAGTTGCCAATCTTCTGGATGGTTCGGATAGAGAAGCGGTTATGCGCAGTGTGCGCCCTGATATCATGATTCACCTTGCATGGGCATTGGAAACAGGAAAATTTCTCAACTCCCCTAAAAATCTGTTGTGGTTAGAGGCCAGTCTACATCTGTTGCGACTGTTCTGCGATGGAGGCAGGCGTTTTATCTTTTCCGGTTCCAGTTCTGAGTATGTCGAGCGGGACGATGGCATGTGTCAGGAAGACGAATTCGGCAAACCCAAAAACCTGTATGGAAAATGCAAGCTTGCCTTTTCCACCACGGCAGCGGAATATTGCGGTCAAGTCGGTACAGACTTTGCTGTCATGCGCTTTTTTTCTGTTTATGGGGAAAATGATGTGCGTCCCTCCGCTCTGCCAACTGCCATACAGTCTTTTCTTCGTGGTGAAGAGATGACCTGCAAGGCCCCGAATAACCAGTGGGATTATGTCTATATAAAGGATGTGTCAGAAGCGGCACTGCGGGTTGTGGATAGCAACTTGTGCGGTATCGTGAACGTCGGAAGCGGCAGGCCTCAACGGATGGAGGATGCCTTTCGACTCATCGCAGAAAAGATGGGATGCCCAGAGCTTCTTCGTATTGAGAATGCAGATCTTCCCGGGAAAATTCTTGTGGCAGATACTGCAAAGCTCAAACAGATTTGCGGTATCACCTGTGACACGGATTTCTCAACAGGGCTTGATGCGACGATCAACTGGTGGAAAAGCAGGCTCATAGAAAACTGAGGTTTTTTGCTGAGACAACTTTGAAGAGATTGCTTAAAAGATTGAAAATCGGACATGCCTGATCATTGCGAGTTCCTTGATGTCAGCAAAGGGATTATTGCGGCAAACAGTATTTCGAGAACGTTTTCAATCAAAAAGAAAGTCATTTTTGCAATCGAATTATATTGACAGGATATGGAAAAATGGTTGAGAAGAAAACAATTCAAAAAGCCGCACTGTACTCTATTCTTATATTTGCCATCGTTGCTGTATTTTTTTATTACGCCGGCGGTGAGCAATTTAAGAGTAGAGACGTTAGTACAGACGATCCAGTCGTGGCAACAGGAGGGCTGCCGGAAATTACAGCAGGCCATATTGTCAAACAGCCATTTACACTGGATGCCGATAACATCTCACAGGTCAAACTGACCATGGCGACGTACGACCGTGTAAATACTGGTGTGTTGATCGTAAGTATTCGGCATGGGGAAAGTATATTGGGCAGCGCAACCGTGCAACTTGAAAGCATTCAGGACAACACGGATCTTACCGTCGTATTTGAGCGTCCAATCAATATCACCCCGGGTGAAGAGCTGGAGTTGTGCCTTGAGTCTGACGGTGAAACCGGCAACGCTGTGACGGCGTACTATGGCAGTGAGATATCGTTGGCCAAGGGGAGTGTTGAAAAGCCACTGTCCAAAGAAGATCTGGCCCAATTTGACGAGACGCCAATCGATGGTATTCTCTGCTTTCAGGTTAGTGGTAGGGAGTCTCTTGTATTTGGTCAATTTTATTGGTATGGGGTCGCTGCATTATTTGTGCTGCTCGTCTTATATTGGCTTGTTGTGATTAAAAGGCTGAACCGAGGGAAAACATCCATGTCGGTGCTTTTTATCATCGCAATGAAGAAGTACAAGTTCCTTATTAAACAGCTTGTATCCCGGGATTTCAAGGCAAAATATAAGCGCAGTGTGCTTGGCGTCATGTGGAGTTTTTTAAACCCTATATTAATGATGACCGTTCAATATATCGTTTTTTCCACGCTATTCAAATCAAGTATTCCAAACTTTTCTGCGTACCTTTTTATAGGCATTGTCTGTTTCAACTTTTTCAGCGAGGCAACCTCCATGTCCCTTCAGTCAATTTCAGGTAATGCGGCGCTGATAACGAAGGTGTATATCCCGAAATATATATATCCCGTCAGCCGCGTGATATCCAGTTGCATTAACTTGTTACTTTCCCTCATACCACTGTTGGGCGTTCTGCTGATTACCGGCAATCACATCAGCCTACGTTCTCTTCTGACTGTATTTGGTCTCGTATGTCTTGTGGCGTTAGCGCTGGGCATTGGCATGATATTGGCAAGCATGATGGTTTTTTTCCGTGACACTCAATTTCTATGGGGTGTAATAATCACGATATGGAACTTTGCAACTCCGATTTTCTATCCGGAGAGCATCATTCCTGCCCAATACATGACAGTGTATAAAATGAATCCATTGTACCATATCGTCCGATTTATGCGTATCGTTCTGATGGACGGTGTTTCGCCGGATCCCAAAGCATATCTGTTTTGCATCCTTGCCTCCTTTATTCCGTTGGCACTGGGTATTTTGATCTTTAAAAAATGTCAGGACAGGTTTGCTTTGTATGTGTAGGAGTGGTCTTATGATGCTGGATGTAAAAAATGTATCAATAGCATTTCGGCTTTCGGCAGATCGGGTGACCAGCCTGAAAGAATATGCGCTTCGGGCCGTTACCGGAAAGCTGCGATACAAGGAGTTTTTGGCTCTAAAGGATATCTCGTTTTCTGTTAAAAAAGGAGAGACCTTTGGCATTATCGGAAAAAATGGTGCAGGCAAATCCACATTGCTGAAAGTAGTTTCTGGGATTCTCAAGCCCACAACGGGAAGCGTATGCGCCAACGGATCCATCGTCCCCATGCTGGAACTGGGTGCGGGTTTCGATATGGATTTGACAGGGCGGGAAAACATCTATTTGAATGGGGCTATTTTAGGCTATGAAGAGGCCTTCCTAAACTCGAAATACGATGAGATTGTTGACTTCTCGGAACTGGGACAATTCATTGATGAACCAATACGGAACTATTCCTCCGGCATGATGGCCAGACTTGCATTTTCAATCGCAGCCGTGGTTCAACCGGATATCCTGATTGTAGATGAAATTCTCGGAGTGGGTGACTCGGATTTTCAGAAAAAAAGCAAAGACCGCATGTTAGAACTGATGGGCGGGGGTACTACCGTGCTCTTCGTCTCTCACAGCATTGAGCAAATACAGGAGATGTGCAGCCGTGTTTTGTGGATAGATCATGGTAAAGTTGTTATGTTGGGCGGCGCTGAAAAGGTGTGTACTGCCTATCTGTCAAACCAGTGATTTGCAAACCAGCGCAGATAGATCATAGATTGAGTGAGGTTAAAAAAATGGGTGGAAACCAACAGCCAACGCGCTTGGCAATTTATGCGTTCTATGACAAGGACGGAATCGTTGATGACTATGTAACATATCTGCTAAATGATCTTATGACCGTGGTCACAGATATGATTGTGGTCTGTAACGGAAAGTTGACAAGTGCCGGGCGGCATAAGCTGATGTCCATCACGCCAAACGTTGTATGTCGTGATGACGACGGCTTTGATGTCGCAGCTTGGAAATACGCTATGACGGAGTATTGGGACTGGGATAAAATCGATGCGTACGATGAGCTGGTGCTGCTGAATGACAGCTTTTTTGGCCCGCTCTATCCATTTAAGCAGGTATTTGATAAGATGTCACAGCGGGATGTTGATTTTTGGGGACTCTCCGCCCACGGAAGGCTCGATGGGAAAGGTCTCTGCAAATACGGGTATGTACCAGCCCATATACAGACCTATTTTATCGTATATCGGGAGCAGATCCATCGTTCCGTTGAGTTTAAAAGATTTTGGAACACGCAACCGGAATATAAGACATTTCACGAATCTGTATTTAATTTTGAAACGGTTCTCACCAAGCATTTTGAGGACTGTGGTTTTAGCTGGGATGTTTTGATCGATACTACCTCCATGGATGAAGAAGGCGCTGGTGTTAATCATTATCTAAACGATCAACATAATTTACTAAAGCGTGGCTTTCCCGTCATTAAGCGAAAAAATTTCTCGATTTCGTTACATGACTCTCTTATGTACAGTTTGTCAATAGATTTAAATCGGTGTCTGCATTTTGTGGAGCAAGAAACAAATTATGATACCGCATTGATCTGGCACAACATACTCCGCATTTACAATATTGCTGACATCTATTATGCGCTGCATCTTGATTTCATCCTTCCTGACACCTTGCATCAGCAGCGCCTGGAACAACCGCGGCCCAAGACGGTGGTCATCTACCATACCACATATATGGATCTGTTGGATCAAACTGAGGAATACTTATCGCACATTCCGGAGGATATGGATATCATCGTTACCACAAAGCCAGAAAAGAAAAAACAGCTTGTGGAGGAGCGTCTTTCAAAAAAATTTGGTTCACGACTACGGGTGCTGTTGGCCCCAGAGCGCGGAAGGGATATATCGGCTTTTTTAGTTTCTGCCGCCCCTTATCTCAGAAACTATGAGTATTTCGCATTTTGCCATGACAAAAAATCCGTCCAAATGAAAAATGCCATACAAGGTCATGATTTTCAATCCATTTGCCTTGATAATATGCTTGCCAGCAAGAGTTACATAGCGCAGATCATTGATCTCTTTGAGCGAGATAAAGCCCTTGGCCTTCTTATTCCGCCTCTTCCCATGTTTGGTCAACTCATTTTCTGCTGTGCCAACACATGGACAATCAATTATCCCAATACGAAAAAGTTGGCAGAAAAGCTAAAAATCTCAGCAAATATTTCCGAAAGTCGCCAACCAATTGCCATTGGTACCTGTTTCTGGGCCAGAAGGAGCGCATTTGACAAATTGCTCAATTATAAATGGGAGGAAACAGACTTTCCAGAGGAGCCTCACCCGCTTGATGGAACAATTGGTCATGCGGTCGAGCGGATTCTTCCCTTTGTGGCGCAGGACGCAGGCTGTTATACGGGTGTGGCCATGACACCTGAACATGCTGCCACAACAAGAATCAACGCCCAGTATATGTTTGGCGAGACATTTTCCATTTTAAGTCATATCAATGGCGTTCCAAGAGAAAACTATGGTGTGTTTCGTGCCGCCATTCTTGACCTTGCTGGTATGCCAAAACCAGAGAATAACGATACGTCATATGGAAGTTCCGCCGTTTTCAGCCCTAATATTGGTGTGAAGGGCGCATTTAAAATATTTGTACACAAGCACATCCCGTTTCTTTACAAAAATGCCCTGCCGTATCCGGGCTTTGTTCCAAATGTCGGACTGAAGGGTGCACTAAAGAATTACTTCTCAAAAAGCAACAAGAGAATGCGTTAATGTATTTCAGGGCAGGCGGAATGCTGCATGAACACATTGCCCTCCGCACTTTTTGTGCCTGGTCGTGACAACAGGGAAGAAATTGAATAAGCCACAATGCGCCCGCATGTGTCCGGCAGATTCTCCGGCCCATGCGGGCGCATGTGCACCACTCAGATGAAGATGATCCTGTAGCGTGGGTCAAGCAGCAGGCGTTGCTTGGCGGGTAAACATTCGCGGGCCTTTCGCACAAGCGCTCACTGGTTCAAAAGGCCGGTCAGTGTCTGATAGTCCTCCGCGCTCAGTCGGTCGGCGGCAAAATATACGTCCATCTTCCCCTGCAATCCGGCGGTTTTTCCTCGCTGAATCAGCAGCTTACACAGGTTAAAAACTGTAACCATTGGTATCCCCCCTTTCTCATGCAGACATAAGTTCCATCATGCAGATGCGTTCCTCGTGATCAGCCAGCATCTCCAACGTAACATTTTCCACAGAGATTGAAGTAGGCCGCGCCGCCTGGTCGGCTACAATCTCCTCATTTGTACGCAGATGACATGCGCCGTCATTGTATTGCCACCGGCAAATGCCGTCGGTGGTATACAGCCCACCGTCAAAATAGTGAGACTGGCACAGGTGGTAGCGGTCGCCGATGCCCTCGTCAATATACGTCCATCCAGTCAAATCGGAAGGTGTCGTGTAGCCTCCCTCACAGCGGGTAACACGCCCATCCACGTCAGTCTGGATGTAAACCTTACTTTTTGCAATTTCCATTGTGGTTCCTCCCCTTATAGATCTGCAGTGGCGGCAAACGAAAGGATTCCCAGATAAGTAGAAATATCTCCGTTTTTGTATACCATGATACCGTTTGCTGTTGTATCTGTTGTAATTTGATTGAGGTTGGTCCCATTGGTCAAAATTACGCTTGGTGCGGTACGCATGGTAACCGGAAACTGCAATGAAGCGGTCTGGTTGTCCTGACTGCCCATTTTATAGAGGTACAACCAGCCTTGATGGACAAAATAGTATCGCTGGCATTTTGCCAGTGTTTCGGCAAAGTTCGCAGGCGGGTCGTTGGCCAACGTGGACACGCTGCCTCGCTCCAGCTTCATGGTCCGTAGTGTGACGGAACCGCCACGGGGAACGACAAATCGGATGGCAAGCGTCCCAGAGGGCGTTCCAGAGGCTGCGCAGATGCCGGGAATGAGCGGGGTCTGAAGTTCGTTTTCCTCGCCGGAAATTACCATGCCTTGTGTTCCGGTTGTCGAGACAACATGGGTGGAAACTGTATAAAGCTGGCCGTCAAAGGGATGTTCACAGTACTGGGTCAGCCACGCTTGATCTGCCGTGGATTCGTCAGGCACTGAAAAGGTGATGGTTCCGTCATCATTGACGCTTAGGGTCGCGCAGTTTCCGGAATCCTCAATTTTCAGGCGGTCAATGGTGTATCCGTTGCCGGTATAGGTGGATTGGCTCCGCTGGTTCACCGGATTGCGAAAATCCCAGTTGTCCAGCAGATTGCGGTTGGGCAGCAGCGCCCGTTCCGCCAAAACATCTGCCACGGTGGCAAGCCCCGCCGGGGAGGGGGTCACCGTCAACGATTTCAGCGAAGTCACCGTGTATGAGAGCAAAAACCGTAACACTGTGGTGGAATTGGGGGATACCGTTACCGGTGCGTCCAGCGCATATACGCAAAAAAGCACTTCTGCGCCGTCAGCGCCCTTGGCAAACACTCCCAACTCTGTCAGAGCGTAATTGCTTTTTGCCAGTGCCGCTGTCAATACAGCGGAAAAGGTTGCCGTTGCTGCCGTTGCATCCACTGTGGCGGGCAGCAGCGCCAGCGCTTGCATTTGATTTGAAAATTCCACGGCATTTGCGGCGTTTTCCGTGGCTCCCGCCCCTGCCATTACCCGGGTGATGGTCACGCTGCCACCTGCGGTAGCCTGTGCCAGCAGAGCAAGCCCTTGGGCGGTATAGGTTCCTGTCAGTTCCATACGTCCCTCCTCATCTCAGCCGCTGGATGCCGCGCTTGGCTCGCTGGGGCCCCGGTGGTGTCACCACCGGGGATTTTTCCGGCAGACGGGAACGAACATCCTGAGAAAGCGCCGCCTGATAGGTTTTGACAAAGGTGCCAACCCGTCCATCCGTATCTCCGTCGTCCCCGCCGATCAGCAGCGCGGCAAATTCCGCCGGAACGCCTGCAGTGTCCAATGCCGTACGGGCGCGCTCAGTCTGCTCCCGGGCGGTCTTTTCCCGGCGCAGCGTCTCCAGTTCCTGTTTTTCTTCTTCGCTCATGGGTTTACCTCCTACATTTGTTTGTTATTCCGCCGTAGCGGTTTCTTCTTTTTTTCGTTTCAGCTCCTCGTCCACGTCCGTCACCCACGGCAAATTTTCCAGAATCGTGCGGTGGGAGAGGATGCCCTCCAAGCTCAAAAGCGTCTCACACAAGGCGTCGGTGTTCTGGGGCAGGTTCTTGTAGAACGTGGCGGTGCCGTCCATCGCAACATTCCGTCCCAGTACCGAAAATCCGCCGGAGATGGCGGCAAGCAGCCGGCGCAGGGACAGCGTGAACTGCCGCTCCTTGGCGGCACGCACCTGTTCGATGCCCCAGAGCTTGTATTGCAGAGCAACACCGGATGCGTTTCCGGAAAAGCTCTCGTCGGAGAGATCCGGCGTCATGGAAAGCTGCAAAATGCTGCGGCGCAGATTGCCCTCCAGCGTGTTCAGCGCGTCCTGATTCAGGTTTTTCACCACGAATTCCGCCCGTCCGCCCTCGCTGAGGGAGAGGATGCGGGTGCGGTTGGCCTCGTCAATGTCCTTTTGTGTGGTGCCCTGCATGCCGTAAAGCGCCAGAAACGCATTGGCCACAGACTGCATGTCATCCATGGCGCCGGAAAGTAGCAAATTGTAGGCGTCAACCAGCCCGGTCACGCCGGCAAAGTCGCCGGTGGCGTCCAGATTGTTGGAAAAGGGAATGAGAGACAGCTTGTGCAGCAGGTTTTCCTCGCTGCCGTCCCAACGGAGATTGCTCCCGTCCCAGGTGAAAAAGCGGAGCTGCTCCGGCAGGTACAAAATGCCCTCCGTCACGCCGTCCGGCCGCTGATAGAGGCGCACGGTTGCCCGCAGGGGATTGCCCGCCGTGGCGTCATGGATGCAAAAGCAGTCCTGCGGGTCGCAGCGGGAGATGCGCAGGCCGCTGCGCTCCAGCCACACGAGAAGAAAGCCGGTGCCGCAGATGCTCATGTCCCGGGCGGCGGCAAACAGCAGCCCCGGCAGGCCTTCGGCGCCGCTGACCTCGGCATAGGCCTCCGTATCTGCGGATGTGGGGAAGGTCAGCGTAGGCGGCACACCCAGAAAATAGCCGGTGTGTACCTCGGTGATGTAGCGGGGAAAGGGAACGTGGAGCCGGTTGTCGGGTCTGCCCCGGACGGCCTCGCCTTTGGGCACGGGCTGCTGCCCGGCGTAGTAGTCATAGAGCCTCTGGCGCTCCGGGCGAACCGTGCGGAAGAACTCTGCCACCGCGCTGCCCAGCGTTTGCTCGTCCAGAACCCCGGCGCAAATGATGTCCTGATTCAATGGAACATTCCTCCTTGTTGAGTTTCTCCAAGAATAACAGGGAAGTCACGACCAACAACCTGAATCGCTTCCACAAAACCCGACGCAAAAAGAAAAGCCCCGGTACCGTAAGATACCGGGAACTGACTGTGCTGATTGTGCAGACAGGGGAGGGGAAGTCCCGCTCCTTTCGGGCAGGACTCACGTGAGTTTGCTTGCAATGTCATGTTTGTAAAGTGCATATGCTTGCCACTTTGGCTTTTTCAGAAATGCTTTTACTTGTGCTATGCAGCTGCTCACTTTGCCAGAAAGGAGCATTTTTTTACTCTTGTGCCATTTCTACCGCGGTTCCTTCTGAGAGGATGCTGATGGAGTTACATCTTTGCTACAAATTTTTTCTGTTTCGTAATGGACGTTCACATTTTTTCCGGAATACCGCTTGTAAAAATTCCGAATGATTCGCTGTACGATCTCATGAACCTTAGAGGCATCCGCCTGTAAAAGAATGATCAGATGCTGAATGCTGCTAAAGCGGAGGGTCACATCTACGCTGCGTAAAGAACTTTTGATCGCTTCCTGCATGTATTCCATGATAAGCTCCTGCTGCTCCACATCAATTTCTTCGGTGCTCTCGTCCTGCACCGTAATCATGACAAATTCCAGTTCATAATGATAGCGCGTGGCAAGATTTTGCGTATAGTTAAAAACCTGCGCAAATTCACGGTATTTCAAAGAAAACGCTCCCTGATAGTCACCTTGTTGCAAAAGTGCTTCCACTAAGCGGTGCAAATCAGGTGCAGCGCCGCCCGATTTTCCCAGCAGGGCGCTCTGATAGAAGGCACTCCCTGCTTTTCCCGTCTGCTTGATGTAGTACAGCGCACGGTCAGCATTCCGGAATGCCGTTTCGTAAGAATATCCCTTTTGCGTCATACACATTCCTACGGACAGAGATGTTTTGGCCAACACCTCGGTTTCTTTCTTGCGCTGGGCATATTCCGCAACCAGCTGTGAAACCAGACAACTTGCTTCTTCCTGAGATCGCTTGCCGGCAAAACCCAGAAATTCATCTCCGCCAAGGCGAGAAAAACAGACGGTATCCCGGTGTGCGCCAAGCACCTCGCCCAGTACCTTGAGCGCATAATCTCCAGCCAGATGCCCGTGCAGGTCGTTAATCAGCTTCAGGTTGTCCATATCCAAGATCAGGATGCAGCCATCCTGCTCCAGCATGAGCTCCTTGATTCGCTTTTCTCCGGCTTTTCTCGAGTATAACTGCGTGAGATAATCGTGCTCGTCCTCCATTACCCGGGATTCATTCATCTGACTTAAAATCTTTTGCATGAGTGCTCCGCCGGCTTCTGCGGCGGTTTCACCGATAAACGCTTCTTCGCTTGTTTCAGCATCCTCTCCCAGTGCTCCCTCATCGAAAAGTCTTAAAAAAACGTCCAAAAGTTCGGGATCAAACTGTTTTCCGCGCCCCTCTATCAGCTGTTGGCGAATCTGATCCGGTGCGATCTTCTCACGGTATACACGGTTGCTGTTCATCGCATCATACGCATCTGCTATGCAGATGATCCGAGAAGCTAAGGGGATCTGTGTACCGCGTAGTCCACTGGGATATCCGGTCCCATCAAAACGCTCATGATGATATTGGGCGCCATCCGAGGCATGCTCGATAATGACGATATCCCGCAAAATCTCGCCGCCAATCACGGTGTGCGATCGAATCAGCTCAACCTCAACCGGCGTCAAACGACCGGGCTTATTCAGCACGGAGTCTGGTACGCCAATTTTGCCGATGTCATGAAGAAGTGCTATATATTTAAGGTTTTGCACTTTTTCCTGCTCCCAACCGAGCTCTTGCGCAATCTGTGCGCTGTATTTTGCGACTCGAACCGAATGGCCCTTTGTATAGGGATCCTTGGCATCAATGGTATTGGCAATGGTGGAAATGGCCTGCAGGGTAATGCGTTCCAACTGTTTAGATTTTATATTTAATTGATTGGTCAGTCGTTGCCCCATTGCATCCAACTCCTCGAGGCGCTTGGACTCCTGGGAAATGTCATTTAAAAAACAAATGACGCAGTAAATTTCGCCATGATCGTCATAAATTGTAGTGGCATGGAGGGCACAGGTTCTATGCGTATTCCTGGAGACAAGACACGCGCTCTTTGTTTGCGTCGTGTGCTGCAGTTCGTCCCAAAGCGCTTTCTCCTGCTCTTGCGTCATTTCAAAAAGCTGAGAAATCCGGTAAACATCTGCTTCCTTTACGCCGAAAAATTGCTCGGTATAGCTGTTAAGACTGACAATTTGTCCTTGATAGTTTAACACCAGCACGGGGTACTCTGCGTATTGATACGTATAAGTACCAATGTTGCGCATTGACAGCGTGAAGGCGTTGTGTCGGATGGACATTGCATAAATGATTAAATACGCGAGGGCGGCGCCATATGCGGATGTAGGCAGGGAAGGCCGCTGCAAAACCGGCATCACCGTATCTGGAATGGAGCCCAGTAGAATGACGATATTCACAAGGAACATGATTTCGACCTGCTTCTTTTCCCGTTTCAGCACGCAACGGCGAAACCAAAGAATCCCAACGGTACACAAGAATACAAACACTGCGGCAATGCACAGGCCATGAAAAGACCGTGCAAAGGTTGCATCTGCAAAATAGCTTGTGCGATCTCCTTCCCGGATAAATCGCAGCGCGCTTCCGTTGGAAAAGAGCAGATAATCAATGATTCCCAAGAGAATCACAAGCCCTGCCGCGATTTTACTGTTTCGCGGGGACATGCACGAGGACATCCGTAATGCAAACAGGGTTTCCGTCACTAAGAATGCGATAACACCAAACAGTCCAATGTTGCGGAAGATCAGCGCAAGATGAAAGTCCGCTGTCATGCCCATCATGCCATAGCCGAAGCACCACAAAAAGGTCAAAACGCCCATCAGCATCAAGTAAAAGTTGACGGCATGAAAATGAGACTCCTTTAAGAAATATGAAATTGAAATCGTCAGTGCAACAGCACCGAGTATCAGTAAGTTCGAATGAATCCACATAGCAAATTATCTCCTTCGTACAACACTACTCCAGACCGCAAGCAGTTTACCGGTGCATTCGTGTCGCATCGCAATGCTGTACAGCGGCCAAGTCACCGATCCTATACGCAATCTCACAGTCTGCCCGCATGCAACGGCCTCTTTTTCCAATCAGTCACCAAAAGGCGACTTTCGAACAGGCAATTGCCTTTTCATTGTATGAAGCCCCCGTTTCGCTGTCCGAGACAGCAAAACAAAAACGTCCGTTTGTATGTGGCTGTATTTTTCGGTGGGTTGGAAGGTCACTGTATTCAATGGGTAAAGGACAGTTACCGTCAAGGGCAGCCTGCCTCCATTTTTCCCATCGTGCAATTCGTCGTCCAGCCGTCCCGGGCAGCTTGCACCGTGCGGATTTTTTCAGGAGATCGCCTGCGTGTTCCATCTGCAAAGCCGCTTCCCAGCTTCAAAAGAGAAGTGGTTCCGCGGAGGATGCGGTAGGGCAAGAGCGCCCATCTTTATTTAATTGTTCATTTTAACATGATCAAAAAATTTTGTAATCAATCCAAAGGATGAAAACGACTTTTTTTGCAACTGTCAGTTGAAGGATCTTCACACGAGCGCTGGTGCGAGGTTTTGCGCCATACCGACCGGAAAGGAAACAGCAAAGAGAGTAACTCTGGAGCTGAAGCGACTAATGTGTAAATCACATAAGAAGAACATCCCCAACATCAGGTGATATTGGGGATGTTCTTCTTTCTCAGAATCTGCTCCGATCCGTGGGGTTGTTCATGACGCCCAGCGCCGCCATCAGGGACAGCAGGGCGTTATAGATCACGTCCATCTGACCGGGCAGGGCAGTACTGCCTGTGAGCATGCGCCCTGTCAGCAGAGCCAGCGCCGCCAGTGCGCACCAGAGTACCGGGCTTTTCAGTCGATTCATTGCAAGTCCTCCTTTGCTGTTTTCCTCATGGTAGCAAGGGTTTCGGCAGGAGCCATTTGAACCGTTTCCACGTTTCCGTTCCATTGAGCAAGTGCAAGGGGCGTTTTTTGATTGGTTTGCTCTTCGATTTTCTTATTTGTTCTCTTCCTCAACCGTTGGGCGGGAGGGCTCGGGGCCGGTAAACCCGGTCCCGGTGGTACTTCTCCGCCTTGCGGACGTCACCCAACACCTGTGACAATTCGTCAGTCAACTTCCCCTTCGACGCAGCGCTCAGAAATGCAGCCAGCGGTTCCAATTCTTCCATCCAGTCCTTGTATGCCCGCCGGGACATCAACACTGTCCGCAGCTCCGTTGCCAGATGGCACCGATAGCGATCATCCTGTCCATAAAGCTCAATATAATGGATCAAATCCTGCTCTTTCAGCTGCACCTTTTGAAGCTCCGCCTGACAGTGCTGGTACTCCTTTTCGCAGCTGCGCAAAAAGGTGATAAGTTCAGACAGTCTGTCAGAAAGCTTTTGTTCCTCGTCCATTTCCCCTCTCACGCCACGGGCGGGTACTCGAGGCCCTCGTCCCGCCACGTCTCCAGCAGGAAGTTGTAGGGCTTGCCGTCGGGGCCGCACATCCGGTTGGTGATGTCCACCAGCTTGCGCACGCTGTCCGGGTGGCGGGACGCAATCAAAATCGCCTCCCGGGGACAGATGCCGTCCACCACGCAGCCGTCCCAGTACATCCGCAGCTGATAGATATCCCTGGGCTGGGTTGCATCCTTCTTGCCCTCATAAATGCAGGCCAGACCGTTTTCGTTGGTGAACAGATCCATCCGCACCTTTTCGCCCAGCGATTGATAGGCAAACTCCTCCGTGGAGACCCGGCAGGGGGAGCGGAGCGTCCGCTCCTTCTCCCCGGCGAGCTGGGTAAACAGCGCCCGCTCCACTGCTGCTGCCGTCTGACGATCCGGCTTGGGCACTGCACAGCGAATCCAGCGGTACAGGCTCTCCAGACGGGCGTCACCCTCGCGGAAGCCGTTCTTGGCCGTCCGGGTCGGCGGCACAGCGCCTGCGCAGTTCGTCTCCAGATTGACCTGCGCCAGAAAGAGGTTTTGAGAGGGGTGCTTTTCGCACTTCCAGATGGACTTGAACAGGCCGAACGTCACCGCGCGGCCGTTGACCCGCAGCTCCACGCCGGAGGACGCCATGTTGCCCCGGTAGTAGCGGTTGTTTTCCTCGGAGGGGATGATCTGCCCGTACTTGCAGGTGATCTTGACCTCGCCGCCGCCCAGATCGTAGAGCGCCGGTTCCAGCTCTACCGGCGGCTCCTCTTCGTCCCACACCGGGTCCAGCGGTGTGACCATCACGTCCTTAAGCTGCTCGCCCCGGCTGTTTTCCGCCAGCAGGCGGATCCGCAGCCGATTGTCCCGCAGCAGGGGGCCGTAAGTGAAGCCCAGCTCCTCCGCCAGCATCATGACAAGATCGACGAACTTGACCGATTGCTGATGCCGTCCGTCTTGAAGCGTCTCAAACATCCGGCGGCCGCAGCCGAAGCGAATGATGGTGCCTGTTGCGCCCAGTGTGCCGTCCCAGCCCTCCAGATATTCTCCGGAGAACCCGTCTTTTGAGAGCATGTAAGGCGCACTGACTTTACGGCTGCGGTTGGCCTTTGCGTCCTCTTCCGTGCGTGTCACAATGCTCCAGTCGTTGTTTTCCGGGTTGGCGGAGGCCAGCGCATGCTTCAGGCCGAAGCCGTGCTCGTTGAGAATCGTCTCCTGCGCCCCCATACCTGCCAGCGTCAGGGCGTTGCTCAAATCGGCAATGCCAGTACCGCCGTCCTCCACCGTGACATACACGGTATCGCCCTCGTCCCGCACGGTCATGCGCACCTCCCGGGAAAGGCGGGTGTCGGCCGCGTGCACCGCGTAGTTGGACAGTGCATCGTCCACGAACTCGTTGACGATCTGGGCGCAGTGGCTGAAGTTGCCGGCGATGCTCTCCCAGAGCGCCCCGCCCCGGGGCATGTTGCTGATTGCAAACGTCTTGATGTCTTCCATAATAAGTACCTCTTTTCCAAATTTGGAAACAAAAGAACGCCATGCAGGTTCTGAAAACCCTACACGGCGCGAGGTAACAAGGAAGATCGGTCAATCCGGGCAGAAAATGCGCATTTCGGTTCTTGTGCAAGGCGCAAAAACCGTGTATACTATCTTCTGCAGTGCGGACTTGTCCGTTGTGTAGGTGTTGCGATCACCTGCGCAGGTATCAGAGGGTTGCAGCCCTCTGATACTGCTGCGTTATTTTGTTTTCTGAGGATAGTATAACACGCAGCACACTATGTGTCAATATATTTTATTGATTTTTTCAATATTTCATTGACATTTTTACTTAATATCTTATAATACCTTTAAAGGTTAAGAGAGGGGAGGACGCTATGAGTTGGTCCTATAAGCCGCTTTGGATTCTGTTAATTCAGAAAGATATGAAACGAACTGACCTATTGAGCGTAGCAGGCCTAACCTCCAATGCTTTGGCCAAGATGGGGAAAAACGAGCCCACTACCATGGACAATCTTGCCCGCATCTGCCAGACCCTGCACTGCCGGGTGGAGGACATCGTGGAGTTTATTCCGGATTCTCCGGAAAACGAATAAACGTAAATCTTAAGAGCCTGTAACATACAAAAGCCCGTTGGAGAAATCATTCGATTTCTCCAACGGGCTTTAGCTATTTGTGATGATTGGACGTTTCTTTCAAGTTTTCAATGTATTTTAGCTCTTGCAATGCCTGCACAATTCGCAAAATCCGCCTGAATTTGCACAAACAGATTTTGCAGTGAAGTCTTTCTTGGAATTGCACAGATTTTCTTAAAAAAGTTATGTCATTTACACAAAAATTAAGAAAAGCATAGTAAACGGTTACCTCAACTTGACTTTTTTTAGGTGGGTGCTATCATAAATTTGATATTTAATTAAGTTACTTAATAAATGCAGCAGGAGATTTGTTATGCCATTTGTTGCAGCCAATCTCAAATATATGAACCGCCGTGAAGTATACGAGCTGGTGCGCCAGAGTGGGGAGATCTCCCGGGCGGAAATCAGCCGTATTACGGGCATCAGCGCCCCCACCGTGCTGAAAATTGTGGACTACCTCAAGCAGGCCGGCTGTGTTCTGGAAATCGGAGCGGGGGAGTCCTCGCTGGGACGCAAGCCGCAGCTGCTGCGGTTTAATCCGGACGCAGGCTATGCCGTGGGCGTGGATTTTTCCGGTGTGGAGCTGAAAATTGGCATTGTGGACTATGGGGAAAAAATCCGCTATCTTTCCACGACTTCCGTTGTGCCTGACATCTCGTTGATTGCGGGCGATGCCTTTGCGGAAATGATCTCCTCGGCGGTCACCGCCTCCGGCATCGACTCCGAGCGGATTCACGGAATCTGCATCGGTCTGCCCGGCGTGGTCAACCGGGAACTGGGAACCATCGAGCTTGCGCCGCTGGTGGGCGTCAGCGATAAGATCTCCTATCAGGGCGTGATTCAAAAGCTCTCCGAGCGGCTGGGCCTTCCCATTTTGGTGGAGAACGACGCAAACCTCTCCGCGCTGGGGGAATTCGCGGCCAGCGGATACGCCGACAGCGACGATCTGCTGATGATCCGCACTGGTAAAGGTCTGGGCGCAGGCATCATTTTAAACGGTCAGCTGCGCCGGGGCAAGGAGTTCTTTGCAGGCGAGCTTGGCTACATGGTGTTTGACGGAAGCTATCACATCGGAAAAAGTCAAGGCGGCTGGCTTGAGACAACCCTTGGCCTTGATGAACTGCATCGCGGCAGCATCACGCCGGAGACGACGGAGCGGCTGGCGCAGAATCTGGCGCTGGCCATTGTCAACGTGTGTATGCCGCTGGACATTCAAAATGCCGTTCTGGCGCGATTTTCGAAGCGGGCAGTATATGACGCGGTACTCTCGTCCATCAACGAACATCTTCAGCAGTATGCGGGACAGGATATTCGCTGCCGTGCGCCGCTGTGTCCCGAGCCGGGGATTCTGGGTGCCGCCGGTCTGGTGATTGGCCGGGCGGTGGAGGAGCTTTTAAAAGCCGACTGAACACGATTTCCAGCGGGTGAAAAACCGCCCGTGAAGAAATAAAAATCCAGCAACGCATTTCACTATATTGAGGAGGAAAAGTATGAAAAAGTTAGCAAAGACACTCTCTTGCGGACTTCTCGCCGCGCTGATGGTTCTGTCCATCGCAGGCTGCGGGTCCAAGGCATCCACTACCGGCAGCACCTCTGCGGCAGCCTCCGCCAGCGGTGAGGAAGTCACCCTGAACGCCCTGTTTATGAAGCAGGCCGGTTACAGCGAGGACGACGTCAACGCCATGACGGCAGACTTTATGGCTGCCAACCCCGGCATCAAGGTCAACGTGACCTTCGTGGCCTATGAAGAGCTGGAGCCCAAGATTCTGACCTCCGCACAGAGCGGCGGCTACGATGTGGTCTTAGGCGACTGCATTTGGCCGGCACAGTTCGCAAAGGCCGGACTGGTGCTGGACGTCACCGACCGCATGGCCGATCTGGACACCTCCGATATCTATGAGGGCGCTCTGGATTCCACCAAGTACGAGGGCCGTTACTATGGTATTCCATGGCTGAACGATGTCAAGTACATGTTCTGCAACACCGCCATGCTGGCACAGGCTGGCATCAACACCGTCCCCACCACTTGGGATGAGCTGGTCGCTGACGCCAAGATCCTCAAGGATCAGGGCATCGTGGAATATCCCATCGCTGCCTGCTATGCACAGGCAGAGTGCCTGATCTGCGACTACACCTGCATCTCCGGCGCATTCGGCGGCAGCTTCGTGGACGCAGACAACAACCCCACCCTGAACAGCCCCGAAAACGTTGCCGCTCTGGACTTTATGTATCAGACCGTGGCCGATGGCCTGACCAACCCCAAGTCTCTGGAGATGATCGAGGACGATGTTCTGAGCACCTTCACTGCAGGCAACGCGGCCTTCGCCTTGAACTGGACCTACATGAACGCCTCCATGAACGATGAAGCAGCATCCTCTGTCGCCGGTCAGGCGGTCATCGCCCCCATTCCCGGCACCGACAAGGCTGTTTCCGCAACCGTCAATGGCGGTATGCCTCTGATGATTACCGCAGGCTCCAAGCATCCCGACGAAGCATGGGCCTATATGTCCTTCCTGGCCTCCAAGGATACCCAGAGCAAGTATTGCGCCGACGCTCTGCCCATCTGGAAGTCTCTGTACTCCGATCCTGCTGTGATCGCTGCCGGCGGTGAGGACGTGGTCAACGCCTCCAACACGCAGTATCAGTACATCGTGAACCGTCCGCAGGTGGCCTACTACAACGAGCTGTCTACCGAAATGCAGACCGAGCTGCAGAACGTGCTGCTGGGCAAAACCACGGCGCAGGCTGCTCTGGACGGACTGCAGGCACAGGCAGAAGAGCTGGCCAAGGGTTAAGCCCTCTGTAACGTTCTAAAGAGATCACATAGTGGCAGGAGGGTCTGCGAAACAAACCGCGCAGACCCTCCGCCTGTTTTCCGCAAGTTCTCCGGGAGGGAAAGCGTCTCCCCGGTTTTGGAAAGGGGTATTTCCATGAAGCTTCAGAAGTCGGAGGGCCGCTACGCAGCGGCGTTGATCTCTCCCGCCTTGATTGTGGTGTTCGGAATCATCGTCGCGCCAATTCTCGCCACACTGGTATACAGCGTGGTAAACAACAATATGCTCTCGTCCCAGTACGGGCAGTTCATGGGGTTACATTTTTATATCAAAGCGCTGACTTCCGGCGATTTCTGGCCGGATCTGGGGCGCACGCTTTACTATACGATTTTCTCGACGGTGATCGAGACCTTCGGCGGTCTGCTGATCGCGCTGCTGCTGAATGAAAAGTTCCCCGGCGTCAAGTTCCTGCGGGGAATCATCATCATTCCCTGGGCCATTCCCACCGTGGTGAACGGCAGCCTGTGGAAACTGATCTTCAACGGCGAATACGGCGTTTTGAACGCCATTTTGACCAAGCTGCACCTGTTTGCAACCTACCAGTCCTGGCTGGGCGACCCCAAGACAGCCATGAACGTGGTCATCGCGGCAGATGCGTGGAAGATGACGCCGCTGGCGGTGATTTTCTTCCTCGCCGCGCTCCAGGGCTTTGACCGGGCAACCTATGAGGCAGCCATGGTGGACGGAGCCAGCGTGTTCCGCCGGTTCTTCTCGCTGACACTGCCCAACCTGAAGCCCACCATTTTGATCATCGTGGTCATGCGTACGGTGGAAAAATTCAAGGCCTTCGACATCTTCTATCTGATGACTCGCGGTGGCCCTGCAGACGCCACCAAGACCCTGATGTACGACACGTACTTAGAGGCCTTTACAAATTTGAATTATTCAGACGCGGCAACCTACGCGTACTTAATTGCACTGATCGTAGCGCTGCTGACGCTGTTGTATGTAAACATCATGAAGCGAGGTGACGAGGAATGACCGAGCGCAGATTAAAGCCCCACATGAGCCGCTCGAAGCGCAATCAGCGCATTGTGGAGTATATTTTCGGCGTCATTCTCGCCATCGGCGTGCTGGCACCTGTTCTGTGGATGTTCCTGACCAGTATCATGTACCCCAAGGATCTGACGGCAAAGCCCTTGAGCCTGATCCCGTCCTCTGTGACGTTTTCCCGCTATGCGGAGGTGTTTTCCTCCACCAGCGCCAGCGACTCGGGCTATATCTTTAGGGCCGCCATGAAAAACAGTCTCATCATCGCCGTGTTTGTCACGCTGCTCTCCCTTGTCATTGGTACGCTGGCGGCCTATGCGTTTGCGCGCCTGCGTTTCCGGGGTCGCGGCGTTTTGATGCTGCTGATTCTGTTCACCTATATGCTGCCTCCGGCGGCGCTGGTGATTCCCCTGTACCGCATTTACAATTCTCTGGGTCTGCTGGATAAAAAATGGCCGATGGTCATCCTGTATCTGTCCTTTATCATCCCGTTTATCATCTGGGTCATGCAGGGCTTCTTCGGCTCCATCTCCAAGTCTTACGAGGAGGCGGCGCAGATCGACGGCGCCACCCGGTTCCAAACCCTTTTGTATATTTTCTTTCCCATTGCCCGACCCGGCGCCATCGCCACCGGCATTCTGGCGTTTTTGATGTCTTGGGACGAATTTTTCTACTCCCTGATCTTCACCACCCAGAACGCCAAGACGATTCCCGTGGCCATTGCGGAGTTCAACGGCAAATTCACTATTGACTACGGCATGATTTCCGTGGCCGGCATTCTGGGATCGCTGATTCCGGTGCTGATTACGCTGATTTTCCAAAAGTACATTGTCATGGGCATGACTGCCGGCGGCGTCAAGGAATGACCGGCTGGCAAACGAGCGGGAGGTGATGTTTCGTGCAGGACTGTCAAAAGAAAGCCGTGGATTTTCTGTCCTCTCACGGAATGTATTATAAGGAGATTGCACCCGAGAAAGAGCTTCAGAAATTTCTGGGCGAAATGGCAGACGGGCTGGCGGGGAAGCCAAGCTCTCTGAAAATGATTCCCACCTATTTGCAGGAGACGGATTTCACCAAGTCCGAGCCGGTCATCGTGCTGGACATCGGCGGAACCCATGTCCGCTCGGCTGTGGTGCGCCTTGAAAAAGGGCAGCCGCCGAAAATCAGCGGGCATTTGGAGTTTCCAACGCCGGGGGTCAATCGCTCCATGTGTGCGCGGGAATTTTTTCGCATCATCGCCCAGGGAATCGCGCCTATTGTCGACCAGTCTGATCGCATCGGCATCTGCTTTTCTCTGGCGACCAAGCCGCAGAAGGACAAGGACGCCATCGTGGTGGCAGGCGGCAAGCAGCTGCAGGTGCCGGATCTTCTGGGCAACCGCGTGGGCGAGTGTCTGCGCACGGGTCTGCGGGAGGCGGGACTCGATGACCGTAAATCCGTGGTGGTCATCAACGACTCCGTGGCGGCAACGCTGGGCGGGCGTACTATGGCCAGCGACCGGGATTTCGGCGGCTATATTGGCTTCATCTACGGCACGGGCACCAACATCTGTTATAGCGAACCCATGGGCTTTGGCGGCGAGAGCATGATTATCAATGTGGAGTCCGGCGCTTACTGTGGCTTTCCCACCGGAGACATTGACGACCGATATGACGCCGGCTTGATCGACGTGGGACAGGATCGCTTTGAAAAGATGGTCTCCGGCGGCTATCAAGGCGGACTGATGACCTGTATTCTCCGTCAAGCCGCAGGGGAACAGCTTTTTACGTCAGGTTGCTGCGAGGGGCTGAACAGCATACAAGGTCTGAAGCCCAAGGAAATTGACGAATTTTTAAACCGCCCCTGCGGCAGCGGTCGACTGGCTGCGTGCTGCGCAGCGGATGACGACCGCACGACGCTTTATGCGCTGATGGATCTGATTACCGAGCGCTCGGCGCTGCTGTGCGCAATTTCGCTGTGCGCCGCGCAGATGCGTGCCGGAATCGGGCAGGATCCCTGCCATCCCGCCTTTATCACGGCGGAGGGTTCCACGTTCTACTTTTCCAAGGACTTCCGCGCCAAACTGGACTGCCAGATGCGCCTTTTGGGTCGGGAGAAGCTGGGACTGTATGCGGAATTTTTCCATGTGCCGGAAGTGACGCTGGCAGGTACGGCCATCGCCGGGCTGAGTATTTAACTGATAAAAAGGGGAGACTTTTATGGAACAGGAACCCATGATGTGGCGGGAAATTTTAGAGCAGCCTGCCGCCTTGAAGCGTTGTCTGGAACAAAACCGGGCAACGACGCAGAAAATTGCGGGGGAAGTGCAGGCTCGGGGACTTAACCAGATCGTCATTGCCGCCCGCGGCACCTCTGACCACGCAGCTATTTACGGAAAATACGTGCTGGAGCTGCTGACCGGGATTCCGGTGAGTCTGGCAGCGCCGTCCATTCTGACCATGTATCACGCAGCCATTCGCGTATCAGGTGCCCTTGTCATCGGCATTTCCCAGTCCGGCGCCACCAATGACGTGACGGAGCTGTTGGAAGAGGCCAACCGGCAGGGGGCTCTGACCGTGGGCGTCTCCAATACGGAGGATTCTCCCATGCTGGCTGTCGCCGGGGAGCATTTGCTCTGCTCCGCCGGAGAAGAGGTCAGTGTGGCAGCCACCAAGACCTTCACAACGGAAATGGCCGCGCTGCTCATGCTGGCCGCGACGATTGCCGGACGGCAGGATATTCTGGAGGAGCTGTCGGGCGTTCCCGCTGCTTTGGAGGCAACCTTCGCTGGGGCGGATGCTCTGAAGAGCGCCGCCGACCGACTGCGCGACATGCAAAATGCCTTCGTTCTCTCCCGCGGCACCAACTACGCCGTGGCGATGGAAAGCGCCCTGAAGCTTCAGGAAACAACCTACATTCCCGCCAAGGCCTTCGCCATTTCTGACTTTTACCACGGCCCCATCGCCATGGTAGAAAAAGACACGCCCGTCATTGTCTATGGCATGAAAGGTCCGTCTCTTCAGGAGGCGCAGGAGCTGCTGGACAAGCTGGAGGGGCGGGAAGCCGCCATTCTGGTGATTTCCAACGATGCCGGCCTGTGTGCCCGGGGCGAAATGTCCTTCTTCATTCCCTTTGAGGGCAGCGACTTTGTGACGCCCTTCTGCACCGCTGCTGCGGCGCAGATGCTGGCCTGCCGGATCGCGCTGGCCCGCGGCAACAACCCCGACCATCCCCGTGGCCTGCATAAAATCACGGGATAAACCGCCATGCATAACCTGTCTGGAGAGCGCCGCAGCCGTGGGATGCTGTGCGGCATTTATCTGGCGTTTATCGGGCTGGGCCTTCCCAACGGACTTCTGGGCATCGTCTGGCCCAGTATGCGCCGCGAGCTTGGGCTTCCGCTGGAGGCCGGCGGCGTCTTAAGCGGCGTGATTCTCTGCTCCTCCGCAGCCGCCTGCCTGTTTTTGCCGCGCTTTCTCAAGCGATACCGGGCAGCGGAGCTGGCACTGCTTGGCTCTGGGTTGGCCGCGGTCAGCCTGTTGAGTTTTCGGTTTGCGCCGTCCTACCTCGTGCTTGTGGTGGCATGCGTGCCGCTGGGTGCGGGGCAGGGCGTGCTTGATTTGGCCTTAAACCATCATGTTGCCGGAAGATACAGCTCCCGCAGCGTCAGCTGGCTGCATACCTGTTGGTGTGTCGGAGCCGGTGGGGGCGTACTGCTGGCTCCCCGGGCGATGAAATGGTTCGGGAGCTGGAGGGACTGCTACACGCTGCTGGGTCTTGTGCAGCTTTGTATGACGGCAGCCTTTTTTGCCGCGTTTCTGCTCTGGGGCAGGGACGATGCGCCGGACAACGCAGAGGCAGTCAAGCCGGATTTTTCGATTCTGAAGGACACCGCCATCTGGTCGTGCGTGCTGATCGTATTTCTCTATTCCGGTGCAGAGTGCAGCGTCAGCATGTGGGCCAACAGCCTTCTGGTGGAGGCGCGGCAGCTTTCGCCGGCCACGGCGTCAGCGTGTATGTCCGCCTTCTTTGCGGCGCTGCTGATCGGGCGGTTTCTCTCCGGCGTGCTTGTCAATCGGCTGGGTGACCGACGGATGATCGCCGCCGGCATCGCCGTTTCCGGGACTGCTTCCGTCTTTTTATGCATTGGTTCTATCCCGGCTTTCAGCACCGTCGGGATTGCGCTGTTCGGGCTGGGTCTTGCGCCCATCATGCCCTGCATGGTGCATCTGACAGCGGAACATTTCGGTGCGGAGCGCGCCGCCGATGTGCAGGGACTTCAATTCTGCATTTCCTATCTGGGCGGGTCAATTCTCTCCACCGTACTGGGCGCGCTCTATGCCCACACCACGCTGGAGGCCTTTGCGCCGTCTATGATCGCGCTGCTTTTGGGCATGGTGGTTTTGTTTCGCCGCTTCGGCAAATAACCGGAATTCAAAGAGAATGACGCACCCGACACGGGGTGCGTCATTTTTCTTATACTCGCTTTAATTCAGCGGAATCCACACTAACCGGAGGAATGCAACTCTGCCGAACAGGATGGATCAGCCACCCGGCGCTGCCTTTATTTCCCATGCAGATCTGACACTTGGGATAGCTTAAAGTGTGGGGAGGTTGATTTTTCCGTCGTCGGCAGTTTCGTCTACGGCGTCCAAGTGCAGCGTCTCCAGCTTCAAAAGAGCGGCATCTTCTGTCATCGTCTTATCCCTCATAGCCGTTGGGGTGCGCCTTGTGCCAGTTCCAGGCGGTTTCGATGATGGTGTGCAAGTCGGCGTACTCCGGCTTCCAGCCCAGCACGGACTTGATCTTCTCGGAGGACGCGATCAGTTGGGCGGGGTCGCCTGCCCGGCGGGGCTGCATCACTGCGGGAATGGCGTGACCAGTGACGCTGCGCGTCTCCTCAATGACCTCCTTGACGGAAAAGCCCACGCCGTTGCCCAGATTAAAGACGTTGTTCTCGCCGCCGTCCATCAGATAGTTCAGCGCCAAGATGTGCGCCTGCGCCAGATCGCAGACGTGAATGTAGTCCCGGATGCAGGTGCCGTCCGGAGTGGGATAGTCGTCACCGAAAATTGAGATCATCCCCCGCTGGCCGTTTGGAACCTGCAAAATGAGCGGAATAAGATGTGTTTCTGGATTGTGCGCCTCGCCGATGGAGCTGTCTGGCTGTGCGCCGCAAGCGTTGAAATAGCGCAGGGCAACATAGCGAAGGCCGTGAGCCACCGATGTCCACTTCATCATCTTTTCCATGGAGAGCTTCGTCTCGCCGTAGCAGTTGGTGGGCTCGGTTTTGTCAGTCTCCAGAATGGGAACCCGCTCCGGCTCGCCGTAAGTGGCGGCGGTGGAGGAAAATACGATCTTGCCCACGCCGTGGGCCACCATGCTCTCCAGCAGCACCCGGGTGCCGCCCATGTTGTTGGCGTAATATTTGAGGGGGTTGGTCATGCTCTCCCCCACCTGAGAATTGGCAGCGAAGTGGATGACACCCTCGATGTGTTCATTTTCAAAAAGAGAGTCGCAGAACGTACGCTGACGGATATCTCCCTGATAAAATCGGGCCTTTGCAGGTACAGCCGCCCGAAACCCCGTCTCCAGACTGTCTGCCACTACCACGTCGCATCCGGCGTTCACCAGCGCCAGTGCGGTGTGGGAGCCGATGTACCCGGCGCCGCCCAAAATCAGAATCGACATAGAAATTTCCTCCTGTCAGAAATAAATTCAATCTGTGTTTTCAGCCCAGAACTGCGCCGCCCACCGGGCGGATGTGCAGGAAATGGCAGCGCCATCGCCCAAAATTGCTTCCATGCCCGTGCGGAACGTCTCGACCTGCTCCAGCGGGACGTAGGCCTGAATGGTTCCGGCAAAGCCGCCGCCGTGGACGCGAACCGCGCCCCGTTCGTTCAGAAGGTGCTCCGCCGCCGCAATCGCCACCGGCACCGCCTGCTCCTTTGGATGACCGTCACACCACAGATTTTGTAGGTGCAGGGCGGAGGACTCGCCGGATTGGCGCACCAAACGCAAAAACTCTTCAAATTTCTCCCGCTCTAAGGTCTCCGCCTGTCGAATGGCCAACACGAATCCGTGCTGATGGTCGGTGTGGTTGCCGCCCAGCTCCGTGCGGTCCGGACCGGAGAAAAATTTGGCGGAGCCGCAATCCGGGAAGGCCGTCTCAAAGCGCTCCAGCAGGTGGGCAAAAAGCGCCTATTTCCGGGGCGGAGCCACACTCTCTCGCTCAATGAGCGCAGGGGGAACTACCAGCTTCAGCGGCAGCTGTTTGCGGCCCGTGCGGATGCGAGAGGCCAGCAGATCGATGGCGGTTTCGCTCATCAGCTCCACATGGGTGGAGATGCTGGTCAGCGGAGGATCGGTCAGCGCGCTCAGTGGCGTATCGTTGAAGCTGATGATGGACACGTCCTGGGGCACGCGCAGGCCGTTTTCCCGCAAGCCTCTGACCGCGCCAATGGCGGTTTCCTCGTTGGCGACCAGCAGGGCTGTGGGCAGGGAGTCCCCGCTTTGTGCCAGCCGTCCCACGGCGGAGCGGGTGTCCATGCTGCACTCCAACAGCAGGGCGGGGTCAAAGAGTTCCCGGCTCTTCATGTAGTCGATAAAATGCTGCCGACGCACCTCCGGCGCAGGGCGCTTGAGGCAGTTCAGCTTCCGGTCCGGGCCGAGGAAGCCGATGCGTCGATGACCCAGCGCCAGCAGGTGATCCAGCCCCAGCTCGATGCCGAGGTCGAAGTCCAGTACCACGGAATCGCAGCGCGTGGGGTCGGGGCAGGAGTCCAGAAACACCAGATTGTCGCTGAGTGCGCTCAGACTTTTGACCTGCTCGCAGTCAAAAATGCCGATAGCCAGAATGCCGCCCGGCGTCTGCCCGGAGGGTGCCTGATAGCCGCGAGCTGTCTCTCCCAGCCGAATTGTGGCAAGCCAATTATCTTTACAGTGCTTCTGCGCGTACGTTTTCAGATAGAGATAGTAGGGGTTGGAGAGCTGCTCCACCGGAGTCAGCATTTCCGCGAAGGCGATGGACGCTCCGGCGGTTTTGGGCGCACTCCGCCTGGGACGGGTCGTACTCTGGTAGTGCAGTTTTCCTGCGGCGTCTAAGATCGCCGCCCGGGTGGCGGACTGCACACTGATGGTCGGGTCGTCGTTCAGAACCCGGGAAATGGTGGTAATGGAAAAGCCGGTATGCTCCGACAGCACACGCAGTGTTGCCATACTTGTCGCTCCCACTTGTTTTTTACCATTATACCTATTTTTAGTAAAATTACAATGCGGCGTTTGCCGCAGGTTGTGTGCGACGTAGTTATCAATAACCCAGTTGCACTTGAGAAGGGGACCGTCCACACGCGGATACAAATTTTGAAAAGCGTGCAGAAAAATAATATGGCCAGTAACTTGGCAAAAGTAAGACCGGACTCAAGTGCCTTTTTCAAGGACTTGTGTCCGGTCATCATTTTATTATTGTAGCCATAGCTACGCTAAGCACAGGTTATTCGTCCAGCCGCCGCAGAAAAAATCACTGCAAATTAAGGAATCCTTCACTAAAATTTAAAAACTCCTGGGCGTTATCCAACACGCTGCTGACATGCCGGTGGTTGAGACCGGAGGCCTCAGTCAAAATTGCCTCCAGCTGCGCCAGATTGATGGACTTTCCCCACATGGTCAAAATCGTCTTGGTTAGATTTGAAGCACGCTCTTCTCGAATTTTGCAGTCCTCCTGTCCCAAATCCAGAAGCGTTCTTGCAAAATTGAGCCAGTATCTGGCCTCGGTCAAAATTCCGTGCAGATACAGCGATCTGCCGTATTGCTCCGCTGTACCGGCAATGAATTCAGCCTGTGGACGGTTGATTTTGTCCTGGCCTTCCGTCAGAAGGGCGTCGATCAGATCAGAGCGAAATGCCGCTTCATTTTCTTCCTTCTCCTGATATTATCGATCCCAGTCCTTGTGAGCCATCTGATTGTGCCGCTCAACCTCGACACGATTCCACTCCGCACTTTCTTTTGCATCCAGAACCGCATCATCTGGGAGAACAGATGCCGGATGCACCGTATGTTCGTACGCTTCGCTTCTGATCTTTTCATTCAGCATTTTAAAATCCATCATAGAGCTCCGTCACCTCGAAAATTTTGATATTTCTTTATATGATACCATCAAATTATCATTTAATCAACACAGAGTATCAAAGGATTGGTTTTGTCAGGCATTATCGGAGGTTTTGACGGCGTCCATTTCCAGCACACATCTTGATAAGAAGGTCTAATTTTTTATATGCTTATCTACTTTGCGCAGCTGTGCTAACGCGATAAGCTTATTTTTTTAAAAAAAGCCATCAAAAAAAGGAAGGAATTTGTCGCATGAATGACAAAAAAATGATGCCGGAAGCACGGCAGACCGCGGAGAAAGTGGAGGGTATCTGCAACAGAATGGGCGGCATCTGCCGCCGCATCATCCAGCGCAATGACGCGGAGGGCCCCGATTTTTATGGCGACGCCAAGCGTCTGCGGGGACTGCTGATCGACCTATATATGGTGTATCTTGCGCTGATCCGCTATGCCTGTTTATGCCTGCTGGACGGGGAAAATCTGACAAAATTGCTTGCGGAACTGCCCCTGGAGGAGCGTCAGAACGTGGAAGTGCGCGCGGTGGTTCTGCACGGCATGCTTTTGATTAAGCTGCCGCTTTTTCCGTCCAGATTTCAGGCAAAGGAGGGCAAAAAGGCGCAGCATTACAAGTGGTTTTGTCGCGAATTATCGGAGGCTTTGGAGCAAATTGCCCAGCAGATTCCAGAGTTTCGGAAGCGACAATTTAGCTATCTGTTTGTGATTTCTTCCGGGGGAAAATGCGTCTGCGACAGTGATAATTATGACGTTAAGGGCATCACGGACACGGTTGCGCACTATTTTCCCGGCGGAGATTCTCCGCTGTTTACCAGCTTTTTTTACTGCAGCGTCGACAAAAAAGAGTATGACTTACCGGAAGGAACCTATCTGACGGTGTACGATCAATTTGATAATTCTTTGTCCCTTGACCGGCAGATTTTTCTCTGTGGGGAGGTGTTTTCATGCGCAAAACCCACGTCAGACTAAGCCCCGCATTTTGCGCATGAAAACGGCGGTAAAGTCTTGGCGCACCAACGAATCACAGCGCAAAGATGTAGGGGAGTACACAGGCCTTTTGACACGGCCATTTTTGCTTTTTCCATTCTGTCTGCTTGGGAATTAGTTGTCAACTTTTTTTATACAAACATCAAAAGCCAACCTACCAAAGGTGTTTTCACAAAACAGCAAGAAGGCCGGTGGTAGATACCCCCGGCCTTCTTAGATTGCCTGATAGGAATTGCTTACTTCTCAACAACATTCAGAATGTCTGTTTTCGGACGGCTCTTGAGAATGTACTTGTCGTTATAGTCGTTGTAGATCTTCATGAACACGCCAGACAGCGCCAGCGCCGAGGATGAATAAGTACGAGCCGGCGAGAAGCCGGCCCGTTTTCCGTATCAGTTGGTCAATCGCCCCAGCTTACCATCTGAAGAAGGCACCGTTCTCTTTACCCTTTGCGACAACTGCTTTTCCTTCACACCGCCTCTATTTTCAGCAGTCTCACGTGAGGCGCGTCCGAAAGGGCAGGACCTTTTCCCGGGAAAGGGGCGCTCACAGCGCCTTGGGCATCTCCAACCTCCAATCGGTCACGTACGCCAGATACGGGTACAGCGCACGCAGCAGACTGTCTGCGCCGTAAGCCTTCCAGCCACTGAACCCGGCGTAGTGGGCATACCAGCAGCAATGATACCGCACGGCTTCCGTGTCGCCGCCTGTGTAGATCAGGCGCAAAACGGCGCCCCGCCGAATCTGCGGCTCCACGGCGGTCAGCTCTTCGGCCAGCCGTTCCAACTGTTCACGGCATGGGAAATTCTTTGGGGCTGTCGCTGCGCGTACACCATTGCTGTGCAAAATAGCGCGGCCTTTTTGGGTCTGCGCATACGTTGTCTCTCCGGCGGCGCGGGACAGTGGACTTCCGGGCATTTCACGGAGAAAACCGCTCTGCAATTTGAACCTCACCCCGTCAAGAGGGCAATGAAATAATATAAAATTTTCACGGCCAATAGCAGGAGGAAACCTGCTGCTGGCTGCTTTTTATGCAGCGAACGTCAGGTTGTGCTTCTCCATCGGCGTCAACACCCCCAAACCTCGCTGCACACGCCGACTGTTATAATAGGCAATGTAGCTGCGAATCATGACGATGAGCTCTTGCTTGGAGGTGAAGCGTTTTCCGTAGTAGCGTTCCCGCTTCAGAATGCCCCAGAAGCCCTCCATGGGACCGTTGTCAATGCAATGCGCTACACGGGACATGCTCTGTGTCATGCCTGCTTTCTCCAGCTTGTGGTGAAATGCCCGGTTGGTGTACTGGTAGCCACGGTCACTGTGGAACAGCGGGTGTGCATCCGGGCAGGCTTTCACCGCCTTGTCGAAGGTTTTAAACACAAGCGGATTGTCATTGCGCTCACTGCTTTCAAACGCCACAATGCGTCTGTCGCAGAGGTCCAAAATGGCACTGAGATAGACCTTATGTACTTCAAAGCCCTCGTACCACTTGAATTCCGTCACATCGGTCAGCCACTTCTCGTTGATGTGGGATGCGTGGAATTGCCGATTCAGAAGATTCTCCGCAAGGTATTGCGGATTCTTCGCCTGCCGAGTGCAGCCGTGGCTGGCGTACTTGATGGTAGACTTGATGCCGCTTGCCCGGCAGATGCGCAGAACCCGCTTGTCGTTGACGTGGACGTTCTGGTCGTGCCGCAGGTCGTCATTGATGCGGCGGTACCCCTTATCCGGGCTGTCCATGTGAATCTCCTCAATTTTTGCAGCAAGTCGTTCATTCTCGGCGGTTCTTGGGCTGGGCTTGCCGGAAACCCATTTGTTATAAGCACTGCGGGACACGCTACCGGCGGCTTGCTGGGCCTTACCGGGCTGGCTTCCCACCAGCTATACATTCAGCACCGAACCGGCGCACGCCTTCTATCTACAGTATACCAGATTTCGGCGTATCCTCGCAGCCCTATTTTCATCCCCAGTTGTGATAGCGTTTCATGAGGCGTTGACAACCGAATACGGCACCGCCGAAAACATGTTGACTCCACACACTCGCAGATGCTAAGATAGAAAGCGAGGTGAAAACCATGTTAGACGAAAAAGATTTACAGGCCATCGCACAGCTGATGAACCAGCAAACAGCAAAAATCAATCTCACGATTGAAAACGAGATTAGGCCACAACTCAGAGCGCTGGCAGAGGGTCAGAAAACGGTCTTAAAAAAGCTTGATGATCTGACACCCAAGAGTAAAACGGAACAGCTCGAAGATCAATTGGAAATGATGAAGCAAGTAATCAAGCTCCATAGTCAGGAAATCGCAGAATTAAAGAAAGCCCAGTAAATAGAGAATCTACATAGACGGTTACCGTTATCGGTGCCGTCTGTTTTTTTTGAGTTCGGAAACCTCAGGCTCTGCCGGAGGAGGTATCCCGCAAAAAGGCTTTAGCTTCAAGCGTCGAGCGAAGCGAGATACTAAAAAGCAAACTGAAAAATTGAAACAGCTCTGTTGAGTGGTAAGATACCCGTTTACGGGCGGCAGGGCAAATGATGCAACTTATATTTTGTGAGCTTCTTTTGCTCCATCAACTCATTGACGTTCATTAAGCGTCACCTGCCTTTCAATGCCATTATAACGGTTGACCATGATAATGGCATTGTGTATCATACAATTCCAACATAGGTAACCTGCTCCTATATAAACGTCAGCGTGATACGCTCCGGCGGGTCTCCATGCCGCAAAGTATTTATGCACTCCATCGCCCGTACAGCAAACTTGCGGCTCTTTATCGCGTCGTTGTCCGCAAGGACGATGATCTCGGCTTCGCCTTTTATGAGGTCAAAGCGCAGCTCGCCCCATGTGCCGTCGTAGTCCGCGATGTACTCGTAGACAGCGGCGGCTGTTCTTTTGCCGCGCTTCTTTCGGCTTTTAAGCCGCAGCTCCACGGTTTGAAGCTCGCCCTCGGACACAAGCAGCTTGGTCAGCATATCCTCGGCGGCGGCAAACCGTTTTTCCGTGATAACGACCCATAGCTCATGCCGGATGGCAGACAGAGACTTCTTCTCCTGTATCTCCGCTCTGCTGACGTGCGTGCTTTTTTTATGAAAAGAACAAAATCCAGCAAATAACTGGCAATTATCTTGCGTTTTGACAAACAAATTCTTATAATAAAAATATTCACAACAGACATATGACTTCACTGGTGGACAACAAAAAGGAGCGCATCCACATGACGAAAAAGCTGGTAACAAAACACACATTGCTGCTCTCTGCTTTTGGATTGGGGCTGAACATCCTTCTGGTTTGGTGCACCGATGTCTTTTCCATTCCGCTGTATCTGGATTCCATCGGTACCA
>JALCRR010000009.1 GCA_022652815.1 Oscillibacter sp.
TGGTACCGATGGAATCCAGATACAGCGGAATGGAAAAGACATCGGTGCACCAAACCAGAAGGATGTTCAGCCCCAATCCAAAAGCAGAGAGCAGCAATGTGTGTTTTGTTACCAGCTTTTTCGTCATATGGAATATGCTCCTTTTTTATCGGTCGCCGGTGAAGTCATACGCATTTTTCAAGCTGTAGCGCTTTCATTGTCCGTATCACAGCATTTTAACATTTTTTATTATAGAAATTTGTTTGTCAAAACGCAAGATCATTACCACTTATTTGTCAGATTATGAAAGGGAAGCGTGGATTTTCTTTCGGGAATGCGCTAAAATCAAAGTAAGAAACGCCTCGGCTAAATTTTCCAACAGAGACAATTTACCCTATCATTGGGAGAAACGCGGCAATCCCCCTGCTGTTTGCCGTGGGAGGAATCGTTATGGCCATGAAAAAAACATCGGTGCCGGATCGGCGGCTGACCCCCCCGCCGACTGGGTGAGAGCGTGGGGTTGCTGCTGGCGCTGTGGGTGGCCTTTGTGCTGACGCTGACGCTGACCGCTCTGATTCCCCAGTCCGCCGTGGTGGACAGCGTGGGCGCCACGGCAGAGCAGTATCAAAACGCGGATATGTTTGAACAGCTCAATCCCAACGATCCGGTTTCGGTGATTCACAACTACGCCGACGCGGTGCTGTTCAACATTCTCTGGTCGCAGGATTCCACTCACCCCTTTACCAGCGCTCTGGACAGCGCGCTCTATCAAGATACGACGGGGACTCAAGGGCAAAACCTCTATGCTGCCGTGGCGGGCGGACAGGCGGCCAACACCTCCTATGCCCGCTACTGGCACGGCGATCTGATCGTGCTCAAGCCCCTCTCCTGTGTTCTGGGTCTGCGGGGCATCCGGATTCTGGGCGCAGCTGTTTTCATCGCGCTGGGCGGCGTGTGCTTTACCCTGCTGTTCCGCCGAAAGCTGTGGGCGGCCGCCGTGGGTCTTGCGCTGGGACTGGTGGTCAGTCAGGTCTGGCTGGTGCCGCTGTGCATCGAGTATTACGCCTGCTTTGCGCTGATGTTCCTGTTTTCCGACGTGGTTTTGCTGTGGGGGAAGCAGCTGACGCGGGACGCGGAGCTGTTCCTCGCCATCGGCGCACTGACGTGCTTTTTTGACTTTCTCACCTGCGAAATTCTGACGCTGTGCGTCCCGCTGGTGTGCCTGCTGCTGGTGCAGCGGGAGGAAAAACATCCCGCCCTGCGCCGGACAGAACGACGTGCCGGTATCCGAGCTTCTCAGCGCCGTGCTGGACAAGAGCGGCTACGAAGCCGCCTTGCGCACCGAGGGCAGTCAGGAGCGACTGGACAATCTGGCGGAGCTGAAGCAGTCTGTCCACGAGTACGAAACCACCTGCGGTGAGGAGTGCACGCTGGAATACTACCTGGCTCACGTGGCTCTGATGACCAACACGGACACCGCCTCCGTCCGCAACGCCGTGAAGCTGATGACCGTCCACACCGCCAAGGGGCTGGAGTTTCCGTACGTCTTTCTCTGCGGCATGGACGAGGGCATCTTCCCCTCCAAGAAAACCGCCACGCTGCCGGGAATGGAGGAGGAGCGCCGCCTCGCCTTTGTGGCCGTGACCCGGGCGCAAAAGCGGCTCTTTCTCTCCGATGCGGAGGGGCGCAATCTGGACGGGTCGTACCGCTACCCCTCCCGGTTCCTATTTAACATTGACAAGCCCCTGCTGGAGTACACCGACGAGTTGGACGAGCGCCTGATGGCCGAGTGCGACAGCCTGATTCAAAGCAGCGAGCGGTATCTCGCCACCATGTCCGACGGGCTGCCCTTTGCCGTGGGCGATCGGATTCACCACTTTCTCTTCGGCGGCGGCACGGTGACGGACATCGACCGGGGCAAAGGAGCCTATGTCATCCAGTTTGACACCCTGCCCACCACCCGGGCCATCAGCTTCCGGGCGAAACTGGAGCGAGAAACCTGAACGCGTCTTCTCGTAAGGGAATATCCCCCGATCAGCTATCAGACAGCGCAATCACGTGTACAAGGCCCAAAAAAAGAGCGCCCCGCCGGAATTTCCGGTTGGGGCGCTCGTCTGCTTTGGATTTAGTTTTCGCTCTTTGCGCGCTTTTTCTCGGTGATTACCAGATATGCAAGTCCTGCCAAAGACGCAGCCGCGCAAGCGGCGCTGAGCACTGCTGTCAGAGTGTCGCCGGTCTTGGGTGCCGCTGCCAGCGGAACTTCCTCATCGGGCAGCTCCGTCAGAGGCGTCTCCTGGTCGGGAATGACTTTCTCCGGAGCGGGCGTCAGCGGGGTAACCGTTCCGGGGATCTCGGTGTCTGCGGGCGTCTCGTCCGGCTCATTGGGAATGGGCGCAGGCGGATTTGGAATGGGCGCAGGCGGATCCGGCAGCACCGGGGTCTGGTCGTTGAGATACAGGTAGAATTTGTCGGACAGCCCCGTTCCCTCCACCTTATATTCAAAGGTCGGTGCGCCGTTTTCCTCGTTCTCCTCGAATTCCATTGGGTTTTGGGTGTTGTACACGCAGTAGCGTTCGTTCGCATTGCTGTAAACCAGATACAATCCTGCTGCGGGAACGGTCCGGGCGAAGGAACGGTAGCCCTCGGGCAGCTGAAGTGCAGCCACGTCTACCGGGGTGTTTGCGAAGGTGCGGATGGTCAGAGCCTTGCCCTCATAGGTATGCTCCGCCAGATTTACAAAGGTGCCCTGCAAAACCGTCTCGCTGACAGTGCATTCCGGCGTGTAGGAGATGGTATCATCGCCGCCCACCTTGGTGTCGATGGCGAACTTGGTGCCGTCAGCCAGAGCCGTCACGTTTGCTCCGTCGCCGATGGTGATGGAATTGGCCTGGGTATTGATTGCGCCGGAGCCGATGCCGGATGCGCCCCAGCCGCCGGTGGCTGTTACCGTGCCGCCGGTGATGGAAATGTCCACCGTGGTGTCCGCGGCGTATTTCAGTCCGGAGGCGCTGCCCACGCCGGAGCCGATGCCCGCGCCGCCCATCATTTCTGTGCGGTCAGAGGATGCGCCCTTTGCGATGACGCTTCCGCCGCTAATGGAGACGTGGCACACCTCACCGCCGTTGCCGGTGCCGATGCCTGCGGCATAAACGCCGCCCTGGGCCTGAATGGTGCCCCCGCTGATGTTCACATAGGAGTCATCCGCCACAATGGTGGACTCTCCGTTTCGCTTGTCTGCACGGCAGGCCGCACCGTTGCCGATGCCAGGCGCGCCGGTGCCGCCCTGCGCAGTTTCGATGGTGCCGCCGGAAATGTTCACCTGGGCGCAGCCCTGATAGCCGCCGCCGATGCCGGTGCCGCCCTGATAGAGGGAGCCGGAGTTGCCGTTGCCGCCCTGAGCGGCTTCAATGGTGCCGCCGGTGATGCTTACATAGGCGTCAGAGACATAGCCGCCGCCGATGCCCGCGCCCAGCCAGGTGGACACGGCCTCTTCAATGACCGCATCGCCGCCGATGTGAATGTCCGCAAAAAAGTAACCGGGGCCCTTGGTGCCGTCATTCTCTACCTTTTGACTGCCGCAGCCAGAGCCGATGCCCGCGCCGCCGCCGTTGCCCTCGGCGCGCACCACGGTGCCGCCCTGAAAGACCAGCTCGCCGCTGTCGATATGGTTGCCGCCGCCGATGCCCGCGCCGCCGCCGTTGCCGATTGCGGTGATGGTGCCGCCGTTGACCGTGATGGTGCCCCAGCTTTTGGCAGCAATCTTATAGGATGCACCGGACCCGAGATTGTTAGCGGCAGAGCCGATGCCCGCGCCACCATTCGTACCGTTTGCGGTGATGGTGCCGCCGGCGATGGTCAAGTTTCCGTAGACCGGGCTGCTTGCATAGCTGCCGCCAATGCCCGCGCCACCCTTTCCGCTGCCGCCGTTGGCCGTCAGGGAGCCGTTTCCGTCGATGGTGACGTCAGCCATGCTGTTCTCGTCTGCAAAACCGACCTCAAGTCCCGCGTAGCCGTCCCCGCCGGTGAGGGTGTTCTCCCCCTCCAGAATGATGGTGGCCTTCACGCCGGGAGCCACTGCCACAGCGGCGCAGGAGACACTTGCATCGCGCGTCTGCACGGGTGCGGGTGCGCCGGTGATGGTCACACCATTCAGGATCACCGTGCAGTCCCGGCTGATGAGGAAGGTGTTCGTGTGGCTGCCCCGCAGTTCGATGCAGGAAACCGTGTTGTCTTTCATGGCATCGTTGAATTCGTCCAGACTATTCGTCACGGTAATCAAGCTCGCCAGCTTGGTCAGAGCGTTTTGCAACGTCTGATACTCGTCTGGAAATCTGTTGTTCTGAAAATCGCTCTGCCGATCTGGGGTCAGCGCCATAAATGCCCGGTTTGCTGCGTAGACCGCCGTGATGCTGCCCACACCGATGTCCGTGTCCAGCGCCCGAATCTGTGCTGCCACGGGCTCTTCCGCGTTGGCGTCGGCCTGTACGGCCTGTGCCGCGGCGAGTGCACTTTGGGCATCGTTCCGTGCCGTCTCGCAGGCGGCGACGATCTCGCGGGCACTGACGACGTCTGGGCTTGCGTCACAGGCCGCGTCATACTGACTCTGCACGTTGGCAAGCGCATCCTGTGCGATCTGCGCGGCTTGCTGCGCCACTGCCAGTTCATTTTGCGCCGTGGCGATGGGCTCGTACAGCGCTGAAATCTGTTCCTGCAAGGCGGCAATGGCCTGCATATTTTCCTCGCCGCCCGCCATGCCGGATAACATGCCCAGCATCTCCTGATAATAATTGATCTCGTTCGTCAGCATGTTCAGCGTGTTCTGCGCAGCGATCTGCGCATTGGTGGCATCCTGCTGCGCCTGCTTTGCCCCGGCCAGATCAATGCCCTCCGCAGCTGCGGCCATGGCCGCGTCCAGGCTCTGCTGCGCCGCTGCCAACTCCCCTTCTGCCGCGGAAACGGCCTGCTGGGCGTCAGCCACCGCCGTATCCTCTACGGCGCCAGCGAACGCATTGACGCTTAAAAGTCCGATGCTGATGCTCAGTGCCAGAACCGTTGCAAAGATTCTCTTCAAAGTCTTTCCCATTTTTTCGCCCTCCATCGCGTTGATTTTCTTATCATGGCGTCATTATAGCAAGCGGAGGTTACAACATCGGTTACAAATTTCAGTTTTTCTTGCAAAATGAAAAAAATATTTTTTTACAAAATATCTTCTGTCAGACAGGCAGCGCTCAATTTGCTTTTCCACCCAGCAAAAAAAGTCCCGGAAGAACGCCGCAGCTGCGGGTTCCTCCGGAACTGTGCGTGATTTGATTCCCTGCTCAACCCTCGGCGCGGTTCAAGTAGTCTTGAAGCGCCTCGATATAGCGCCCCATGTGTACGCCGTCCACAAAGGAGTGGTGCGCCTGCACGGAAAACGGCAGCATCAAGCGCCCGTGCTCCTCCTCGTATTTTCCCCAGGCAAGCCGCGGCACCGCATCGTCCCTGTTGAAGGAAATCGTGTGGGACAGGTGGGTAAACGTGACCCACGGAATGCAGGTGATAAACACCAGGTCATCCCGCCCCTCCAGCTCCTCCTTGACAAAGCAGGCGGTCTGGGCGTCGGACTTTGCCCTTGCGTGGGCGCAGAAATCCCGAATATCGTCCTCATAGTCCACCGTCACCATCTTAAAAAGATCCGAGCCCTCGGTCATATCGGTAAAGGACGGGTGGATCCGCTCGTGGAGCACCACCTGCTGCCCGTGAATGCGATACCGGAAGGCCTCCTGCTCGTTGAGAACGCGGGTGGCGGCGTAGATCATCGCGTCGTAAAACGGCAGGGATTCCGCCTTGAGCCGGGAGACAAAGTCCGTCACATCCAGCCGGACGGTTATGGCGTACTGGGCGTAGTCCATGCGGTGAAAAAACTGGTAGTGCGCCGTGCGATCCCATGTGGAAAGGTCAATTACTTTCATGATTGTTTGCCTCACTTTTCAAATTTGGTGTAAAAATGCGGGGTCTGCCCTGCGGCAGACCCCGTTGATGATGCTGCTTTTCCGGTCAGAAGATCAGTCCCGGAAGCAAAAGCGGGAGATAGAGGTAGGCGAGATACACGCCGATCAGTCCCAGCAGATACGGCACAACACTGCGGGAGATCTTCTCCAGCGACAGTCCCGTAATGCTGGACGCCACAAACAGGTTGATGGCTACCGGCGGCGTAATCATGCCGATGGAAATGCCCACCACGAACACGATGCCAAAGTGCACCAGATTGACCCCCAGCGCGGAGATCAGCGGCAAAAACACCAGTGTCAGCAGAATCACGGCGGAGGAAGTTTCCATAAAAACTCCGGCGATCAGCACAATAATGGCAATCAGCAGCAAAATGACATACTTGTTGCTGGAGACGGACAGAATCGCCGTTGCCACCTGCTCGGGAATTTTCCAGTTTGCCAGAACCCAGCCGAATACGCCGCTGCACGCAATGATAATCATGATGACGGCGGAGGTTTTGGCGCTGCCGATCATAATTTTGCACAGCTTTTTGAGGGTCATGTCCCGGTAGACGAACGCAGAGACCAGAACACCGTAGATCACGGCCACTGCCGCCGCTTCGGAGGGGGTGAAGTAGCCCGTGAAAATGCCGCCGAGGATGATGAGGGGCATCAGAATGCCCCAGATGGATTTGCGGAAGGTTTTCCAGACATTCTGCCAGGAGAACGCCGCGCCCTTGGGGTACTGGCGTTTGTGCGCCTGCACCAGCGCAATGACGATCAGAATTCCGCCCATGAGGATGCCGGGGAAAAAGCCGTTGCGGAAGAGCTGAATGACGCTCTGGTTGGCGATGACGGCATACAGCACCATGGGCACGGACGGCGGAATCACCACGCCGATACATCCGGCGGAGGCGATCAGTGCCGCGGAGGACGCCTCGTGATAGCCCCGCTCCTTCAGCGGACCCACCAGTGTGGAGCCGACAGCCGCCGTGGTGGCGGCGTCGGAGCCGGAGATGGCGGCGAAAAACATTCCCGCCACCACGGACACGGCGGACAAACTGCCCCGGATGCGTCCCAGCAGAGACTCGCAGAACTCCACCAGCAGGCGGGAAATGGAGCCCTGGGAGAGCAGGTCACCTGCCAGAATGAAAAACGGCACGGCGATCAGTGGGAACGAGTTGGTGGAGGCGAACATGCGCTGAACAATCATCATCAAGCTGACGTCGCCGCTGAGCAGCACCACAACGCCGGACAGCGCCACGGCGAAGGCGATGGGGACGCCGATGATCAAAAGCACGAGAAAGGTTCCGAACAGTAACGCAGTCATGCCGTCTCCACCTCCTTTTCAGTCGGCTGCTCCTTTTGCAGCAGGGTTTGCAGGACGGCGTCCAGCGCATGCCAGAACATCAAAATTCCGCCCACGGGAATCGCTGCGTACAAATAACTCATGGGAATGCGCATGGCGGGAGAGAGCTGTCCCCCCTGCTTGCCCACATAAATGAAGCCAAACCCGATCATTAGGGCAAAGAAGCTGCAGCAAAGGATATGTACCAAAATCTGCACCAGCTTCTTCCCCACGCCCGGCAGCAATCCCTGCACCACCGTGACGCTGATGTGGCCGCCGTGCTTGTAGACGCAGGATGCGCCGATGAAGGTGGACCAGATCAGAAGATACCGCGCCGCCTCCTCGCTCCAGGTCAATGCTGTGAAAAACACGCGGCAGACGATCTGGAGTCCTGTGATGATGACCATGGCAGCCAGCATCACAAGGCAGAGATATGCGCCGATTTTATCCAGCCAGTCGCTGATTCTGTGAATTCCTCGAATGATAACCATGACGGTTTCCTTTCCTTTGGTTTTTCTGTCAGTAATCAGCCAAGCTCACTTTGAATGCGAGAGAGATAGTCGGCATACTGGGGATAGCTGTCATACACGCTCTGCACGGCGGTCTTGAAGCTGTCCAGATCCGGGTCCTCTACGATCTCCATGCCGTTGTCCTCCAAAGCTTTCAGCTGGTCGGCCTCGTTGTCCGCCACCCAGGAGCGCTCATACTCGGCAGCTTCCTGCGCGGAGGCGGAGAAAATCTCCTGCACATCTGCCGGCAGGCTGTTGAACACGTCCAGACTCATGGTGATGACAGCGGAGGCATAGGCGTGGCGGGTCAAGGTCGCGTACTTCTGCGTCTCCCACAGCTTGTAGGAGTACAGCACGTTGACGGGGTTTTCCTGGCCGTCAATGGTATTCTGCTGCAAGGCCGTCAGTGCCTCGCTCCAAGCCATGGGCACCGCGTTGACGCCCAAAGCGGTAAAGGTCGCCGTGTAGACCTCGTTTTCCATCACGCGAACCTTCAGTCCGGCGATGTCAGCGGCGGTCTTGACGGGACGGACGCTGTTGGTCAGATTGCGGAAGCCACGCTCTGCAAAGGCAAGACCCTTGAGGTTGGAGCCTTCCAGCTTGCCCAGCAGCTCCTGTCCGACTTCGCCATCGAGAATCTTGTATGCCTGGTCGTTGTCGGCAAAGAGGAACGGCATATCCAGAACGCCCATCTCGGGAACGAAGTTCACGAACGGACCGCTGGTGATGATGCCGGCATCCAAAGTGCCGATCTGCATGCTCTCCAGCATGGTGGACTCGTCGCCCAGCGCGCCGTTGGGATAAATTTCGATTTCATAGGCGCCGTTGGTGCGCTCCTTGACCAGATCCGCGAATTTCTGAGCCGCCACCTGGAAGCTGTCCTCCTCGTTGACGGTGGTGCCCAGCTTCAAAACGGTCACGCCGCTGGAGGCACCTGCCGAGCCGGAGGGAGCTGCGGCACTTCCTGCGCCGCCGCTGCCGCCGCAGGCGCTCAGAGCAAATACCAGAGACAATGCGCAGGCAAGAGCAAAAATACGAGTCAGCTTTTTCATCTTCCATACTTCCTTTCAAAAATACAAATTCAAGCCAAATCGGCTGGGAAAACAGTGTTATTTCAGAACCGCGCCCTCGTCGGCGCCAGTGACCATCCGGCTGTACCGTTCCAGCCAGCCGCTCTTTACATTCGGCTCCGGCATGACCTGGGCTTTTCTGCGGGCTTCAAACTCCTCGTCAGACACCCGGGCGTGGATGGTGTAATGTTCCATGTCAATGTCAATGATGTCCCCGTCACGCAGCAGACCGATCTCGCCGCCCACGGCGGCTTCCGGCGAAACGTGGCCGATGGAGGCGCCGCGGGATGCACCGGAGAACCGTCCGTCCGTAATCAGCGCCACTTCCTTGTCCAGCTTCATGCCGGCCAATGCGGAGGTGGGCACCAGCATCTCTCTCATGCCGGGTCCGCCCTTCGGCCCTTCAAACAGAATCGCCACGATATCGCCGGGCTTGATCTTGCCGCCGTAGATGGCGGTCACGGCCTCGTCCTCGCCGTGGAACACACGCGCCGTGCAGGAGTGCTTCTGCATCTCCGGCGCCACGGCGCTGCGCTTGACCACGCAGCCTTTTTTCGCGATGTTGCCGAACAGGAACGCAAGGCCTCCTGTTTTACTGTATGGCCGATCCATGGGACGGATAACCTCGGAATTCCGGTTCACGGCACCGGCGATGTTCTCCGCCACGGTTTTTCCTGTGGCAGTCAGCAGCGATGTATTTAGGAATCCGGCGTCGGCAAGCTCCTTCATCACCGCCTGCACGCCGCCTGCGTCATAGAGCTCCTCCATGAAATGTTCGCCTGCGGGCGCCAGATGGCAGAGGTTGGGCGTCTTTTCGCTGATCTCGTTGAATTGCTTCAGCTCCAGCTTCAGTCCGGCCTCGTGGGCGATTGCCGGCAGATGCAGTGCGCTGTTGGTGGAGCAGCCCAGCGCCATATCCACGGTGATGGCGTTTTTCAGAGAATCCTCCGTCACGATGTCCCGGGGCTTGATGTCCCGCTTCACCAGCTCCATGATCTGCGCGCCGGCCTTTTTGGCAAGCTGAATGCGGGCGGAGTACGGCGCGGGAATCGTGCCGTTGCCAGGCAGCGCAAGGCCGATGGCCTCGCACAGGCAGTTCATGGAGTTTGCGGTAAACATGCCCGAGCAGGAACCGCAGGACGGACAGCAGCACTCCTCACGGGTGCACAACTCCTGCTCGTCGATGATTCCGGCCTTGTAGGCGCCGACGGCCTCAAACATCTGGGACAGGCTCGTCATCTTTCCGTGAACGTGTCCGGCCATCATGGGACCGCCGGAAATCACGATGGACGGAATGTTCAGCCGCAGAGCGCCCATCACCATGCCCGGCACGATCTTGTCGCAGTTGGGAATCAGCACCAGACCGTCAAAGCAGTGCGCCGCCGCCATCGTCTCCAGAGAGTCGGCGATCAGCTCGCGGGATGCCAGAGAATAGCGCATGCCCTCGTGTCCCATGACGATGCCGTCGCACACGCCGATGGAAGGAATCAGAACCGGCGTACCGCCGGCGGCATAGACGCCGGCCTTGGCTGCCTCGGCCAGCTTATCCAGATGCATATGCCCGGGAATGATCTCGCTGAAGGCAGACACCACGCCGATCAACGGCTTGTGAATCTCCTCCTCTGTAAAGCCCGCCGCATAAAACAGCGAGCGGTGGGGTGCACGCTCCGCCCCTTTTGTCACCTTGTCGCTAATCATGGAAAAACCCCTTTCGTCTCAGTTTGTCGCAACTTGTCTGTCAAGTAACTAACTTGTCTGACCTCAGACTAATTCTTTTTGATTCTTTTGTCAATACTATTCTTGTATTTCAAATATTTTTCTGGAATAATAGCCAAATTAAAAAATGGTTAGTTGTCTAAAAAGTAAACAAGTAGTTCTTGCTTTTTCAGAAAAACGCCTCTATAATAACGTCATACAGCCCGCAGCCCGGGCATTGAGAGAGGAACCTCCGGTATGAATAAGAAAAGCCTATCCCAGCAGGTCGCTGACGACATTTACAGAATGATTATGGACGACAAGACGTTCCAGCCCGGGGATCAGCTTCCCAATGAGAACAGTCTGTCTGAAAAGCTGGGCGTCAGCCGTGCCACACTGCGGGAGGCGATTCGGATTCTATCCTCTCAGGGCGTCTTAGAGGTCTACCGCGGCAAGGGCACCTATATCGCCACGGATATGCGGGCGTTCAAGGATTTCGGTCTGGGCAATCTGGACCGCATGCGCATCCGGCTCAAGGATTTGTATGAAGCGCGGCTGCTGTTTGAGCCGGAGATGGCGGCCATTGCCTGCCGCCGTGCGACAGACGAGGAGATTGCCAACATCATTCACATCGGCAAGCAGGTGGAGCAGGTGATTCACGCCGGCGAGGATCGCACGGAGATCGACCAGCAATTCCATCGCGCCATCGTGACGGCATCCCACAACGATTTCATGATGCGCCTTGTCCCCATTGTCAACCGCGCCGTGGCGGAATCCATTCTGCTTAACGACGGTAAGCAGACGCTGGCGGAAAACACGCTGACCGATCACGCGCTGGTGATGGAGTTTCTGCAAAAACGGGATGCAGGCGCGGCGAAGCAGGCCATGTCCATCCACATCCATCACGCCATCGCAACCCTGAACCTGAACGTGGGCGAGGATCCCATCTTCTGATTAAGCGCAGTCTGACCGCCTGCTATTTTGTCTCCGCCCTGCGGCAGCTGTCCCGAAATGCGGCCATGTAATTTGGGCATGTGGTCCACTTTGCAAGCCAGCTTTTCGCAAATAACAAAAACAGGAGTCGGGATAAATTCCCGACTCCTGTTTTTGTTCGTAGTTGATTGTTGCGACATCTTCTGCGCATATCAAATAATGCCGGTATGCACATATGCACCCTCTGACGCAAATCTTTAAAAGAAAATCTGGCGAAACGCGACCCGACCACTCTTCATGGTCAACAGCGGAATAAACAGTAAGTTTCCCTTGCAGGTATTTCCATAATGATCCGTAAACACCTGATCGGTTTCCTTTAAATCCAGAATGGCAACATCGGCGGGACGTCCCGTTTCCAAGGTTCCCGCTCGATCCAGTATGCCGAGTGCCTTTGCAGGCGTGTAAGTCACTGCCTGAAGGATTTTTTCCGTCGGTGCTCCCGCTGCGCTCAGGACACTCATCGCAAACGGCAACGAAAAGCCGGGGCGAATGTATTCACTGACCCTCACCAAGTCAGAGCTGACGATATCCGGATAAAACTCCTGCGCAAAAGCCCTCTTGAGATTTGGGAACGACCAGTGGACTCTGCCGTGGCAATCGTCCATCCAGACCCCGCGTTCCCGTGCCCTTTGAACAGCAGGTTTTATCTGCCCATGCTCGTCAAAAATGGTCTCGCCCTTGGTCTGATAAACATGTGCGACAACATCACCCGGACGCATGCAATCAAAGAGTTCCTGAACAGATACGTTCTCCGGCAAGTCATCATAATGAATTGCGACTGGGCAGCGAAAGCCTTCCTTCTTCAACGTCTCGCTGATTTCCATAGCGCGGCGCAGCGGTGCCATGCCGTAATCTCCCAAAGTCGCTTTGCACATACGCACCTTCAGTCCTCGCAGCGTATCCGGGTAGCGATGAAAGAGATTTTGAATGAGATCTTCTCTGAAGTCTGCCGGGTCATGGTCCTCTTCGTGCTTGCAAAGGCTCTTGTTTCCGAAGGTTGAAACATTTAAGTAAGAAAGAACATCCGGCTCGTAGCGAACAATATTGGAATTATAAAACTGCACGAAATTGGATGCGCCGCAGCTTCCGCCGTCACAGGCCGTTGTTACACCGTTCGGGATGCACATCGTATCGGCATTGGCACCGATGATCGTGCCATATAGATTGAGATGCGCATGTTCATCAATGAGACCGGGAACCACATATTTTCCGGAAGCATCAATTTTTACTGCATATTCATACTCGCCGGTCGGTGCAGGCTGCACAATGCCGTTTTGAATAAATACGTCACGCTTTTCAAAGCGGCCATTGGTTGAGTCAAACACCTGTCCGCTGCTAATTACCGTATCAAACCGCATGGTTTTGCCCCCTCTATTCTCAGTTCATCATGTTCGGCAGGAACATGGAAAACACAGGCACGAACGAAATCAGAAACACCGTGGCAAACAGAATAATGACAAACGGAATTGCATGTTTACTCAGCGTAACAATATCCTGCTTTGTCGCCGGGATTGCTGCAAACAGGCAGTTGCCAAACGGCGGCGTGGCCTGACCGACTGCAAGGTTAAACACGATGATGCAGCCCAGCTGAACCGGATCAATTCCATAGCTCATTGCCATGGGATAAACCAGCGGCGCAACAATCAGAATAATGGCGCCGGAGTCCATCAGCATGCCCAGGAAAATCAGCAGAATATTCAGGAACAGAATAAAGGTAATCTTATTGCTGATAAACGATGCCATCAAATTCGTAAACAGTGTCGGCACATTATAAACTGTCAGAACATAGCCGAACAAAGTTGCAGCCATAATGAGCATCAGAATATTTGCTGTGCCCTTCACACTGTCCAACACAATCTGCATCAAATTCTGCGGCTTCAGTTCCTTATACACAAAAAGCGAAACGATGAGGCCGTATACCACAGCGACAGCCGCAGATTCCGTGGGTGTAAAAATGCCGGAATAGATGCCGCCCAGAATGATAATCGGCATCAGCAGCGCCCACACAGCGCTTTTTAGGGCATGCCCAAGGTTTCTCCAGGAGAATTCGTTGGACTTCGGAATCTTGTGTTTGCGGGCATAGATGTATGCGTAGATGCACATGAACACGCCCGCCATCAAGCCGGGAATCACGCCCGACATCAGCAGTTTGGAAACAGAAGTACCCGTGGTTGCGCCATAAACGACAAATACGATTGAAGGCGGAATCACAATGCCCAAAACGCCTCCGGCCACAGGAAGAGCTGCTGCGTATCCTTCCGGATAGTGTTCCTTAACCAGTTCCGGGTACAACATTGCGCCAATGGCGGCAGTCGTGGCAATCGAGGAGCCGGAAAGTGCTGCAAAGATCATGCAAGTCACCAAAACGACGATGGAAAGTCCGCCACGGACATGGCCCAACAATGCTTTTGAAAAGGAAACAAGGCGGGCGGAAATACCGCCGTGCTGCATAATCGCTCCAGCCAGCATAAAGAAAAAGATGGCCAGCAGCGTATACTTTGCACCGCCATTAAACATTTTGGTGGCAAGTGTCAGCAGCGGAAAGTCGCTCATAAAGCAGATCGAAGCTGCGCAGGAAATGCCGAGAGACCATACGAAGGGGACTCCCAAAAACAGCGTTACGAAAAATACCAGCAATAAAACAAGAATCGGGCTCATTCGGAAGTCACCTCCTTTGTCATTGCATCTGCCCGTCCAGTCAGGCAGGCGAGTCTTTTCAACAGTTGAATGCTGTGATCCAGTAAAATCATAATTAGGCCGATTGCCATAATCAGATACTCGTGATACGTGCAGATCGGAAGAGGAATTACCTGTTCAGGCAAGCCGTATGCACTTTGGAACATCTTTATTGCGCCAATAAGGACCAAAACAATCGCAATAATGCTGACCACATCGCCGAACAGCTTGTAGGCTGCTTCTTTTTTTGGATTTTTGAACTTGAAAATTTCAATCTTGATCTCGCTGTCCGACTTGACGGCAAGATTTCCCCCAATCAGAACCATAAACATAAACAGGACAATACTCAGCGTCTCGCAAAAAGGCAGACTTGTTTTTGCCAGATATCGCATGCAGACGTTTATAAAATTAACGCTTACCATGACGACAACTGCCACAACCAATGTCCATTTTTCAACAATGAAAATTCCATTGCTGATTTTTTGCAGGATCTCGGCCAGCTTTCTCATTGCTTTTCCTCCACTTAATTACTCATGCCTCACAGATGGGAAGGACATCAAAGAAGAATGCCCTTCCCATCCGCTGGGGCAGAATCGCGTATATTAGCCGCGAATCATATCAACCAGAGCGCCGTACTGCTCGGCATAATCATCATACACAGAGGCAGTGGCGTTTACCAGTTCGTCATGGTCAAGCGTTACGAACGTCATGCCGTGATCCTTCACCAGAGATTCCTTGGCAGCTTCGTTGTCGGTCTGGGTTGCATCCCATTCCACATCGGCAGCATAAGCTGCAGCTTCATCAACCCAGCTCTTCTGCTCGTCAGAGAGTTTATCATAGGTGCCCTGGCTAATTAGCAGAGCTGCAACTTGAAAGACATGGTTCGTTTCCACCAGATAGCCGTTGACATCATAATAGGCATTGCTCAAGATGTTGACGTACGGGTTCTCCTGTCCGTCGACGGTGCCCTGTTCCAGTGCGGTATACAGCTCAGAGAAGCTGACGGCGGTGGCGCTGGCGCCCAGGGTATTGAAAATGTCCATGTGGACTTCGTTGGACTGGGTACGGATCTTCATGCCCTTGAAATCAGAGACGGCATTGATTGCTTTTTTGCTAGTGACCTCGCGGAAGCCCATGGTCATCCAGCTTGCAACGTGCAGCTGGCTGCCTGCCAGTTTATCGGCCAGATAGGTGCCGGCATCGCCGTTGAGTGCAGTGCGGGCCTCGTCATAATCCTTGAACAGGAACGGCAGGTCGAAAACGCCCAGATCAGAGCAGGAGCCGGTCAAAGAAGATGTAACAATGGGAGAGACGTCGCAGGTGCCGTTTTGCAGCATCTGGGCAACTTCGTTAATCGAGCCCAGCGTACCGTTTGCAAAGATCTGGCAGGTCATGGTTCCGCCGGACAGCTCGTCCAGTTTTTCGGAAAATGCGCTGACGCCCTTGCCAAACACAGAATCTTCTGCGTCTGCGTAAGCAACCTTTAGGGTGATGGGGGCAGATGCGCCGGAAGATGCACCGGAAGACGCGCTGGTGGACGGTGCGGAGTTTCCAGACCCGCAGGCTGCCAGAGACAGTGCCATTGTGCAGGCCAGTGCAAGAGATAAAGCTTTCTTGATGTTCATTTTATTTCTCCTTTTTAATTTCTAATTCGGTTTTTCACCGGAATTCCTGATAGGATTTTTCCGCCCAGCGGGGATGGTCATATACCTTCTTGTCCGCTACATACGGCCACTTTTCACCGCGGCAGACAGCGAGACAGCCCTCTACACACATGGTCGCCATTTTAATGACCGCTTCACGGGTTTGCGCGGCAGAATGAGGACTGACGATCACGTTCGGGCAGCTGAGAATTTCATCACTGATATAGGTTGGCTCATTCCAGAACACATCCAATCCTGCGCCGGCAATGCTGCCGCTTTTCAGTGCTGCGCACAGGTCAGGCTCGTTGACAATCTCGCCGCGGCTGCAGTTAATGAGAAGTGCCGTGGGCTTCATGGCGTCCAGTTCCGCTTTGGCGATGGTGTTATTGGTCACGCCCTCAATAAGCGGCATCTGCACGATGACCACGTCGGCCGTTTTCAGAGCTTCAAACTTGTCATTATACTTCTCAACGCCCAAAGACTCCATCTGCTCTTTGCTCAGAAAGCTGTCATAGCCGATCACCTTCATATCGAGGCCAAGGCACAGATGGGCAATGATTTTGCCAATGGTGCCGAGGCCGATAATCAGGCAGGTTTTCTGCTCCACCTCAAAGGCTTTTTTTGCGTCACGGATTTTCCAATTTCCCGCGCGCTGTTCACGATCCCCTTCCACCAAATTCTTGGACAGCGCCATCATGAGCGTAATGACATGCTCCGCCACGCTGCGGTTGTTGGCGCCCGGTGTGATAACCACGGGAATTCCAAGTCTGGTTGCAGCCTCCACATCTACGCTGTCATAGCCGATTCCGGTGCGGCCAATGACCTTGAGATTCTTGCTGCTCTCCATGGTTGCTTCGTCGATGGCACCCTTGTCGGCAACACGCACGATTAGGGCATCTGTGTCCTTCAGCTCATCCAGATAATGGTGGGGATGGGCATCATGCGCTACAAAAATTTCAGTCTTTCCGTCCAGAAGAGCCATACCCTCGGGGCAAATTGCCTCGGTCATTGTTACTTTCATGGAACGATCTCCCTCTTTTGAAAGCATTTACTGTTCGGCCTTGGCGTTGGCCATGCGAATGCCGTAGTCCATGGCGTTGACCAGGCTCAGCTCGTTGGCTCCGCCGTTTCCGGCGTGGCCGAAGCCGGTGCCGTGATCCACGCTGGCGCGAATGATCGGCAGTCCCAGCGTCACATTCACGCCGGCCACCGCATCCCAGTGGCCCTCGGCCTTGTTATAGACAAAGCCCTCGACCTTCAGGGGAATGTGGCCCTGATCGTGGTACATGACGACGACGATATCGTACCAGCCGCCAATGGCCTTGGAGAACACCGTATCCGGGGGCGTGGGCTTTTTTTCGGGGATGTTGATGCCCTCGGCCAGCGCCGCATCAATGGCGGGCTGAATCTCCTCGATTTCCTCCGTGCCGAACATGCCGTGCTCGCCGCAGTGGGGGTTCAGACCCGCCACGCCGATTTTCGGCTCCTTGATACCGATGGCCTTGCAGCCCTCGTTGGCAATCCGAATGACGTCCAGCACCCGCTGTTTCTTCACAAGATCGCAGGCCTGGCGGAGGGAGACGTGGGTGGAGACGTGAACCACCCGCAGATCCTCATGGGCCAGCATCATGGTGTATTTTTTAGTGTGCGTGTAGTCCGCATAGATCTCCGTATGGCCGGAGTAATGGTGTCCGGCCATGTTGATGGCCTCTTTGCTGATGGCATTGGTGATGGTGGCGTCCACCTTCCCTGCCATAGCCAGCTCGATGACGGTTTTCACATACTGGAACGCCGCCTCGCCGCCCAGAGCGGTGGCGCCCAGCCCAAAGGGCTTGGGATTGGAGGGGTCTCCCGGAATGTCCGAGGCCTTGATGAGTCCCAGATCGTACACGTCAATGACGCCGTAGGTAAACTCCGCCTCACTGACCGCGTGGATCGGGCGCACCTTCATGTCGAGCCCGGAAACCGTTTTGGCAACCTTGGCTGCGTATTCCATGCAGCTTAAATCGCCGATGACCAGCGGACGGCAGCGATCATAGATCGTGCGGTCCGAGAGCGCCTTGACGGTGATTTCCGGCCCGTTGCCGAAGGGATCACCCATGGAGATTCCCAAAATTGGAAGCTGATTCATTCGCATATTCCTCCTGTCAGCACAGACCCTTGTCGGCATTTTCTTTCAAAACGGCCTTCAACTCCGCAATACCTTCCTCGCACAGGTAATTGAAAGGACGGCGGCAATCGCCTACGGGATGGCCCAGCATGGCGGTTCCCTTTTTGATCACCGTGTTGGGATTGCCGAACTTGAACACCCGCTGAAGCGTGGCCACGGCGTCCTGCATCTCCTGCGCCTTTTTTAGGTCTCCGGCCATGAAATAGTTGTAAATAGATGCCACGGTCTTGGGATAGAGGTTGGCGCGACCGGCGATGCCGCCACTGCCGCCCTCTTTCAGGCAGGTGAGAATAGCGCCGTCGTTGCCGGCCAGCACAGAGAATTTCTTGCCGACATCCCGCGTCTGGCGGATATACGCCTTCAGATTTTCAAGATCGCCGCTGGAGTCCTTGGCGCCCATCACCACATCCACGTCCCGGGCCAGCTTGGCCACGGTCTCCGGCAGCAGCTTGTTGCCGGTGCGGGGCGGGATATTGTACAAAACGATGGGGATGTTGACGTGCTTTGCAACTTCGCAGTAGTGATCGTAAAGCTCCTTCTGCGAGGCAGCGGCAAAATAGGGTGTGATAATGGACAGCACGTCCGCGCCCAGTTTTTCGGCCTCCATGCTGAGCTTTACCGTCTCTGCAGTGGAGACGCAGCCGGTGCCTGCATATACCGGTACGCGACCCTTCACCTGATCCACGGCCGTGCCGATCAGATCCAGCTTTTCCGTCGCGCTCAAAATATAGGCCTCGCCGTTGGTTCCCACGGGAAACAGCCCGTGAACGCCGCCGGCAAGCAACCGCTCAATTTCTTGACGGAACGCATCTAAATTGATGCTCTCATCCGCATTCATCGGGGTCAATATGGGAGGAATAATTCCCTTTAATTCTACATCTTTCATCTTAATTACCTTCCTCTGCGCCGCTTACAGGACTTCCTGATAGAGCTTTCTGGCATCCTCGGCCGTCACCGTGCGCATATTGTTGACCAGCAGGCGGGTCACTTCCATACCGGAGGCAACCAGCGCCTCGAGATCACCGGCGGGGACGCCGAACTCCTGCAGGCTGGTGGGAATATCGAGATGCTTCACAATTTCCTCAAGCTTGGAAATGACTGCGGCGCTCTTCCCTTCCACTGTGGTCTCGGTGCCGTGGATGCAGCGGTCATAGGCCTGTGCCAGACGTTCGCGGCAGGCCGGCTCGTTAAAGCGCATCACCGGCGCCAGCAAAATGGCATTGGAAACACCGTGGGCAATGTGGTACTTGCCGCCCAGCGGATAGCTCAGCGCGTGGACGGCGGTAGTACCGGAGGCCGTGATGGCGATGCCGGCGTAAAAGCTGGCAATCTGCATCTGGTTTTTGGCGTCCATGGCCTCGGGATCGTCGCAGGCCCGCTCAATGTTGTTGAGGATCATATCCAATGCCTGCATGGCAAAGATGTCGCTAAAGGGGTTTGCCTTGTTGCTGGTGTAGCACTCAATGGCATGAGCCAGCGCATCCACACCGGTGGCCGCTGCAATCTTGCGGGGCAGCTTTTTAATCATGACGGCATCCAGAATCACGTAGTCGGCAATCATCTCCGTATTGACGATGCCCACCTTCAGCTGCTTTTCGGGAACAGCCACAATGGCGTTGGGGGTCGCTTCGGAACCCGTGCCCGCCGTTGTGGGAATCATCAGGGTCTTGATGCACTTTTTTGCACGTCCCGGCGTCTCCAGCAGCTCGTGAATGCCGTACTCATCGGTCATGAGAATACTGGACAGCTTGGCTGTATCCATCACGCTGCCGCCGCCGACAGCCATGATGAAGTCCGCGCCGCAGGCCTTGCACTGGTCAACCAGCTTCTGGGCCTCCAGATAAGACGGCTCTGCGGGGAGATCGTCCAGAATGATCGTATCCACGCCGGTTTCCCTGACCTTTGCCATGGGCAAATCCAAAAGGCCGGCTTTCTCGATGCCCTTGTCACTGAATACCGCCAGCTTTTTGACGTTGTTCTCTGCAAAGATGTTCTTGATATTTTCCAGAGCATCCTCACCGCTGTAAACAGCGTGGGGCATTTTCAAATTGTACTTGGTCAGCATGATAGTTCCTCCCGTTCTCCGGTTCCAATCAGTGCCGCCAGCCTGCACAGCAGGTCGGGAGCGCCAAAGCCGCCGGACTTTGAAATAATGTGATAGGTTCGATTGTGATAAACAAAATAAGTGAGGACAACCCCCGGGTCCAGTTCGCACACTGGGGTCAGCTCGCTGACCTGTACCGCTTTCATAAGTGCCAGCAGCGTATCTCCGCCGGTACACATCAGCGTGGCGTTCAGCCCGCCGTCCAGCAGCATCTTCATGACTCTGCCCAGTGCAGTTGAGATTTTCACCCGTACGTCCTGCATGGTCAAATTGTTCAGTTCCATAAACTGCCGGGTTTCAAAACTGCCATCTGGGTCGTTGGTATCCAGAATCAGCCGATCGTGCTTTTGCGCTCTTTCCAGCCAGTCGTTCACCGTCTGCCTGCAATTTTCACTGTCCAGCCACATGGGACTGAGCTTTTGATGCATAGAGAGTCGGATTCTCTCAAAGCCGTTTTCCTCTGCCGTGGCAAGCTGGCTTCTGGTTACCGGATTGACGCTGCCGCAGGAGACAAACAGCGCCGGAATCAGTGCCGGAATCCCCGGGGTCTGCCCATCAAGTTTCAGCAACGCGGCCAGTTCCGGAGCAAATCCGGCACAGCCGGCCGAGACACGCAACCACTCAAGTCCAAGGCCGTGGCTGATGTCATGCAAATCCTCGTTGCTCTGTGCGTCAAACACCAGAATCCCGGGTTCGTTCCAACCACTCGCATCGTTTTTTGTGCAGACGGTGACAGGCTTGTTCGTCTGTTCCGCCAAAATACTGCGCACATTGGAAAAACGAACCGGCTCAAAAGGATCGCTGCCAAATACGCTGTCAGCCACGGGCACTCCATCAATGTAGTGGATTCCGTTTTTTGTGATCCGGTTCATGGCCGGAAAGGCAGGGATGAAGGGAATCTGCGTACTGCCTGTGGCATCCAGAACCGCAGCCAACTCGCTTCCAACGTTTCCCCGCAGCGCAGAGTCCGTTTTCTTATATACATAGGAAAACTCAGCACGCTGTGCCGCCTTTACCGCCCGGAATACAACCGCATAAGCATCTTCCGGCGTCAGGTGCCGTGTTTCGGCATCCAGAACTAAAACCTGTGTATCGGTCGGGGCTCTGGTAAAATCGTAGAGTGGATCGGTTACCACACGCGTTGACGCGCCTCTGGCTGCAAATTGCACGCCCGTATCCATGGCCCCTGTAAAATCGTCCGCAATGATCAGTAGCTTCACCATAGCTCCACCCGCAAATCAACGTTCATTATCTGAACAGTATTCAATCGCATTTAGCCTCGTTTCATTTCTGTTGTGGCTATTCTACAAATTATCGCCTGTGATCTCAACGCTTTTTTACGTTTTAACTGTTTCTTTTTTGAACATTAAGAAATTATATTGCTTTTATTTTAGCTAATTGGTATAATATGTTCAAATTTGTAACAGTCCTGGAGGGTTTTATGAAAAACCGTATTCGTGTGCTTGGCATTGCGCCCTATGAAGGCATGAAAACGCTGATGCAAAGTCTTGCGGAGGACTATCCGCAGTTTGATCTGACGCTGTTTGTGGGAGATATGGAACAGGGGGTGGAGATTGCCAAGAGCAATTTCCACGGCAATTATGATGTGGTGATCTCCCGTGGCGGAACTGCGAAAATGCTGCGCCAGCAGCAGGCCCTGCCAGTGATTGATGTTGAAATCTCCATGTATGACATTCTCTGCTCATTAAAGCTGGCGGACGGATTAAGCGGAAAATCGGCGCTCGTTTCCTTTGCCGATCTCACGCGCAACGCAAGCCAACTCTGCTCTCTTTTAGACTACCATCTGGACATCATCACCATCAGTGACCCGGATGCGGTGGAGCCCACGCTGCGCCGACTTCAGCGAAAAAATTACTCTACCATTCTCTGCGACATGATCGCAAACTCCACGGCCAAACAGTTGGGGCTGAATTCCTTCCTCATCACATCCGGCATTGACAGCATCCGGGCCTCCTTTGATCGGGCGCTGCTGCTGTGCAGCAGTCAGGAGCGCCTGCGGGACGAAAATCTCTTTTTCCGGGATGTCATTCGCGGACAGATCGGGCAGACCGTCGTCTTTGACGCCGAAGGCGGCCTGTTTTTCTCCTCGCTGGAAAATCTGCAGCCTGAAGTAATTGAAATGCTGAGAAACGAGCTCCCAGAGTCCAAGCTGGAGTCTGAGCGCCGGATCTACCGCGCACTCGATGGCATGCTCTACTCGATCCGTGTCCGGCGGATTGCCAGCGGGGATCTGCTCTTTTATGCGTTCTTTTTCGCCGCACACAAGTCCCCTCTCTCATCCAATCAGATGGGAATCCAGTTTTCAACCAGAGGCGAGGCAGAAAACAATTTTTACCAGAGTATTTTCAGCTTTGCAGGTACCATTTCAGACTTCCAAAACGAGATAAATCGAATCGGTCAGAGCACTGCACCGGTCATGGTAAGCGGCGAGGACGGTACAGGTAAGGAATCCATTGTCAGTGTGCTCTATCTGCGCAGTCCGCTGCAAAACGGACCGCTGGTGAAAATCAACTGCAGCCTTCTGACAAATAAAAGCTGGAGCTTTTTGCTGGAACATCACAACTCGCCTCTTTACGATCAAGGAAATACCCTGTATTTTTCCAGCATTGACGTTCTTTCCCTGGAGCGCCGTCAGCAGCTTTTGTCCACCTTATCCGAAACAGACGTCTGCCAGCGGAATCGGGTCTTTTTTTCCTGTGTCTGCCACCCCGGCGAGTTTGTGACGGAGGCCGGTTCCGAATTTATGGACAAGCTGTGCTGCCTGTCTCTGTATCTTCCGCCGCTGTGCAAAAAGCCGGAGAGAATCCCCCCTCTGGTCAATTTGTCCCTAAGTCATCTGAATGCCGATATGACAAGAAAGATTGTGGGTACGGAACCTGCGGCGATGGATCTGCTAAAGTCCTTTCAGTGGCCGCACAATTACACGCAATTTCGCCGTGTGATCGGAGAACTGGCGGTTACTGCGCCGGGACAGACGATCACTGCGGAAAATGTGCGGGAGATCTTGCGGAAGGAACGCCATACCGGCGCATTTTCCCCTCACGCCGAAAATACGGCGGAGCCGCTGAACCTCAACAGACCGCTGACCGAAATTACCCGCGATATTGTCCTGCGAGTTTTAAAGGAAATGGACGGAAATCAGTCCCATGCTGCCAATCGGCTAAAAATCAGCCGTACAACCCTCTGGCGGTTTATCAAAAAGTAATGCTTACCCGATACATTTTATCAAAATTTCGCAAGTTTAAGTTGAGGGAGTGTGTTTGTCAATAATTCTTCTCTGGAAATGGAGATTCGGTGTTTTCCCACGGAGAGAACGTCATTCGGCCGATCTACCGCCTCCCGCTTCAGCCCCGCAATTTGTTTTCGCCGTCCCTGGCGCAAAGGGAACCCTGCCATCAAACTTTAAAAAAAAGATTTTTCCATGACATCATTTCGACGGAATTCTTCTTGACACGTTGACATTATGATGTCATAATCAATTTTAGAATTTGACATTAAAACGTCGCATTGCGTCGAAAAACGGAGGGACAAGCTGTGGAGCAGGAAAAGAAAGTCAAGCTGCTGGTTTACGCCACGGAGGATGAGCGCACGCGCATCAAAATGGCGGCGGCCAAGCTGCACATGTCCATGAGCCAGCTCATGCTGGACAGCGTTTTAGAGCAGGTGGGCAGCATCGAGACGCTGGAGAGCAAAGGCGGTGACCGGGCATGAAAACGATTGCGGTTATGAACCAGAAGGGCGGCACCGGCAAGACCACCTCCGCCATCAATCTGGCTGGCGAGCTTGTGCGCCGGGGCAAAAAAGTCCTCATCATCGACATGGACACCCAGGGCAACGCCACGTCCAACTTAGAGCTCACCGAGGTACCCAAGTACACCATTGCGGACGTCATCTGCGATAAAAACCCCACGGTGGCGGAGGTCATCTGCCGCACCACCATTGAGCATCTGGATATCGTCCGGGGCGGCAGCCTGCTGGCGCCGGCCCTCTCCGCCATGCAGGACATGCCCTTTGGCCGGGACACGACCCTAAAGCGCCTCCTGCCCCAGATCCCCGCGGAATACGACTACGTGTTTTTCGACTGCTCGCCCTCTCTTGAGAGCCTCTTCAACATCAACGTCCTCGTGGCGGTGCAGTACGTTTTAATCCCCATCAAGGTGGACAAGAACTCCATCGAGGGCTACGACGTCATGCTGGACACCATCCGCTCCGTGCGGGAGATCGCCAACCCGGATATCCGGGTGCTGGGCATCTTCATGACGGCGGTGGAAACCGGCGCCACCATGGATCGGGAAATGATTGAAAACCTGCCCAAGCTCCTGCCGGAGCTGGCCTTTTCTACATACATCCGCAAGAACATCGACGTGAAGAAGGCGCCGCTGGCGCTCCAGCCCCTGTGCTTCTTCTCCCCCCGCTGCGCGGCGACGGAGGATTACGCCGGTCTGACCGACGAAATGCTTGTGAGAATGGAGGCGCAGGACAATGGCTAAAAAGGCTCCATCCATCTTCTCCACGCTGCAAAAGACGGCGGACAGCGCCGCTGTCAACGGCGAATTCACCCGGGAGCTTCCCCTCTCCGCGCTGGAGGACAACCCCATGAACCGTTTTTCCATGGCGGAGGACGAGGAATTCCTCGCCACCATGGAGTCCGTCAAAAAGGACGGCTTTTTAGAGGACATCGTGGTCACGCCGTCCGAAACCGAGGGCAAATGGCGCATCGTCTCCGGCCACCGGAGAGTTGCCGCCGCCCGGAAGTTGGGCAAGACCGCCGTGCCCTGCAAGGTCCGCCACTACGTCGACCAGCTCGCGGAGCTGCGGGCCCTGATGGGCGCGAACCTGCACCGGCGCAACCTCTCCCCCTTTGACCTTGCCCGGCAACTGGAGACCCTGCGGGACGTGCTGGCTACCGAGGGCAAGCTGCCCGACGGTGCCAAGGAGCGCTCCGAGGCGCTGGCCGCCCAGTCCGATCTCTCCCGCGCCACGGTGGAGCGGTATCTGGACTTGCTGAACCTGGACGAGACGCTGACCGCGTGGGCGGAGAGCGGCAAGATGACCATGACCGACGCCTACGAGCTGGCGCGGCAGAAGAATCAGCATCTCTACCCGGTGGTGGAGCAGTATGTTGCCAAAAACGGCCCCAAGGACGATTTCCCGGCGCTGGTGCATCGGGCGATTGCCTGGGCAAAGACGGCGGAGCTTGCTCCCGTGCCGCCCAAGCCCGCGGCCAACCCCCTGCGGACGGTGGATTCCTTTGGCCGGGCCATCCGGCGCAGTACGGCGCAGATGAAGGAGTTGAATCTTGCAGACGAGGCGGACAAGACCGCCGCCCGGAAGAAGCTGGACACCTGCCTTTTGAACCTCGATGAGCTTCGCCGCACGGTGGAAGCCCTGAAGGAAAGCCTGTAAATACGCAAAGCAGCAGCCCCGGAGAATTCTCTCCGGGGCTGCTTTTTTATCTGCAGCTGGAAACCTAAAACGGGTCGCAAACGGCCGATATTGGTCGAATTTCTCCTAAATGAAAAAATGGTGCTACGATTACGATACAGGATGAAATGGTATCGTTGGGATTTTTTCATTGATTTTAAAGGAGGATTGTGATGTATTCAGGTTTTCAGGTTTCCATTGGCGCAAATCCGGCCCCCGGTGCTCTGCCGGAAATCGATTTTGGCGCATATCAGGCACTGGGGCAAGAGCATCTGAAAGGGCAGGCTGCGACAGTTCAGCACGATCTTCATGATTTTCTTCTGGAGGGCACGACCCTGTATGATGGAACTGCCATGGAGGAAAGCTGGTTCCCGCAGGTCAAGGCGGACGTGTTCATTTCCCATTCTCACAAGGACCTTTCCCTTGCGGAGGGTCTTGCGGGATGGCTGCACACCACCTTCGGCCTCACCTGCTTTATCGACTCCAATGTCTGGGGCTATTCGGATGCGCTGCTGCGGGAAATCAATCAGGCGTACGCACACCCCACACACATTGCAGGACGCGAAGGCTGTGTCTATGATTATGACTGCTGCATCGCCGCTTCCAAGCACGTAGACACCATGCTGACCATCGCCCTGCACAAAATGATTGACCGGTGCGAGTCGGTATTTCTGCTGAACACGGACAACTCCGTTCGCAGATACGGCGAGCAGCCTCATGACACCACCTCCTCCCCGTGGATTTACAGTGAGATCGTCTGCTCCCAGATCGTGCGCCCCCGTAAGCTGAGCGACTTCCGCCCCACGTACATCGAACACCGGGCGGACGGCAAAACTCTTTTTGCTATGGATGAGGGCTTTGGGGCACTCTACTCCATCACGCTGGATCACCTGCTCCCTCTGGATTTGCAGATGCTGGAGCGCTGGGACGCAGAGCATTTGCGCAAAGGCTCCCGTTATGCGCTGGATGATCTCTATCCGCTCTTCCCGGACGTTCAGCGCAAGCTGCGGGGCTAAGGCGGCGCATCATGGAGTATTTCGATAAGCCCACCACGCAGGAGATTCACAAGGAAATCGACCTGATTCAGTCCTGCATCAGCCGCATGGCACAGAATTCCTTTCTCATCAAGGGATGGACGGTGACGTTGTTTGCGGTGCTGCTGGGTCTGCTGCCGGAACGGGTAAATCCTCGCCTTTTGGGGGTGGTAATGCTGGGCATTACGGTCATGTTCTGGTTTCTGGACGGCTTCTTTGTGAAAACGGAGCGGAACTACCGTGCGCTGTACTCCTGGGTTCTTGTTCAGCGTCCGCAGGGTAGCCGGGAGCTGCTTTACGAGCTGAACCTTAAAAAGTTTAACGGCAAAGGACTTAAGATGACCTCTATCTGGAAAGCCGTGTTTTCCAAAACGCTGATCCCCTTCTACGTCATTCCCGCGATTGTAAGCGTGCTTTTCATTGTAAAGAGCTTTTGAAGCTGAAAGGGGTGTATTTTCATGGCACACAAGACGTTTATTTCCTACAAATACTCCGAATGCTGCGATTTGCGTGACCGCATCATCACGGCCCTCGGCGATGACGCCACCTACTATCAGGGCGAGACCAGCGACTCCCCCGACATGACCGATCTGAAAACCGCCACCATTCGGAAAAAGCTCTCCGACATGCTCTACGGCACCTCCGTCACGATTGTAATTTTGTCTCCGCACATGACGGAGAGTCGCTGGATTGACTGGGAAATCGAGTACAGTCTGCAGAAAAACACCCGGCAGGGGCGCACCTCCCAGACCAACGGGGTCGTGGGCGTGATTCAAAAGGTCGATGGCAGCTACAACTGGCTGGAAAGCACCGGCCAAAACTGTCATGGTGACAGCACCATTTCCTATGACGACAGTCTGCTGTACCCGATCATCGCCAAAAACCACTTCAATTCTGACCCGGAACAGTGGCACTGCCCCCAATGCAGGACGTTCGACTGGCTCAACGGCTCTTACATTGCATTTGTTGCAGAGGACGCCTTCCTCGCCGATCCCGGTCAGTATATTGACAACGCCTACGACAAGAGCGAAAACGACGGCGCGGGCTATTGCCTTCGGCGCTCCCGCTGAGTTTTTCGTACGACGTTTCTAAACAGAATATGGAACACAAAAGGACGCTCCCTCACCGCGAAGGAGCGTCCTTGTTCTTATGTAGCAGCGACTTCCCCGACGTCCTCCACCAAAACTCCTAACTCTAACAAAGCCAGGGAGATCTGTGAAAGCAGCGAAAAGCCACCTTTTTCCCGGTACTCAATCTGTTGGGCATCATAGGCTGCCAAAAGTGTTTTGCCCAGATCGTCCAGATCATAGTCCCCGCAGCCCAGATTCACAAGTTCAGCGTCCATCTCCTGTGCAGCATGAATCAGTTGCTCATCGCTTTCGATTGCCTCTACGCTGCAGCCCCAATTGCGTGCATCCGGCTTAAGGTCTTTTCCAAGCTCATAAAGCTTTTCATACGGGCCGGAACACCGACAGGAGACAAGATAGCTCTCCACCGACGGATAGCTCAGCAGAAGCTGCCCCTGAAAGCCGCTCTCCTGAATGGCTTCTTTGCTGCCTTCCTTGTAGTATGGGTCTGCATATCGCCGCACATATCTGCGCAGTTCATTTTTATGATAGCTCTTTGGGTCCCTGTCATAGAGCAGAAAGATGGGCATATTCTCCGGCTTAAGCGTAGGAAATTCGCTGTGCAATCGAGCAAACAAACGGTTAACACTCTCCGGCGTAATTCCCGTGATCTGATTCTGCGGCAGGTTCAATCCAATGATACGGGATTTTTGATTCCCTCGGTAGCCGATGAATTCATCGGTTCCCCGACGTAGCTCCTCCATGTGGTACCCCAGCAAATCCACAAAAATTCGTTTCAGCAGTCTCAACTCAGTTCCGCCCCCGGGTCTTCCGCCCTCAACAATGAAAACCACATTGCCCGGATTGTGGGTGCGATTCAGCTTATATGTCTTCGCCATAGTCCGGAAGCCCCTCAAACATACCGCCGAGGTACATTTTCTCCAGATTCTGCGCCTCTCTGGGCTTGTATTTGGAAATTCTCTCCACCGTGCTGCCGCGTTTCCCATGGAAGGTCACCATTTGGATCTGGTCAGGGCGAAACACGGCGTTGGAAATCAGATTGGTCCCGTGAGAACTGATAAAAAGCTGGGATTGGTCGGCTTTTTTCATGAAAAAGCGCACGATTTTCTCCGCAAGATTGTTATGCAGACTGTTGCCAAACTCGTCTATGAGCAGCATGCCGGGCCTTTCAATGGCGTCGATCAGGTGGGGCAGCATTGATATAAACACCCGGTTGCCCTGCGCCTCCAGCGCAAGCGGCATCGGAAGCTGAAAATCATTGCGTTTCATGAACACATGCTTCTGGTCACCGTAGTTAAGGGCAACATCCTCCCCCTGCGACTGGCTGCCAAATTCCACGAAAAAGTCATAGTGAAATTCCTTTAAGTAGCAATTAAGCGCATCCACGCCGTTCTTTTCTGCGTACATTTCCACGTGTTTTACGATAGCGGCTTCAAAGTTATCTCCATCAATGCAGGTGGAGTTGAGAATGAATTCCATCAGTTCATGGAGTACGGGATGCTGGGGAAAGCGCCCAGTATTAAACGATGCCGTGCGCAGATATGCCGTCTGCCCATCCAGCTGGTCATCTGAAATCAGATTTTCGCCCAGATTCAGCTCCCCATGGGTTCCTCTGCGGGCGAGAACCTTCTTGCCGTCCACCACCAGCAGTTCATCCAGACACTCCTGTTCCACATCAAAGCCAACCGTATAGGAAACAAGTGCGCCCTGAATTAAAAACTCATAGGCCGCCTGAAAGCGCTTTTCCGTTCCGAAGAGACACTTGTTCCACTTCAGAATAATATTTTCGCCCTTCATCAACTTGAGCAGAAAGTTAATTCCTTTCAGCGCGTTGGTCTTGCCTGACGCATTGGGTCCGACGAAAAAGCCGCCCTTCAGTACTCCGTTGGACGAGACATTCGTTTCATTGAGAATCCCGTACTTGGACGGGGTAAAGTCAAAAATCGTCTTTTCTCGAAACGAGAGAAAGTTTGTCAACGTCATTTTTGTCAGCATTGCAAGCCTTCCTTTCCGCTGTTTCCTGTCAGTCTTGCCACAGTTCTTCTATCTTATTCTGGTTTAAACCCTATGTCAACGGTTTCCTGTAATTTTTTTACACTTTGTTCTTTGCCTGGGATAGATTTGTACTGGCAGCCCCGGAGAATTCTCTCCGGGGCTGTCGCTTTTTTATTCTTTTACCGCTGATTCCAGTCCGGCTGCGGCGAGCTTTCGGTCAAAACCGCCGCCCCGGTAAACCAGTGTCAAGGTCCGCACCATCTCGTGGGTCAGATTCAGCTTACCGCCCCCGTCTCCCTGCAGGATTCCGGCGGTCATCAGCGCGGAAATCACGCCCCGGAACGTCTGGGGCACATCGTTCAGCGTTTCATAGACGGTCTGTACCGCCGTCTGCTGTTTTACCATGGTCTGTTCCTCCTCGTAGCGGGGGCGGAAGCCGCCCACCGTAAATTTCATCGCTCTGACCCGAATTTGGACCTCTCCGCCGTTAGCGTCACTTCCCGCGCCCGTGTTGCCCTCGATGGTCAAAAGGCCGTCCACGCCGCGATTTTGGGCTACCAGGCCGATGTGCTGAATCACGCTGCCGCTAAAGCGCAGAAACACGAGGTCGCCGGGGCGCAAACTCTCCGGCTCCACCCAAAGACCGTGGGCTTTGGCGTAAGACGCCAGCGCGCCGCAGGACGCGGTCTTTCCCCCGCCGTAAAAGAGGGCGGACGCGCCGCCCTCCCGGAACAGCCACCAGAGAAACACGCAGCACCACGGGTAATCGTCTCCGGACACCTCCCGGCCGTAGTAGGCGGTGTTGTACTTCACGCGGTTGCTCCCGGCGGGGAACTCCTTCGTCCCCACCTCGCCCTTTGCAAGGGCGATCAAGTTTTCCGCCGTCATGCTGTGATCTCCACGCATACCGCGCCGGTGAGTGCAGCGTAGAGCGTCCCCTCGGCGGTCATTTCGCCGCAGGGCACCACGCTCCACTGAAGATGTGCGGGCATCAGGCGCGTGAGCGCGCTCTCCAGCGCCCCGGTGTCACCGGGCAGGCGATTTTCCGATACGGCAGTTACTTCCGCCGTCCAGTTTGCGAAATCCTCCGCCACCTCGCCCCGGTCGGCACCGCCTATGCTGACGCATAGCCCCCGCAGATACGCCGGCGTCACCGTCTGACCGCCGGAAAGCGCCGTCAGAATCCGCGCCCGGCGCTCGGCAAGACTGCCTGCGGAGGAAAGGCCGTAGTCTCGCTCCCACAGGGCAAGCCCCGCCTCGTCCGCCGTCTGTACGGACAGTCTGGCGTTCTGCGCGTCCGCGGCTTGGGACAGCTCCGCAACCCCACCGTCGATGGCGGTCAGCGTCTCCCCCACCGGGGAGATGTTCTTTAGAAAATCAGGAAGTCTTGCCATGGCTTAACCCTCCGTTTCCGCTTCCGTCAGCGTGACGGTTCCCGCCACGGGGATTGCCCGGGCAGCAAGCGTCACGCTCTGGGTGCCGCCCTGGAGCGTGAACCCGGTCACGTCGGCAACGCCGCTGCACTCCAGCAGCAGGCGGGACACCTTGGCATAACTGACCGTACTGGTTTTCAGGGCGTTTTCGGCGCAAAACGCGGTCAGTGCCGCGGTAAAGGCGGTCTGTACGGTTGACAGCGCCGCGCCGTCCATCAGCGTCACCGTGGCAGCGACGTTCAAGCCCGTTTCGGTTGGCGCAAACACCTGCGCGTCCGCGCCCACGGGACGGTTTGCGTCCACCACAGCCTGTGCCGCAGCAAGCAGCGCGGTCGATGCCGCCCGTCCGGCGGTATCCACTGCCAGAATGTCCACTGTGCCGTTGCCTCGGGCAAGGGGCAGGACTTTCACCCGCAAAATCCCCTCCACGCCGGTGCACCACGCAGTGTAGTGGTCGGCGTTGCCGGAGGCGGGCAGCGCGGAAAGCCGGGCAAGCGTCCGGGCACGCAGCGCCTCGTCCCCCTCGCCGTCCAGCCGGGTAACGCCCCGGTCGGCGCAGAGGTTGGTCAAATCGTTGCCAACGGCCTCAGACACGAACGCCCGCAGGGCAAGGCCGTCGATTGCCGTGGCGTAAAGCTCGGCCATGGCGTCGGCGCAATCGCGGAGCACGTCACCGGCGAAGCTGCCCTCGTCGGTACTGCCGGGGCCAGTGTAGGCGGCGGTGAGCCGCGTGAGAATGGCGTCTTTTGTAAATTCCATTAGAGTTCCCCCTCCCAGCTTTGCTGAAGTTCTTCATAAATCGTGTGGACGGTAAACGTCACCGTCACAGCCGCGCCGCTGAAAACGAAGGCAAATCCGTCCACGGATGTGATGTACGGGCTGACCGTCAGCGTCTCGCGGATTTCCCGGCGCAGCTGACTTTGCAAAATGCCCCGATCCGTCTCCCCCAGCAGCGCGGAAAGTCCGCTGCCGTAGTCGTTTGAGTGGGCGGAGTACCGGAACCGCTCGTTTTCCGGCGCCAGCGCCAGATGCACCCAAATTTTCAGTGCCTCCGCGCCAGACACGGTATAGGGCTTGCCGTTTCGCAGGGCAAAGGTGCCCGCGTCCCAGTCCACAGCCCACTCGGTGTAAAGGGGCAGCGCTTCTTGCGCCTGCGCCGGCGCGGTTTCCTCCCAGTCGGGAAAAATCATGTGGTCACACTCCCTCCGTTTTTCCTAAAATCAAAAATCCGTCGCCGCAATTAAGCAGCGCCAGCGTGCAGCCGACGTCCTCGTTGGCAAACGTCTGCCCCGTTAATCGATGCAGGCCGTCTGTCAAGTCCGTACCGCCCACGGCAACCGTCAAGGGCGCGATGGCCTTCAGCGTGCCGAAGCAGCCGCCGCAAGCCCCGGACGCCCGGGGCGTCAGAAGCTCCAAAAGCTCGGAATAGATGTTCATGTTGTCCTCCTTGCAGATCATGCACACACCGTGTGCGGAAGATGCGGCAACTGCCGCCAAAACCCACGCTGATGCGTGGAGAGAAATGCGGCGCTCTGCCGCAGAGGATGCGGCCTTGCCGCAGGAATCCGCGCTGATGCGCAGAGGGAACTGCAACCCCCATTCTTTTTCGTCTTGCCGAAAAAGAATGCGCCTTGCAAGGTGGAAGAAAAAGGCGCTGATGACACACCCCACGGCAAGGCTTTGCCGCGGGGACCTCGTGTCTGGGGAACGCACGGAGAGGGTTTGAAAGAATCCGAGCCAATTCCCGCGTCTCGCGGAGGGGCTGGCAAAAACCTGTGGTACAAACCCGAAAGGCCTTTCCCTCTTGCCCGCGCGTTCCGCTTACCCGCAAGGGGTATGCGATATCCGTAAGGCGGCAAAGCCGCCAACGGCTATCCAATCGCTACGCACTACCTGGGCGGTAAATGTAAGCGCAAGCGATGTAGAAGCAGAGACAATGCAGGTTTCTTCCCCGGACGAAAACGACTGCGCGCTTTCGCGTCTACTGGATGCACCAAAGGTTTGCCGCAGACGAACTTTCAGCGCGTTTCTCTTACACCGTGCGAGGCGCGTTCTCTCTGGTCAAGACCAGAGAGAATGGGGACCGCAACCCTTGCGGCGGTGCGCCGCAGTTCTCCCCGGCTATCAGGCCGGGTTCCTGCGGTGAAGGCTGGAATCCCTCACAGTTTCAGTGTCAGCTCCGTTGTGAACAGTCCCGCCTTCCAGCGGTGGGTCACGGCGGTAATGGTAAACGTCCCCCGCAGCCCCCAGTCGGGAAGATTTGCGGTCACGATGCCGCCGGATTTTAAGGCGAGGTCGCCCAGAACCGTTATATCGGCGGTAAAGGTCTTGCTCGTCAGCGCGGCTTTCGCCTGCGCCGAGGCGCCGGAGATGGCTCCCTGCAAGCTCTGCACCTGCTGGAACTGGCCGTATTTGGCGCGGTCTGCGGCATTTTCTGCGCTCCCCGCCACCGCGCCGTTGGACTTCACCACCAGGCACCGATTGACGATGCTGCCAATGTCGCTGCGGCACACGATGTCCAGCACGTTTTCGGCTTTCAGCGTCGCCGCCGTTCCCACGGTCTTGGCGATGGCCAACTTCGTGCCGTCCATGGTAATCTCCCGGTCATCGCCCACCGCCCGGCGCAGAATGGAAAACGCGGAGTCTCCTGCCAGCGCCGTGATGACCTGATAGCCGCTCTTTGCGTCCACGGAGGCAATCGCGATGCCCAGCCGGGACGCCACCTGCGCGGCGATCTGCGCGCCGGTTCCGGCAAACACGCCGGAAAGCTCGTTGCGAGTCAGATAGATGCCACGGTCGCAGGCAGTGACGGTAAAGGTTTCCGGCGTGCGCTCCAAGGTCTGAACGGAGCCGAGAAACACGCGCTTGCCCTTGTCGTCCAGCAGCTGCACCGCGTCGCCGGTGGCGATGGTCAGCGTTTGGAAGTACGTGTCCGCCGTGGCGCGCCAGAACATGGCGGTCAGCGTGGCGGCGGCCTCCGTGCGGGCTTTTTGCAGCGTGATGACGCTGGCGATGTGCCCCACGGCGGTGCCTCGAATCGTCAAAATCATACCGTCAGCACCGTCCCAATCTGCAAGGAGTGGGGGTTGGAGATGCCGTTTTTGGCGGCAAGCGTCCCCCACTTCGTGCCGTCTCCGTAAAGGCGGCAGGCGATGCCCCACAGGGTGTCGCCGCGCTTGACGGTGTAGGTTTTGGGCGCGGTGCGCTCATCGGTGCGGGCGGTGGTGGTTTTGGTTGCCGTGCTTGCGCCGCCCCCTGCCAGCGTGGATTTGAATTTGTACTCCCGGAGCGTCACGGAAATACCCACGTCCGCGTCACCCTCGCGCAGCGTCTCGGATACGTCCTCGATGAGAAACGCGTCGTTGATGTCGCTATCCGAAACGATCAGGCGCACGGGGTCGCCGGAGTCCTGCCACGACCGCAGCCGGGTCAAAACCGTCTGGGGCGACGTGCCGGTAAAAAACGGCGAATTCTCGTCCGGGAGAAACGTGGTCAGCCGAACCTCCCGCAGTCCCCTGCCGCCCCAAATGTTGGCGCTGCCGCCCATGGCAAGGGTGCAGACGCGGTTGGTGTTGGGGCGCGTCACCGTAATTTCGGCAGGATTCACTGTAAAGTAGATGCGCTCCACGCCGTTGTTGTGCCAAAGCAAAACCGTTCTTGTGTTCATGGAAAACCTCCTATCGGACGCGCTTGGCTCTGCGCAGACCCTCCAGCAGCTCCCGGAGGGCAAAATCCGCGAATTCCGACTTCATTTCGTGCAGAGCCTCCCGGCTGTTTTCGTCAGATTCCGACTTCATTTCGTGCAACATATTGGGCATTTCCGACTTACTTTCGTGCAGCGTATCCGGCATTTCCGACTTACTTTCGTGCAGCGTATCCGGCATTTCCGACTTGGTTTCGTGCACACCGTCCCCGAATTCCGACATGATATCGTGCAGCAGTTTTGCCTCTCCGGCGCTCAAATCCGACTTGATTTCGTGCACCTCGCCTCTGTCGGAGGCATTCGCTTTTGTTTTCAAGTCGTTCTCGCGCCCAAAATCTTTGCCGTCAGAGGATACTCCGGCGGCTGATTTTGTTTTTGTCCGGGATTGGTCGTTTCCTACATTTTGTGATGCCGGTTTCCGGGCAAATACCACGGTTTGTGGATTTTTGTCCGATTTTTGGCCTTTTTGGACCTGCCGGACACCCGGGCGGTTTTCGGCAAAAAACTCACGTGAGTCTTGTCCACGCAATCTGGGTGATGGAACTCCGTTTTCCGCATGCACGGTTTCAGGTCGGATTTCACGAACCGCTTCCTTGCGGGACTGCACGGCGGGACGTCGGATTTCCTCGCTGTTCGGGGCGTTTTTGTCCTGCACGGTTTTGTGTCGGACTTTGCTGGACTGGTTCCCGGAATCCTGCACGGATTCGGGTCGGACTTTTTTTTTGCTCTCCGGGTCGGTACTGCCGGAACCATTTTGGGCATTTTGTTTCTTAAGTGGTTGTATTGTACCAGGATCGCATTGGGCATCCTGTTTGGCTTGTGCGCGCTCAATGTCCGAATCCGCGCCGGACAGCTTTCGCACGGCGTCCGCGCCGGCTTTGGCCTCGTCGTCGGACACGAACTGCATGATTTCGTCCGGCGTAAACAGCTTGCCCTCGGCGCGCAGCGCCTCACCGGCCAGCTGCAAGTCCCGGGAGGCGGCGTACAGCACGGCCCGGTCGCCGTCGCCGCTGTGGGAAAGCGCGGCGCATTCCCGGGCGGTCAGACCCTGGGCACGAATCGTGCCCAGAGCCCCGCAGGCCACACTGACGGACTGATTTGCCCCCTGAATCCGGGCGCGCAGAACGTCCGTCAGGGCCATTACTCATTCACCTCAATGCGCTCCAGACACTGGAGGTCGCTGGGGCGGAAGGTAAACGGCAGCTTCTGCTGGTTGACCGCGCCCATTTTGTAGCCAATGAACGGCAGCTCGGTAAAGGCCACGTTGCCGATGGAATAGCGCTCCTCGCCGCCGTCCTGGGCGTCGGGGTCTTTCAGCGCGGTGGTGATGGTGCAGCGCTTGTCAACGCCGCGCTTCGCCTGCTCCAAAACCTCGTAAAAGCGGGTGTAGACCTGCTTGACGGTCATGGTGCCGGAGCCGGAATAGCCGGTAATTTTGCTGTCCACGTCCATGCCCAGCTGGACATTTTCCCGCTGGAGCTTGACGGTCAGCGTCAGCTCGGACAACTCCGCGATGCGTGCGCCGTCCACCCAAACCTCGGCAAAAGAGCCGGACAGGGTGCGGTTTGCCTGTAATTCAGCCATAAATTTTCCTCCTTTTCAGCCGTTACATTGCGATCTTCAGCGACAGATCCTCCATGGCGTCGCAGAAGGTCAGATTTGCCTCCAGAAAGACCTCGCTGCCGGTGTTTGCGCGGAGGATGGCGGTGTCCTTCATATCGGAGGTGTCGGTGCCGCGGCTTTCCAGCCAGTTTTTCTGCCCGGCGAGAGACACGCTGCACAGGTTTTCGGCGGTTTTGTCCAGCACGTCGCCCTCCAGACTCTTGAGATAGGCGTTGACGGCGGTGACCAGCAGCAGCTTGTTGTCGTAGTCGTTGAGCACCTTGCCGATGTAGCCGCTTTCAAAGGCGGCGGCGATGTCCGTGCGGATGAGATCGACGCCCTCCACGATCTTGATTTTCTGGAACGGTGCGCCGTGATCGGTGGTCAGGGTCGTCAGCGAGTTGACGGCGCGGCCGAGGCGATAGCCGTCGGAGCCCTGCGCCACAATGAGTTTGCCGTTGTCCACGGCATCGTCGGGATCGGCAACTGCGTCGCAGGAGACGATCTCCGCGAGATTTGCGTAGGTGGCGGAGCGGGTCAGCGGCAGCGCCGCCAGCAGTCCCGCAATGCGCACCGCGTAGTCGGTGGCAGTGACGGTGCCGTCGGTGAGCACCAGATTGTCGGCGCAGAAGTTCACGATGCCCTCGCAGTCGGGAGCGGTGGCGTTTGCCACCACGGCCTTGACGCCGCAGCCTGCGGCGCGCTGGGTCTTGATGAAGCTGACCACCTCGGTTGCGGTCAGCGCCGGAGCCGCCAGCCAGTCGAAGTGCAGGGTCTTGAGCGCCGCGAAGTCATCTGCGGAGTCCTCGCTTGCCCGCAGCACCACGACCTTGCTGGGTGCGGCCAGAAAGGCCAGCTGCAAAAGCCGCACATTGGCGGCGGTAAATTTGCTCTTGTCCACGTCGGCAAGGCTGCGGTAAGTGGCGACCGCCTCACCGCCGACGGTTGCGTCGGTCAGCACCAGCGCCAGCACGCCCCGTGCGGAGCGTGCGATGGCGGACACTGCCGCCGTCTGAAACGAGATAAAGATTTCAGGCATTCCCATTTGATAGGCCTCCTTATAAATTCAGGTTGATTGTTTCCATGACCTCCGCGTCCCCTGTCCCGGTCTGGGGCAGCAGCGTGCAGAGCGTCACGGTAAACGTGAGGGCGTCGCCCTCGGTTTTCACGTCCAGCGGGTGCAGCACCCGCCCCTCCATGGGGATTCCGGCAAGGATGGCGGCAGATAGCCGGGTCAAAAGGGCGGTCTTGCCCTCCCGTTCCCGGTCGGATACCGCCCGGACGGTGACGGCGTAGCTGCGCTCGGCCTGCCGTCCGCCGTCCACCAGGACGCTGCCGGTTTCCCGGACGGTCACGGTAAGCACCGGATAGCCTGCTGCCTTGGATTTTTCCTCCGCGGCGCGGATGCCGGTGCATTTTTCCAAATACTGCGCCACGGCAGCTTGCATGATTTTCAAAAAATACCTCCTTTGGGGCCTAAAGGGTCATCAATGTCTTGTGCCGCAAGGCTTTCAAGCGTCAAGCTGCTTTCCAGCCGTTATTTTTGCAGAAAACGACCATTTGATCGTTTTTTTGTCCTGATATCGGCTCCATTCCGGTTTGCGCCCGCAATCCCTTGCAAACAGGGACTTTTTGTGCAACCCCCATCTTCTCTGGTGTTGTCCGAGACAATCCGCGCTGATGCGTGGAGAACTCCAACCCCCATTCTTTTTCGTCTTTCCGAAAAAGAATTCGCCTTGCATGGTGGAAGAAAAAGCCGCTGACGGCACACCCCACGGCAAGGCCTTGCTGCGGGGACCTCGTGCCGGGGGAACGCGCGGAGAAGCCAAGAAGTGATCCGGCACCTCCCCGCGTCTTGCGCCAGCGCCACCGATTCGTGGTGCAGACCTGAAAGGCTTCAGCTCCTTGCCCCGCGCGTTACGCGCTGCCCGGGCGTTTGAGGGTAAGCGCCAGCGAGTTAGGAGCAGAGGCAATGCAGGGTTCTGCCCCCAGCTTCCGCAACTGAGCATGACCGCGTCTACTGGATGTACCAAAGGTTTGCCGCAGACCAACTCTAAGCGGTTTTCTTCTCCACCGTCCGAGGCGCATCTTCTTTGCCCAAGAGCAAAGAAGATGGGGGTCGGAGTTCTCTCCGTGCATCAGCGCGGATTCCCCTGCCGCAACACGGCACGTTTTCAGCGGTGAACCACCGTTTTACAAAAAACTCACGTGAGTCTCGTCCGAGCAAGCTGCGTATCACTCGAAAACGGCTTTGCCGTTTCCTCGCTTACTTCGCTGCTCGTCCTCTTCCCCAAAAGACCCGCTGCGCTGGGCTCTTTCGGGGACCCCAATCGGGGCTTACGCCCCGGTGTGAACCTCCCTCACCTCCACCACGGTGATGGTGTGGCTGGGATAGCAAAAGCTGTCGGACGCTGTCGCCGCAATGGTTTGCGCCCCCCGGACGATTGCCAGCCGGTCGCCGATTTGGAACGCGACGCCCGGCTCGGTGAACAGCGTCAGGCGGTAGGCCGCCTCGGGCACAGCCCCCTCCGCGTCTGGAGGGGTGGGGGAGGCCACCTGCGCCGAGCGGGAGAGGGCGCCGCGCACGTTTTCGCACACCGTTTTCTCCGTCCCGTCCGGCAGAGGCCGGAACGCGGACACCTTGTCGTCGTAGGTGCGCGCCAGTTGATAGGCCATCATGACGTCTGCGTTCATGCGTCCTCCTTGACCGTTCCCAGTCTGCGCCACGGGGAGAGCAGGGCGGAGACGTCCTCCGCGCCGGACGCTGTAAAGGTCAGGGAGGTGTCGCCTCGCTTGAGGGCCTTCACGTTGCCGCCGGAGACGATGGCGGCGGCAAGCGCCGCCACGGCCTGTTCCATATCGGGCGGGATGTCGGAGCGGTTGCACGCGGCGCAGGCGCGCTCGCCTGCCATGGTCACGATGGCGTCGCCGTCATCGCCAAACGCCTGCCCTGCAAGGAGTTCCGCTTTCGTCCGAATGGAGAAAACCTGCTCCGCCGTCATCAGGGATTCACCACCGCGCCGATGGAGGCCATGCGCTTGGAGGGCACAAACAGGTCGTAGAGATAGCGCGCCTGAATGGCGGTGCCGTCAAAGAGCTGGTTTTCCTGGGGTGCGAACTGTTTGATGGAGTCCAGCTTGGAAACGGCCAGCGGCGTGTCGGTGTGGACGATCAGGGCGGCAATGTCCTTGGCGTCGGTGCCGGCCTCAATGCCGCCGTCGTCGTCGGAGCCGTCATTGACAGCAATCACGGTTTTCATGCGGCTCTGGGGCACGAAAATGCAGGGCGTGTCGTCCAGCATCATCACGTTGTCGTAGGTCACGCCGTTGATGGAAACGGATGCGCCGAAGGCAATGTCGTGGTAGGTGCCGGTGGCAGCCTCCAGAAATGCCGTCTTGTTCTTGTGGGAGATCAGGGCAACGTAGCCGGTCATCTCCTCCGCATCGTCGCGGACGGTCTGAATCAGGCTGGTGACGGTGGAAATGGCGTTGGTCTTGCTCAGCGTGGCGGAGACAACGTGGGTGGTCTTGTAGGTCGTGTCTGCGGCGATCAACTCGTAGAGCTTGTGGATGCGGTAGGTGTCCTGCTCGCGGACCAGCGCGGTGCGGGCGAACTCGCGGATGACGTTTTCAGCGGTGGCGATGAAGCCGGTGTCGCTGGGATCGGCGCGGTCAAGGGCGAACTTGACGCCGCGATCCATGGACATGGTGTAGGCCTTCCATGCGTTGCTCACCGTGCCGGTGGGATAGGCGGAGCCGTCGGCCTTGCCGGACTGATAGGTGCCAAGACCAGAGGTCGATAGCGTGGAGATCTCCACCTCCTTGCCGCCGTCGAAGCGGACCTTGCCGGGTTCGGGAATCATCCATGCCGTGGCCGAGGATGCGCACAGCGCCTCGTCGATGAACTGCTGATAGGCCTTTGCGTAATCAAATGCCATGAAAATACCTCCTGTAATCGAATTTAGCCGGGTTTTGGCGAAAAAACGGGGTTTCGCTCCCGGCGTTGACTTAAAGCTACTGCAAAAAAAAGGAACCGCCTTGTGAAGCGGTTCTGCAAAACAGGGCAATTTGCTGTTCCCTTTGACGCTTTTTTGTAAGCCGTTTCGCACACCCGCTGATCGGCTGTGCCTTCTTCCTGCGGCGGAGTTTTTCCGCTGTGGGAAAATTTTTTTAAAAAACTCTTTCATTTTTTGCACGTTTTCGTGCAAAAAAACGCGATTTGAGACTACTTATAGAGGGTTCTTTTTTGAGCGGCGCCGGTTTGTCCTTTTTCCGGTGCTGCTCCCCTCTCTTTGTTCCTTTTCGCAGACGGAGTTCATCGCGGAAGCGCTTCCCTATTTCCCCTCTCCCCTTTGCAGTACGGTGTGAGGAAGAAAGGAGCTGAAAAATTGATGGAACTTCAAGAAATCACTTCGCTTGTTTTTGGATTGGTGGCGGCGAGTCTGGGCTTTTTCATCCGCCGGCTGATTCATGAGCTGGACGCCCTGCGCCGGGACTTTGAAAAGAGCCGGGCGGAACGGGAACGCGAGTCCGCCCGGGTGCGGGACACCTATGTCAAATATGAGGATTTTGTGCGCCTGCAAAACTCCATTGACGCGAAATTGAGCCAGATCTACGAGCTGCTGGCGGGAGGCAAGCGATGAGAGATACCCCCCAGCAAGCCGAGCAGTCCCCCGTCATCCCCGTAACTCCCTTTCAGCGTTCTTCGACCGACCCCTCGTTCTTTGGCCGCTACTACCTGCCCCACTACTGCACCCGCGCCTCTCCCCCCTTTCACAAGGAGCTGGATCGGCTCTGGCGCCGCCGGGTGATGAAGCGGCTCAATCCCCTGTCGGACGGGGAAAAGCTGCTGGGTGCCAAGGGAAAGCGCTCTGCGGTGGCTGCACCGCGCGGGCACGCGAAATCCACGGTAATGAGCCTCAAAAACGTGCTCCACGCGGCGCTTTACGGCTACAAAAAGTACATTCTCCTCATCTCGGACACGGAATCCCAGGCGGTGACGTTTCTGGACGCCATCAAAAACGAACTGGAGACAAACCCGCGCATTCTGTCCGACTTCGGGGAGCAGGCGGGCAAAACGTGGAAGTCCGGCTCCATCGTCCTTGCCAACGGCTGCCGCATCGACGCGGTGGGCAGCGGCCAAAAGGTCCGCGGCCGCCGGAATTACGAGCGCCGCCCCGACCTGATCCTCTGCGACGACATTGAAAATGACGAGGGTGTGCGCACGGCGGAGCAGCGGCAGAAAACCGCGGACTGGTTCTGGAAAGCGGTGTGCAAGTCCGGCGACAGCTACACGGACATTGTGGTCATCGGCACCATCCTGCACCACGATTCCCTGCTTGCAAACCTCCTGGAAAACCCCGGCTTTTACGCCCTCAAGTACCGCGCGGTGCTCTCCGACTCGCCCTCTCCCCTGTGGGAAGTCTGGCAGCGGCTGTTCACGGATTTGTCCGACCCGAAGCGGGAAAAGACGGCGGAATCGTTCTTTACGCGCCACAAAGCCGCCATGCTGGAGGGCGCGAAAGTCCTGTGGCCCCAGAAGCTCGGCTATTACGACCTGCAGGTTATGCGGCTCACCGAGGGCGAGAGCGCCTTCAACTCCGAGATGCAAAACCAGCCCATCAACCCGGCAGACTGCCTGTTTCAGCCCGACTGGTTCCGCTTCTTCAACCCCTGCGACATGGACTTTTCCTCGCCCCGCTTCCAATTTTACGGCTACTGCGACCCGTCCCTGGGCCGCAGCGAGCAAAGCGACTTCTCCGCCATCGTCACCCTTGCCGTGGACGACGACACGGGCATTGCCTATCTCTACGACGCGGATATTGCCCGCCGCCACCCGGACAAAATTATTTCGGACATTTTGGACAAATCTCGCCTGCTCACCCGGGAAACCGGACACCGCTACACGCTGTTCGGCGCGGAAACCAACCAGTTCCAGTGGTTTTTGAAGGAGCAGTTGGCCCGGGAGTCCGCCCGTCAAGGCGTGTACCTCCCGGTGGTAGGCGTGCGCTCCACGGAGGACAAGACCATGCGGGTAGAGTCGCTGCAGCCGGACGTGAAAAACGGTTACATCCTGTTCCAGAAAAACCAGACGCTGCTGCTCCAGCAGCTCTCCCAGTTCCCCCTCGGCGCTCACGACGATGGCCCCGATGCGCTGGAGGGTGCCCGGACGCTCTTTCGCAAGCAGGGGCGAAGTGGGAATTTGCAGGGGCTACACCTGTGATGTACTCTGCGGGGTTCCCGCGGGAATCCGCGCTGATGTGCGGAGAACTGCAACCCCCATTCTTTTTCGTCTTGCCGAAAAAGAATGCGCCTTGCAAGGTGGAAGAAAAAGGCGCTGATGACACACCCCACGGCAAAGCCTTGCCGCGGGGACCTCGTGTCAGGGGAACGCGCGGAGAGGGTTTGAAGGAATCCGAGCCAATTCCCGCGTCTTGCGCCAGCGGCACCGATTCGTGGTGCAAACCCGAAAGGCCTTTTCCTCTTGCCCCGCGCGTTACGCGCTACCCGGGCGGTAAATGTAAGCGCAAGCGATGTAGAAGCAGAGGCAATGCAGGTTTCTGCCCCAGACTGACGTGAGAGAGCAGGAATGCGTCTACTGGATGCACCAGAGGCTTGCAGAAGATCAACTCTAAGCGCGTTTCTCTTACACCGTGCGGAGCGCGTTCTCTTTTCGCAATCGAAAAGAGAATGGGGGCCGCAACTCTGTCGGCAGCAGCCGACATTCTCCCGCGCATCAGCGCGGATTCCCGCGGCAAGGCCGCATTTCACGACAATCTCGGACAAGACTCACGTGAGTTTTTTTACCCAAAATAGAAAGGAGCTTCCCTATGCATCATCTTCTCAATGTCAATCCCGATCTTGCCATCACCCCCGACGACGTGCCGGAGGAGTACCGCGACATCGTGGACGTCATCGGCCTCGAGGCCTTCATGCAGCTGACGCTGCTGTGCGGCGGGCAAAACCTGTACATCCCCAAGCGGGAGTCGCTGGAGCGGGACGGGCGCAACCGGGAGATCAAAGCCCGCTTTAACGGCGGCAACTACCGGGATCTGGCGATTCTCTTCCGCCTTTCGGAGCGGCAGGTGCGCAAAATCATCAACGGCGAGCACAACTGACGGCGCCGCCTTTTCGCCAAAAAAACCGAGAAATCACGTTTTTTCTTGAACATTTCCTCTCCGAGGTGTTATAATAACAGACAAATTAGATGTTACTGTGCGGGCTGCCGCCTGCCCTTGCACAAGGAGGTTTTTCCCATGCCGAACGATTCCGGCTCCCCGGAGGAGCTGCGCAAGACTCCCCTGCGCTTTTTACAGTCCGACCAGTTCGTGGAGATGCTGCAAACCTACGGAAATCTCAAGCCGCTGGAGGGCAAACCCAAAAAGACGTTTGCCGCAGCACTTGCCAAATACGATTTTGAGCAGATCTACCCCCTGATGGATCTGTTTCTGGAGACGCATGTCCTTGCAACGGCGGAATCCCGGGCAAAAGCCGTGGCCGAGGCCGCGCCGGAGACGGTGAAATTCGCCGCCACCCTGCTGGAAATCTTCGAGACCACGGTGGCGGATCGCACCCTCTCCCAGTACGACATTTTGGGCAACAGCCCGGCGACGTACTTCATCTGCGGCGTGTGGGCAAACATGAAGCGCGGGCGGGAGTTCCACCCCGCATCCAACGGCATCACCGTCACCTATTCCGAGCCGGACGCCTACGGCAACCAGAACATCTCCTACCGCAACAAGGACTACGAGATGACGCTGATGTTCGAGGCCGTGTCCGAGTACACGAAAAAGCTTAGCTGGACGGCGCACCGCCTGCTGGTCTACACCCTGATGCAGGGCAACGTCCAGAACTGGCGGAACAACTGCGCCACGTTTACGGTCAGCGATTACATGACCTGGGCGGGCTTAAAAAGCCGGGACGCCACGTACCGCCAGCTCAAGGGCGACGTGCAGAGCATCACCGGCGTAAAGCTCACCGCCGAATCCTATAAGAAGTACTTCGAGTCCTTCTACACCACCCACCTTGCCACCGAGGCGCAGATCAAGAAGTACACCGGCGAGGTGCGCATCACCTTTGCCGAGAACGTCCGCCACTTTTTGACCCAGTACTACCAGCTGATTCCCGACTGGATGGGGCATTTGAGCGAAAACGCCTACCGCATGGCATTCTACCTCTTCTACCGCGCCCGGAAGGACCCGAGAGCCGTGTCCGGAGCGTTCCACGTCGGCATTGAGGACATCGTGGAGTACATCGGCCTGCCCACCAAGGCGGAGGTCAAGAACCGCAACTATGACGAGGCCATCATGAAGCCGTTTAACAAGGCCGTGGAGGAGATTGAGAGCATCTCCGGGGGCTCGTTCACCATGGACTTTGACTATGACAACATCAACACGTTCCTCTCCGGCCAGATGACCGTGGGCGTGGACGCCGCCATGACGGACTACATCGAAAAGCTGGACAAGGCCCGCACTGCCAAGCGGCTGGAGAGCGGCAAGAAGAAACCCCGGAAAAAGGCGAAAAAAGAGGGCGACGAATCCGCCGCCCAGTGACCGAAAGCAGCCCGTTTCCCCTGCGGGACGGGCTGTTCCGGCGTCTTTTATCTGCACGATTCCATGTCTGAATTCCCTGTTTTGCTTCCCTGTTTCAAGGCTGCTCGGTGGAATGTCTCCACGGGCTTTTCCACATTTACAGGGCCGCAACCCCCGGAAATTCCCAATTTACCAAGAAAGCTGGCATGAAACCGGGCGCCTGTCTGAAACTTTGTCCACACCGTGGAAAAGGCGTCCCCTGCCGACCTTGAAACGCTGTCCGATTCCGACCTCAAGCCGTGCAGTGGCGCACCCTTTCCCGTGCAGTTCCGACCTCGCTTCGTGTTTGAACGACTTCGGAACGTGCAAAGCCCCACTTCCGCTCCCTGTTATTTTTCCCGGTTTTTGCAACTTTTATTCCCACATCTAACCAGAATTTTTCCCCTTTTTTCCTCTTTTTCCAACAAACTTTTTTTCTGCCTTTCCCCCCGAAATTCCCCTTATAGATATCTTAAGATATTTTAGACGTTCGGCATCCTTCGCCTGCCGGGACGTCTTTTGCTATAATTAGACAAAATACACCGCACGAAAAGGGAAGTGACCCCATGACTGACACCTTTGACGCCCTGCGTCCTCATATCCTCGACTACCTCTATGACCGGAAGATCGACCCCGCCCGGCGCTTTCGCTGCCTGAACCCGGAGCACTGCGATCGCAACCCCTCCATGGGCTACGATCCCAACCGCATGAAGGTACACTGCTTCGCCTGCGGCGCAGACTACGACCTCTTTGACCTGCTGACCATCGACGAGCACCTCACCTCACCGGGGGAGGCACTGAAACTTGCACAGGCAAAATACGGCGCACCGCTGCCGCTGAAAACGCAACCCACCGCCGCAAAGACGGCGATACCGCCAAAATCAACGGGCTGTGCGCTGTTTCGCCCATCGGCGGAATATATAGCCAATTGCTATCAAAACCGAAACGAAACCGATTACTTCGCCCAGCGCGGTCTGTCTCCCGCCACCATGGAGCGTTTTCAGCTGGGCTATGATGCTAAGGCCGACTGCGCGGTGCTGCCCTGTGAGGGCGGGCACGTGGTGCGCCGGAGCGTCACGGAGAAGAAATACCTCAACGAAAAGGGACAGCCCTCGCCGCTGTTCCAGCCGGAGCTGCTGGAGAGCGGAGAGCCTTGCTTTCTTCTGGAGGGCACGTTTGACGCACTGTCTGCGGAAGAACTGGGCTACCGAGCCGCTGCACTGAACGGCGCCGGAAATCGGGAGAAGCTCGCCCAGCGGCTGCGGGACCTCAAAAAGCCCGCCCCGGTCTTTGTCATCACGGACAATGACGCGGCAGGCGAGGGCTGGGCGGCAGCGCTTTGCGCCGAATTCCCGTGGGTCTGGCGCTGCGATGCCGTGCCGGAGGGGAAGGACTTAAACGAATTTCTCACCGCCGACCGGACCAAGTGCGCCGGGTGGCTGAAAACGCAGTTTGACGCCGGTATGGCGCACCGTCCGCCTCCGTATTCTTCGACCTCCGCCGCCGGACGTATGGACGCCCTCGCCGCCCACATCGCGGAAATGGCGGTGCGTCCGGAGCTGTCCACGGGCTTTCCCGCGGTTGACAAGGCACTGGACGGCGGGCTTTTTGATGGGCTTTACGTCCTCGGCGCGGTGTCGTCTCTCGGCAAGACGTCGTTTTGTATGCAGATGGCCGATCAGCTGGCGCAGCAGGGGAGAGACGTGCTGATTTTCACGTTGGAAATGGACGCGTTCGAGCTGATGGCGCGTTCCATCTCCCGGGAATCGTTTCTGGCGGACACCTCGGCTCGGCGACAGATGGCCAAGACCGTCCGCGGCGTGCTGGACGGGCGGCGGTACGTGCGCTACACGATTGCCGAGCGCGCCCATCTGGACGATGCCAAGCAGACATACGCTGGTTACGCGGGGCATCTTTACTTCCGGGAAGGCGACCACGAGACGGGACTGGACACCATTCAGCGGGAGATTGAGCGCCACATCGCGGAAACCGGCGTGCGCCCGGTGGTGCTGATCGACTACTTGCAGATCATCGCCCCGGTGGACGTCCATTTCACCGACAAGCAGAACCTCGACCGCATCGTGTGCTCCCTGAAAAAGCTGTCGCGCCAGTACAAGCTGACGATTTTCACCATCTCGTCGTTCAACCGGGAGAACTACAATCTGGAGGTCTCCATGGCGGCATTTAAGGAGTCCGGCGGCATTGACTACTCCGCCGATGTGTTACTGGGCTTGCAGGCGCGAAATGCCGGTTCCCGCAGCTTCAACATCGACGAGGAAAAGCGGAAAGACCCCCGGGAGCTGGAGCTGAAGATCCTGAAAAACCGCTCGGCAGCACTGGGGGAGCCGGTGCCTCTGCGGTATTACCCCGCGTTCAGCTGTTTCGAGGAGGGGTAAAAACATACAAGCAAAACAGAAGGTCGGACAAGACTCATGTGAGTCCTGTCCGACCTCTTTACATTGTATCGCTGTCCTGTCCGGGCTTTGCTTGGTTTCGTTTGGGAAGGGTTTGCTGTGCGGATCAGGCGGTTGCTGATGGAGGCGCAAGCAAGGCAGCCTTGTTCATGTATTTACTCTGCCACTCGCTGGCTCTGGTATAAAGGAAGGTGCTGTCAGAGGTGGACAAATCCCCCGCGAGATTCAGTTTGCCGTCCAGTGTGCCGTTGATGATGCCGGTCTTTACCAGCGCGGCGATGGGCGCCTTCTGCGCTGCGGGAACGGTGTCGGCATCCTTAAACCGGGCAAGCACGGAGGTGTCCACGGTTTCGTCTGTGGCGGCGGCTAAGACGGTGCCGCCGACTTTCTGGGCGACGTCTGTAGCGCTTGGCCCTGCCACAAACGCGGTGCCGTCTCCGCCGACAAGGAGCTGCGTCCCGTCCTCCATCGCACCGGCCAGGGAATAGGTCTGCACACTGGCGGAGGAGGACGCCATCATGGTCAGAACCGTGATGGAATTGCTGGTGTCCCATTTGGCGCCGGAGGCGCCAGGAGTTTGTTGGATGTCAGATATATCGATGTTGAATTGCAAGCCGCTGATTTGGTCGCTGTTGTCGCCGTTGCCGGAAAGTGAGATGAAGCTGAGGTTTTGAAGGTCGGCGAGGGGTGTCCCGGCGTTGTCCGTGTTGCCGGTGGCGTTGCGTTCGCCGGAATCCTCCGCCGTGCTGGATTCCACGATGTAAAACTCCTCGCTGTTGTTGCTCGTATACTTCTGCGTTGTGACAGTCCCGGAACCGGTGATTCCCTGTGCTGCCAGTGCATCCACGGACGCCTGATCCACGGTCGCCGTCGTGCCTTCAAGGTGCAGGTTTTTTGCTTCTGCGTCAAACAAAACAAGCCGTGTGGGGGTGTTGATCGTCATGGCGCCCATTTTTTCATTCACGGAGAATGCGCTCGCCAGTGTCAGTGCGTCGGCAGCGGTTATCATGCCATAGTCCCGGTCGGGAGTGCCGTCTGCCGCGGTTGCAATCCCCAGAGACTTCGCTCTCTCCATCACCATATCAGGGGTGAGCATCAGACCGGCTGCGCCGTAGAGCATCTGCCCCAGACCCATGGTGGTGAGGTTCGGGTTCGTTGGAAGTGCGAGGATGCCCGGTAACGTCACGGTGACCGTGGTGTTCTTGGAGATGTCCACGTTTTTTTCCAGAGTGGGTTTTTCCGGCGTCACAATACCGAATTCGTTCTTGCCATTGGACCCGATGATGACAGTGCCCGAATAGGTCGGTGTGGCGGACAGCGTGACCTGTTTCGTTGTCACGGAAATCGTCACGGATTCTCCGTCCTTCGTCAGAAACGTGTGTCCGCCGTCGGAACTGGAGCCGGAGCTGAATACGTCCAGTTTACCGCTGCCGACAAGGTTCACCGTCACCTGATAGGCGGGGTCGCTGTCGCTGGGTGCGGCGGTGGCGGCAGAGCCGAGGGTGACGGTGGAGCAGGCAGTCCTATCATCGGCTTGAACAATTTCTGAAAAAGAATCGTGTGGGTAATATTTTACATGGGCCCCGGTGGGGGAGAGAATGGACAGGCAGCCCAAGTCCATCGTGCCAATCGCAATAATCGCAGGAATCACGTCACCTCCTGTGGCGGTGAGGGTTCCGGTGCCGGCAAACGTCAGATTGCCACGGCAGCAGATGCCCGAAGCGACCTCTTCTTCTGCGCAGGAAACCGTGTTGCTGCCGTTCGCAACAACGGTCGCGCCATCGGGCAACATGATCGCCGATAAATACTCGGACGGTGCGCTGATCGCGGCGTTGTTGAGGGTCAGGGTTCTTGTGGTATGCTCCCAGACCCAGCCGTCGCCGGGAGTTGATGCATCTGTTGAGATCGGTGTTCCGCCGACCTGGTAAGGTGGTTCCTCCGCCGATGTGCCTACGGTCAGCGCCGCCGTGAGGGAGGCCAGCATGGCCAGCGCCATGAGAAGACTCAATAGCTTTTTCAAGGGATGTTTCATGTGAAATTCCTCCTTGTCTGAATTGCGCGGGGGTTCCTTTCTCTCATCATAAGCGGCTGCCGGGTGAAAAGTAAGGGAAAAAGCGGCAGATTCCCGCATTTTATGGGCGTTTATCCGGACTGCAAGCAAACGGAGCCGCGCCTTTATGCGGAAGGGTTTCGTCCGACAGCGGGCAAGCGGCAGACGCACAAAACCCGGACAGAACCACATGGGCTCTGTCCGGGCGTTGCTTTCCTCTGTATGGTTGCGGTTGGGGTTCCGATTGGGCGTTAATCACGAAAGAGCGTGCCGCCGGCTAGCTGTGTTTCTCTTACGACCACGGTTCGGACTGCGTTGGCTGTCAACTCCCCGGGGAGATTCAGTTTGCCGTCCAGGGTGCCGTTGATGATTCCCGCCGTTACCAATGCGGCGATGGTTGCCTTCTGCGCTTCGGGAACAGCAGCGGCATCCGTGAACCGGTCGAGTACGGCGGTATCTACGGTTTCATTTGTGGCGGCGGCTAAGACGGTGCCGCCCCCCGCACTGGCAATCTCTGCGGCGCTGGCACCGACCACAAGCGCGCTGCCTTCTGAGGTGAGCAAGAGTTGTGTCCCGTCCTCCGCTGCTCCCCAGAGCGTGAATTTCTTCGCGATGGCTGACGTAGTTCCTACGCTTTCTTCCTCACCAGAAACCGCCGAATCGGCCTTTACGGTGACCGTCAGAATGGTTTGATCGGACGCTTCTGCTGTGTTTTCGTTTTTGGTGAACGTGTTTCCACCAACAGTAATGAAGGTGCGGTGGTTGGCGAGGGCGAGGTCGATTTGGAAGCCTCCCGTACTGTCTTGGTCGATGCTCGCAAAAACAGTGTTGCCGGCGTTGATTAGGTGCATTCCGTTGGGGGCAGCGGTTCCGCCTGAGACGTTGCTCTCGTTGCTGGCGCCGTCTATGACGTATACCTCTTCGCCGGAGGCGTCCGTGCCCTTCTTCATGAAAACAATCTGGCCTGTATAGGTTGATCGCTTCAGGAGTTCTATGTCATTCTGATGCAAGGTGATCGTTTTTCCGTCAACGTTTATGGTTGCGTTCTTTGTGTCCAGTAGGCCGAGCCGCGTGGAGGTTGCCAGCGTGGTGACCCCGGTGGTTTGATCGACGGAGAAGATGCCTGCCAGTTTACACGCATCAGCTGTCACAGTAATGCCTTCCTCCCGCGTCAGGGCGGCGTCATCCCCCACGGGAACAGCATTTTTGAGGAATCTTTCCTTGATTTCGTCATCCGTGAGCAGCTGGCCGACTGCACCATAGATCATCTGACCCATGTCCAGCGGGGTCTGGTGATCGGAGAGACTCGACGGATCGGCGTGTTTCAGAATGGAGACAGCAACGGTGGTGTCCTGCCGGATGTCTACGTTTGCTTTCGTGATGCCGGTTTCTCTGTCCAGTGCCAGTGGGATTTGCTCTTTTTCACAGGAGACGGCCATGACCTCGCCGTCTGCCAACTTGGCGGACAGCGTGACCTGTTTCGTTGTCACGGGAATCGTGATGGAGGTACAGTCCTTATTCAGCTGCGTGTTGCCGCCGTTGGCGTTGGAGCCGGAGCTGAACACGTTCACGGCTTGGTTGCCGAGAAGCTTCACCGTCACTTGATAGGTGGGGTCGCTGTCGCCGCTGGGTGCGGCGGTTCCGATGGTAACGGAGGTACAGGGAGTTATGTCGTCGGCTTCCACCGTCATTGTAAACCCGTCATCCGGGTAATGTTTCACATGCACTCCGGTGGGGGAGGTGAAGGACAAACCGTTCAGGAGGATCTCGCCTTGTGCAGCAATCGCGTAGGTGTGGTCGGGTGCTGTGACGGTCAGGGTTCCGTTACCGGAGAACGTCAGATCACCCCAGCCCTGAATCCTCGAAGCAGTAACCGTGTTTCTCCCGTTCAGGACGATGGTTGCGCCTGCGGGTAGGCAAATTGCGGGGAGATCTGTATTTTCCAGCGCTGCATTGGTGAGTGTCAGGGTTTTTGTGGTATGATCCCAGCCCCAGCCGGTGCCGGAACGTGATTCCGTTATTGAAATCTCTGTTTCGCCGACAATCAGGGGGAAGGCTGCCGATGCCCCTACGGTCATGACCGCGGTCACCGAGGCCAGCATGGCCAGCGCCATCACAAGGCTCAACAGTTTTTTCAGGGGATGTTTCATGTGAAATTCCTCCTTATTTGAATTGTGCGGGGGTTCCTTTCTTTCATCATAATCGGCTGTCCCTGCAAAAGCAAGCAAAAAAGACGGCCGATTTCCCCAACATTTGTGTCATTTTGCGGGTTTTCGCAAAAAGATACAGAAAAATTCTAAAATTTTGAAAGAGAAAATTGAATTTGTACCCACTTGTGTAACCGGCGTATGGTATTCTCAACGTGTAAAGTAGAAAAAACAGGAGGTTGCTGCAGAATGCAGAAAACGCTTGGCAATGAGTTCCGCACCACAATGATTTGTGTGGATGCATTTGGCCCGGATCGATTCTCCGGGCGGATTTTTAACCCGTATCTGGACGGAGGCGAGGTGTTCACCTGCTTGATGCAGATGCTGCTGAAGATGGACACTCTGCTGGATCAGATGCGGTTTCCCCAGTCCTTCGCTGCCAGACGGGAATTTTCTCCCACGCAGCCCCAGCCGGTGGGCACGGAAAGTGCCGAGGGCGCAGCCGAGGGCAAGCTTGCAACCTTCGCCGTGCGGGTGATGTTCCGCCAGAACGCCAGCTGGCAGGGCAGTGTCCAATGGCTGGAGGGCGGCAGGGAAGAGAGCTTCCGCAGCGTGCTGGAGCTTTTATTCTTGATAAACAGCGCTCTGGATCCCCAAAAATGACACAGCGTCGTCACGATGTGACAAAAAACAGCGTTCAATATTATTTAGAATATAAAGGTTGGAAAGAGAAACAGGAAATACCTGAAACGGCAAACCGGGGGAAACGCCGGGACGCAAAGCTGGGGGCCTAAAGCGGAAACGCTACGGCAGTCCGGTTGCCACGGATTTCGGTCTCAACATGAAAGGAGAACGAAACATGGCAAACATTTTTGGCAAACACGAAGGAAAGAGCCGGTACACGTTCAAGCGCGCACTGTCCCTGTTCATGGCACTGGTCCTCTCTTTGGGTCTGGTGCAGGTCACGGCATTCGCCACGGACGAAAGTTCCCAGCAGATTAAGCAGCAGGGGACAACGTCCTATTATGATAAGGACGGCAAGGCAGCAACCGCCGACAATTATGCGGTGTCCACGACGAAAACCATTGCGGGCACAGCCAAGGAAAATGTGTTTGACATCACCCTGCAGGTGACCACAACGCAGGATCTTCAGAAGCTGACCATCTCTCCGGACGCAGCCGTGTGTCTGGTGATGGACGCCTCCGGCTCCATGGAGTGGAACGATTCCGGCAAGGACACGACGAATGCCGCAGAGATGCGCATTACCAAGGCGAAGGCCGCTGCCCAGAACTTCCTGACGAGCTATGTCAAGGATGCGGGTCAGGCCAAGCGCATGGTTTCCGTTGTGGAATTTGGTTCTGACGCCAAGACGGTGCTGAACTGGACCGAAGCCAACACGGGCAAGAACGATACCGTGAATACCACCGTCTCCGGTGCCGTGGGCAGTCTGGAGTCTCACTTTGCGCTGCCTGACGGACACACGCAGACTGTCCAGACGGATTTTATCAAGGAAAGCAAAGGCAGCGATTGGACGAAGATATCCCCCACGTATGGTCGTTCTTATTATCAGTGCAAAGTCTGTGGAATCACATCGTATGAAAAGTACAAACACAATCACTGCACGTATAAGGGTTGCACGGATCCGGATTGCTCAGAGGATGTCTTGTATTATCATACACATGACGTCCAGTCGGCGACCGATGTCGGCGGCACCAATATGGAAGGCGGCCTGATGCTGGCGCGCAATCTGGTTTCTTCCGGCCTTGCAAGCAACGGCGCCATCAACGGCATCAAGAGCGTCTATGTGATTCTCCTGACCGACGGTGTGCCCACGTACCATGTCGCAAATGCAAGTGCGGTTCAGAACGAGACGTCCTTCATCAGCGGTACGAAGGGCGGCGGTTACTTTAATACTCAGGAAGATGTAGCCAATATTCCCGCATTGGCTACAAGTATCAAGGATAATGCCACACTGTATTCTCTGACCTACGGCATGTCTGAGACAGCCTCGGGAAATCAGCTCAATTGGAGCAACAGCATTAGCATTTATCATGACTATGCCTCTACAACGTATCAGAACATCAATACCTGGCTGACGGGTACCGTTGGGGTGAATCATAACTTCCCCTCCGCCTCCGGCAGCGATATTTCTACGAACCTCGGCTCCATCAGCACCATTATCACCAAAACGGCACAGGCTTGGATTGTCACAGATCCCATGTCCAGTGCGGTGGAGTTTGATCAGACGTACGATTCCAATATTTCCACCACCAACGCGGATTATGTGAAATACTTCAATCCCAGCACGAAGACGCTGTCTTGGTGCCTGCGGAATGATACCGTCTCGGGCTCCGGCACGATTTCCAATCCCTTTACCTATTCTATGACGTATCGCGTGCGTCTTTTGACGGAAGCCGCTGGTTTTAAAGCCGGGCAGGAATACGCCACCAATGGCGCCACGAGCTTGAAGTTCCTCATGCTGGAAGATGGCGAGGATCTGAGGAACTTCACCGGCGAAGAGGTGGAGAAGCGCCTGAAAACAGCTCCTTTTACGATTCCGACCGTTGAGGGCGCTCTGGGCTCCCTGACCTTTACCAAGACCGATCTTTCCGGTTCGGCCATCACCAGCAAATCTTCTACGCAGTATGCAAAATTTACGCTGACGCCCACTTCCGAAACAGGCGGTCGTTCGATTACGACATCGGCAGATGCGAACGGCAACGTGACCTTTACCGACGTTCCCTCCGGCTTTGCGTATACGTTGAGCGAGGTTACGCCTCCCAGTGGTTATCAGGCAGCTGAGCAGACGCAGGCCATTCAGGTTTCCCACGGGAATTTGAGCGTGGGCTCTGGCGAGCTTCTGACAAAGAAAGACAGCGCCTATGTGTGCAAGAACACTGCCGAACAGACGTACACCGATCTGTCCATTTCCAAGAGCTGGGTTGCTCCTGCCGGCACGCAGCTGCCTGCGAGCATTACCGTGATGCTCCAGCAGGACGGTGCCGATTACGCGACGCTGACCCTCAGCTCCACCGGAGCAACGGCTGCTGCCGTTGATGGTGTGGCGCTGCCGGATGGTTTTGCGGTGAACAAGAATGTTGACACCAGCAGCGATTCCGTCTGGGGTTATACGATTAAGAAGGTGCCCAACAACAAGGACGGCTTGTTGAGCACGACCCATGAGTATACCTTGAAAGAACAGACCCCCGATGGCTGGACCTCCAAGGGCGATGGAACGCTGCATCTGACGAACATCACCACCGCTACCACCGATATCACGGTCGCGAAGCAGTGGGTGAGCAACATTTCCGCATGGCCCGAAAACGGCATTACGGTGGAACTGAAGCATGACGGCGAGAGCTACGCGCCCAAAAAGACGGTGACGCTCACAAGTCAGGCGTCCAGCGCCACGTTCGAGGATGTTCCTCTGACCTTCAACGGCGCATTGGTTAAGGACTTTTCTGTGGCAGAAGAAGCAAACGCTTCCATTTATCAGCAGGTTTCCGTGACCGGCAATGCCGCAGACGGCTTTGTCATCACCAACGCGGTGACGAATCAGCCGATCTCTGTTTCCGGCACCAAGTCCTGGAAAGATGATTCTGCCGAATCCAGCCGTCCCACTGAGATCTATGTGGGTCTGTTCGACGGAACGGGCGCTGACGCAAAACTGATTTCCGGCCCCGTGGCGGTAGCCGCAAACGACGGTTGGGCATATGCGTTCACAAAGGATAATCATAACGCAGACCTGACCAAGTATACCATCGAGGAGTCCGGCGAGGGCGAGAACAAGCAGATTTCCTCTGTCACGGTTAACACCTATGTGGTACGCGAGGTGTCTGGCAAGACCTCTGCGACTCCGCTCATGGAAAATGCCGTGGAAAATGGCTATAAGGTGCACTATTTGACGGGCAGCAATGATATTTCCAACGTCCGTACCGGCACCACCTCCGTTTCGGTTTCCAAGCAGTGGATCGACGTGGCAGGCGCTTCCCATAACGGCAGCGATGTAACCGCTCTGCTGTGGCAGAACGGAAACGAATACATGGTTGACGGCAAGCAGGCCTCTTTGACTGTGCCCGGATCCGGTGATTCCGTTTCCTTTGATGAGCTGCCGGCCTATGACAACGAGGGCGTGGCTTATCGGTACACCGTGACTGAGGAAAGACCGGAATCTGTCAGCGATGCTTATACCCAGCTGGATATTAAGGCCGGTGCCGATCATTCCTTCGTCTTTACCAATAAGCTCAAGGATCCCGCCAACATTTCGATCTCCGGCACAAAGATCTGGCGGGAGGACGGTACGGTTACCCATGACGACGTCGTCGTCGGTCTTTATCAGCGTGTCGCCGGTTCCTCTGACGAATGGGCCTTTACCGGCAAGACCGATACGATGACAAACGGCGATACCGCCTATTCCTTTGAAAACTGCCCCAAGTATCAGGAGGTTTCCGTTCCTGCTGAACCGGCTGAAGGCTCCTCCAGCGCAGATGAGGTTTCCGCAACCACCCAGATGGTGGAGCTGGAGTATCGCGTCTACGAGATGAACGGTGAAAGCCTCATTGAAGCGGGCGGAATGTCCGGCGACTATCAGGTTTCTTACAGCTCCGTGACGCATGACGCCGCCAACGGCACCTTTACGCAGGATATCACGAACACCATCACCGGAACGGTTTCTGTGACGGTGAATAAGACTTGGGTCGATACCGTGAATTCTGCAAACCGCAACGGCACCGTTACCCTGCACCGCTATTACAGTGTGACCGGGGAAGATGGCACCGTGTCTGAGGTCGAGGATCTGGCCTTTGCACAGGCGGAAGAGCAGACCCGCTCGGTTGTGAGCAGCACCAAGCAGGAGTGGTCCGGCCTTGCGCAGTACACGACAACCGGTACCGCTTATCGCTACGCAGTCACGGAGAGTACCTCCGGCTATAACTCCGAGATCAGCGCAGATCAGAATACCGGCAAGGACTTTGTATTCAACGTGACCAATACCCTGACCATGAGCACGACCGGGGTTCAGGTTACCAAGTTCTGGGTAGACGGCGGCGATACCGCCAACCGTCCGGCGAACATTACCGTGTATCTCTACCGCAACGGGGAAGCGACCCCGGTGGATACGAAGGTTGTTCCTGCAACGACGATCGGCAACAGCCAGACGATCCTTTTTGACAACCTGCCCACCATGAGCGGCGACCGCACGGTGGCATACACCTATACCATTGGCGAGAAAGCTCTGGATTCTGTTGAGGGCAAGAAGGATTACGCTCCCGCTGTGATTGATAATGCGAATTATACCATTACCAATCGTCTTGCAACGGGTACGGTTTCCATCGCTGTGACGAAGGTCTGGCAGGACCCCGTCGGCACCGAGCATCCCGATGTGACCTTCACCATTTCTGCTGCTGAAGGCACGATGGTGGGCGGAAAAGCCGTGGAAGCCAAGACCATGACGATTGGCTTTAGCGGGAATGCGGATGTTGTGACACCCGATGAGCCTGCCGTGCAGACCGACAGCACTTGGAATTTCAGCTTCACTGATATGCCCAAGTACAATGATAACGGCGTCGAGATCCTGTATACTGTGGAAGAGACTTCTGTGGAAGGCGGCAACTATACCCTAGCCTCCCACGATGGAAACATCTTCATCAATACCATCAACCAGCCCGCGACCGGAACCACCTTTAAGGTGACGAAGGTCTTTGCGAACATGGTTTCCGATGGTGTGGACGGCGCCGCTCCCGTAGCACCCGCATCGATCTACGTTCAGCTCTTTGCTGACGGCCAGCCCGTGGGCGATCCGGTGTCTGTGAATATTGTTGACAACATTGGCACCTATGATGGCTGGGTCGATCTGGACACCTACACCTCCAACGGTCAGTATATCCAGTACACGGCCAAGGAAGTTCTCCCGGTTATGATTGACGGAAAGACCGATTATGTGGTTAAAAACGATGGTGATACGGTTTCCTATGACAACCGCAACTATCAGGTTTCCTATGGTACGGTAAATCGTGAGGGCGTTGATTATATGCAGACGATCACCAACACCTACGAAGTGCCGCAGACCTATTACTATCAGCTTACCCGCGTTTATTCTCAGTACCGTAATGGCGTTCTTGTGAATGCCGAGACGGTGAGCAACTGGGTTTCCAATGCGACACAGGGCACTTATGCAGTTGATCCCACCAATTATCAGTCCTTTACCTACACGAAGGATCAGACCACCGTCCAGCATGGTTTCATCTCCGATGGCAGCAATACCAGCGTGGAGGTTCTGGAGCCCAACAACGATTCCTATAAGATTGTCCTGAATTACACCAATTCTCTGGCCAGCGGCGCAGAAGTCATTCATATCTATCAGACCTATGACCGCTATACCAACGCCACGACAGAAGATGCCCGCGTGGATCTGTCCTCCTCGTACAATGACGCCACTGCTACCGTCGGCACTTGGACGATCAACGATACCACCGGCGTGGCAACCTTCGTCCCCGCAGTTGCTGACCGCACGGGATATACGTTCCAGCCTGAGATTTCTCAGGAAGAGGGCGGCGAAGTTGGATTTGGCGAAACCCAGACCTTTACCCTCTATTATGTAAAGACTGTGGATTCCACGCCTGCACCGGCTCCGATTCCTGACGTGCCGACCCCGGATCCCGGCGGAGATCCTGTCATCATCAATCCGGTGACACCTCCCACCGCCGACATCCCGGACATCACGCCTCCTCTGGCTGAGACGCCCGATGAAGTCGCGGATATCCCTGATGAGGAGACTCCTCTGGCTGCAGCTCCCGCCAAGACCGGCGATTCCATGGGTCTGTGGATTGCTGCTTCCGGCATCTCCGGCATCGTCTTGCTGTGGTTCGCTCTGATCGGCAAAAAGCGCCGTGAGGATGACGCACAGTAAAGTCGCGAGAACCCCGCATTGACTCCCAAGAAGGGCCGGCAACAGCCGGCCCTTCTTTCTATATTTAATGAAGGGGAAGGGTGGCGGAATCCGTTGCGGGCACTGTATGAGTTAAAATATTACGGTTATGTTACAAAGGCCGCAAACCTCTTGCAAAACATTTTGTCGTTTGATAAGATTCATCATGCAGAACAAAACGATTACGGTTTGCCTCCCGTCACAGATACGGGAACGGCTAGCCACGGTATGTGCGCCGGGAAAGAAACCGGAAACGTGGCGTTCTGACAAAAGATGGTGGTAATTTCCACCAAAATTTTAAAGGAGGAAAATCCATGGGGTGAATGCCCGTAAGAAAGTGTTGCGGCGAGCAGTCGGTGCAATACAGTTACGGCCCGAAGCCTGTCGGTTTTTCTCCGAATCTATGAAGGAGGATACCCTAATGAAAAAGTTCCTTTCATTGGTGCTGGCTCTGGTCATGACCTTCTCTCTGGTCACGATCTCCGCTGGTGCCACCGAGTACAAGGATCTGACTGACAAGTCTACGATCACGTACTCGGAAGCCGTTGCAGTTCTCAACAAGCTCGGTGTTATCACCGGCTATGAGGACGGCAGCTTCAATCCCACCGGTTCCCTGACCCGCGGCGCTGCCGCCAAGATCATCGTCTCCATGATGATCGGCGCCGATGCCGCCAGCGCTCTGACGGCTGCCGCCGCCCCCTATAAGGACGTGCCCGCTTCCAACACCTTCGCGGCTTACATCTCCTACTGCAAGACCGCCGGCTACATCTCCGGCTACTCCGACGGCACCTTCCGTCCTGCCGACACCCTGACGGGCTACGCGTTCGCCAAGATGCTGCTGGG
>JALCRR010000010.1 GCA_022652815.1 Oscillibacter sp.
CCGCCTTTTTGTCGTGCCATTTTTGTCGTTGCCTAATTTTTTCACTTTACCTATTGACTTTTGTTAGCAGGACTCCTTTTTTCACAAGCTGGAAAGCGCCGAAGCAGGGCTCTGTCACCCCGCTCCGGCGCTTTCCACGGATAATATTCTTTTAAAGTATTAGAGGAAACAGCAGCGCTGCCAGCGAAGTAAAAATTCCGCACAGGCCAATGGCAAGGCTGCTCATAGCGCCCTCGGTTTCGCCCAGCTCCAGCGCCTTGGCCGTACCCATGGCATGGCTGCAGGCCCCGATGCCCAGTCCCGCCGCCAAGGGATCCCTAACATGGAAAACGCGAATCATCAGCGGGGCCATTAGGTTTCCTAGCATTCCGGTGAAGATCACCGCCACCGCCGTGATGGACACGACGCCGCCATTGGCTTGGGCAATGGCCATGGCGATGGGGGTAGTTACGGACTTTGGCAGCATGGCCGCGGTCAGCTCCGGCTCAAAGCCAAATAGTCGGCACATTAGAAAAACGCTGACAATGGAGGCCACCGCGCCAGCCAGACATCCCATCAAAATCGGCAAAAGCTGCTTTTTCAACAGGTCTATCTTCGTATAAACCATCGTCGCAAGGCAGATCGTGATGGGACCGAGAAACAGATTGATGATACTGCCACCCTGATTGTACGCCTCAACAGGGATATGAAATACGGATAATACGGCAATGATCAGAATGGTTGCCAAAATGACGCTGTTGCAGATGACCAGACCTGTCTTTTTCTGAATTTTCACGCCAACCCAGTAGGCCAGAACCGTTAGAGCAATACCGAAAGCGGAGGACTGAACAAGCTCGCTCATTGCACACCTCCACGTTTCATCAGCCAGCAGGTAAAGCGCACCGTCATGGTAGTGGCCAGAAAGGTCAGCACCATGGACACTGCACACACAATGACCAGCTGCACCGCATTGCTGCGGATCAGATCGACATAGTTCAGTATACTCACTGCCGCCGGAATAAAAAAGAAGCCCAGATTACCCACCAGATAATCCGCACTCTCCCGCAGCTGCTCCGGCCGGAGTACGCGGGCAATCAGTGCCGCCAGTAGAATCAGCATACCGATAATGCTGGCAGGAAATGTAAATGGCAGGACGCTCTCAATGATCTGACTGACCCAGTACAGGCCAAATACTATCCCAAGCTGTTTTAGAATTTTCATGCTTTGACCGCCTTTTTAAAAAAATAATAAATTTCATTTTACACAGTTTTCTATCCGGAAGTCAATTTATTTGCCTGTTCTTTTCGCCGCACCACACGCTTTTCGTAAAAGACAACAAAGGACCCCGCGTCAAGACGCGGGGTCCTTGTGCTTCTTTCACGGTCAAAGCGGCAACTGTGCCCGTAGCTTCTCCCGGAAGTCGGGATGGGCAATGGCAATCAGCGCCTCCGCCCGCTCTCGGACGGATTTATATTTTAGGTTGGCAACGCCATACTCCGTCACCACATATTGCACCCAGGTGCGGGGTGTGGTGACGATGCTAGCCACGGGCAGCTGGGGCAGGATTTTGGAGTGCAGCGCGCCCTGATTGTCGGTATAGGTGGAGCGCAGGGCGATGATGCTCTTGCCGCCCTTGGACCACTGGGAGCCGATGACCCATTCCAGTTGGCCGCCGGTGCCGGAGAACTGCCGCGAGCCGATGCTCTCGGCGTTGACCTGACCGGTTAGTTCGATTTCCATGGCGTTGTTGATGGAAACCACATGGTCGTTGCGGGAAATGCTCCGGGGATCGTTCACCCAGTCGATTTCCTTAAAGGAGAAGGTCGGATTGTCCTTTGCGAAATTCCACAGGTCCTTGTCGCCCACAAAGTAAGCGCCCACGCAGCGGCCGGGATGATCCTGCTTGCAGCGGTTCGTGATAACGCCTTTTTTCATCAGATCGACCACGCAGTTGCTGATAACCTCGCTCTGAAGTCCCAGATCCTTCTTTCCCGCATACGCTAAGTTGGAGCCGATGGCATTGGCGAGGCCACCCAGACCGAACTGGACACAGCTGCCGTTGTCCACCAGATCGGCGATGTAGCCGGCGATTTTGGCATCCGTCTCGTCCGAACTTGCCGGGGGCGTCTCCAGCGGGGGATGACTGTTTTCAATAATGCCGTCCACCTCGGAGATGTGGAGCATCATGTGGCCGTCACCCTCACTGACAAACGAGGGGAGCTGATCGTTGATCTCCACCAAGAGCACATCGCACGCATCCAGTACGCTGCGATGCAGCTGGGCGCCCCAGAGGCTGCGGCTCATCCAGCCGTTTTCGTCCGGAGCCGAGCAGGAGATCACTACCACCCGGGGCTTCCGGGCGGCAATCCAGGCGCCCGTGGCACTCAGATTGGTGGGGCAGAACACCAGATTGCCCTGCTTGGCATACTTGCGTTCGCCGCCGGCAAAGAAGTTAGAGCGAAAAAGAACTTGACTTTTCAGCTCCGGCGCCAGCAGGTCGTAGGGCTGCAGCACGAACAGGGAATTAACCTCCACATGGTCTCCCGTGGTTTTTAGGCGCTGCGCCAGAGCCGTATCAAAGGCCGACGGCCAGTTTGCCGCACCGGTCATTCCCAGCACATCACCGCCGCGCACCAAGGTCGCCGCTTCGTCCGCAGTCATCCGCAGGGCGGCGTACGCCTTGTGCCAGTCGGTCATTCCCGCCAGCTTGCCGCGGCGGGTTGGAATCAGCTTTTGCATTAGGTTTTCCTCCGAGTCATCGTTTCGCAGTAATACAACATCAATTGTTGTATGATGTCGTTATTATATCGCATTTTCTGCCAAAAATCAACCCAGCCCGCAAGTTTACAGGAAATTAAGATTTACAGGATTGCTTTTTAATATGGTAGCGTGCTATGATACATTCAGTTTTATTGTTGGAGGTGTATTTTGCAGAAACGAAGCCATAAACTGTTGGCCCGTACGCTGCTTGACGGCTGCGCCGGCTTTTCCAAAAAGCGGTTTGAGCTTGCTTTTGTATTCGGCTCTTTTCAGCCGGACTGCAATCCCCTTTCTTACCTGAAGGGATCCCTCCGGGCGAAAAAGCTGATGGGACATAATTATTCCAACTCTCAGCGCTACATTGACGCCCACATTGACCGGCTTCAGCGCCGCAACCGCTGGACCATCTGGCAGTATTACACACTGGGGAAGCTGACCCACTATCTGGCCGACGCCTTCACCTTTCCCCACAACGACACCTACCCCGACTCTCTGGTGGCTCATCGGCACTACGAAGATGCGCTGCGGTGCGATCTTGCCGCTTATCTGAAAAATCGTTCGCCCGTTCGGGAACGTCCCCAGCAGAATGCGGCTGCCGCCATTGACAACCTGCATCGGCTTTATCTGGATGTGGCCTCTGACCGTCAGCGGGATATTTTTTACATTCTGGAGGCCAACAGTCTTTTGATGGCCAGCGTGCTTCCGGCAGGAGCTTGAATTTTGACAAATTGATGCATCCGCAGGCTGACGGATTGTGGTTGTTTGTCTGATTTGTCACTTTTCTTTTCCGAGAAGCTGTGTTATGCTTTAAACATCTAAAGAGTCCACAGGAGTAACAAAACATGACGAACATCACCCGTGCAGCTGAATACCGCTACTTTAGCTTTACCTATTTTTATGGTAAGGCTTATTTCGGTTTGGCTGAAAACGTGTGTGACTGAAGAAACTGCCGCGAAAGACAGTATGCTCAGGACCCGCAGCCGAACGAAGGCTGCGGGTCTTTTTTGTATGTATTTTAAGGAGGAAAAAAATTATGATCGTCATTCTGAAATCGAACCCCAATCGGGACCAACTGGAAAGCTTAATTACCTGGCTGCAGGAAAAGGGCATCACCATCCACACCAGCATCGGCGAATCCCACACCATCCTCGGTCTCGTAGGTGACACCTCCGCCCTGGATATTGATTTGATTGCCGCCCTAGACATCGTGGACGACGTCAAGCGCGTTCAGGAGCCTTACAAGAATGCAAACCGCAAGTTTCATCCCGCCGACACCGTGGTCAAGGTTCGCGACACCCAGATCGGCGGCGGCAACCTCACCATCATGGCCGGCCCCTGCTCCGTCGAGTCCGAAGAGCAGGTCGTGACCATCGCCAAGGCTGTGAAGAAGAGCGGTGCCACCATGCTGCGCGGCGGCGCTTTCAAGCCCCGCACCTCCCCGTACTCCTTCCAGGGTCTCGGCGCCACCGGCATCGAGTACTTGAAGGCCGCCCGGGAAGAGACCGGACTGCCCATCGTCACCGAGCTGATGGATCTTTCTCAGTTGCCTCTTTTCAAGGACGTGGACGTGATTCAGATCGGCGCCCGCAACATGCAGAACTTTGATCTTCTCAAGGCTGTTGGCCGTCAGGAAAAGCCCGTGATGATTAAGCGCGGCATGTCCGCCACCTACGAGGAGTGGCTGATGAGCGCCGAATACGTCATGGCCGGCGGCAACCAGAACGTCATCCTCTGCGAACGCGGCATCCGCACCTTTGAGACCTATACCCGCAATACGCTGGATCTTGCCTGCATTCCCGTGCTGCGCAAGCTGACCCACCTGCCCATCATCATCGATCCCAGCCACGCCACCGGCAAGAGCTGGCTGGTCGATCCCCTTGCCACCGGTGCAGTGGCTACCGGCTGCGACGGACTTCTGATCGAGGTACACAATGACCCTGCGCACGCACTGTGCGACGGCCCCCAGTCCTTGAAGCCCGAGGTGTTCGACGCTCTGGCGCACAAGCTGCTCAAACTCCATGCGTGCATGCGCGATCTGGAGGCATAAACGATGAATGTCGGCATCATCGGTCTGGGGCTGATCGGCGGCTCTATGGCCAAGAGCATCAAGGCCCGCACGGGTCACACCGTCTGGGGAATTGATCTGGACCATGAGACCATGACCATGGCCCGGATGTGCGGCGCCATCGACGCCCCCCTGACGGACGAAAACCTCCCGCAGTGTGATCTTGTGATGATTGCCCTCCGGCCCCAGGCAATTATCGACTGGGTGACAGCCCATGCGGACAAGCTCTCCCAAGGGGCCATTCTGGTGGATCTGTGCGGCGTGAAGCGCACGGTGGTAAACGCGCTGGCTCCCATTGCCGAAGCCCGCGGCTTCTCCTACATTGGCGGTCATCCCATGGCCGGCAAGGAGCGGGGCGGCTTTGTCAACGCAACGGACGATCTGTACGCAGGCGCATCCATGATTCTGACGCCGGACGATCGGACGGATCTTCCGCTTCTGGAAACGCTGAAGGCGTTTTTCCTGGATCTTGGGTTTGCCACGCTGACCTTCTCGACTCCCGAGGAGCACGACCGCATCATCGCGTACACCTCCCAGCTGGCGCATATTACTTCCAGCTCCTACATCAAGTCCCCGGAGGCACAGCGCCGCCGCGGATTTTCCGCTGGAAGCTTTCAAGACATGACCCGTGTTGCCCGACTGGACGAGGACATGTGGACCGAGCTGTTTTTGGACGATGCGGACTATCTGACAGACGAAGTGGAAGAGCTGGTCTCCCACTTGAATGAGTATCTGGACGCTTTGAAGCGCCGGGACGCTGAAAAGCTCCACGCGCTGCTGAAAGACGGCCGCGAGAAAAAGGCCTCCGCCGGCGGAAATTGACGAAGCGCCGCCAGCGGCGGAATAAGCGAGTCAATTTCGAGGATGCGGCGCGATTGGCGGGTACGTAGTGCCCGGGAATCGCATTGCCGCGACGGTGTGCAAGAATTGACGAAGCGCCGCCACGTCGTCGCAAGCTGCGCATCCTTCGATTCCGGCTGCGCCGAAATCTCTCTCGCTCCGCTGCTCCTCCTTTTCGCACCACACCCGCTGCGCTGGGCTGTGGCGCGAGGAATATGGGGAACGTACGCAAGCTGCGCATCCTTCGATTCCGGCTGCGCCGAAATCTCTCTCGCTTCGCTGCTCCTCCTTTTCGCACCACACCCGCTGTGCTGGGCTGTGGCGCGATGGATTTAGGGAACGCACGCAAGCTGCGCATTTTGATTCATCATTCTTTTAAGCAAAGGAAGGTGCCAAATATGGCAAGCACGCTGAAAACAGTGGACATTCATGTAGAAAACGGCTACCGCGTGGTCATCGGCGGCGGACTGCTGGCGCAGTGCGGACAAATACTGGCAGACGTCGTCGGTCTTTGTCATGCTGCCGTCATTGCGGATTCCACCGTGGCTCCGCTGTATCTGGGCACCGTGGAGCAGTCCCTGCGCGATGCAGGCTACTGCGTCTCCTCTTATATCTATCCGGCTGGCGAAGCGCAAAAAAATCTCACAACGCTTTCTGACATTCTGGAATTTCTGGCGGCGGAGCATCTGACCCGTACTGACTGCGTCATCGCCCTAGGCGGCGGTGTGTGCGGCGATATGGCCGGCTTCGCCGCCGGCTGCTATCTACGGGGAGTGCGGTTTGTGCAGCTGCCCACCACGCTGCTCGCTGCGGTGGACTCCTCGGTAGGTGGCAAAACAGCGGTAGATTTGAAGGGTGGAAAGAATCTGGCAGGCCTCTTTCTCCAGCCCTCCGCCGTGTTGTGTGACACGGACTGTCTTTCCTCTCTGCCGCCGGAGATATTCGCCGACGGCGCCGCCGAGGCAATTAAGACCGGCGTGCTGTCCGACGAGGGGCTGTTTCGCCTCTTCGACACCGACAACTTAACTGGAGATCTTTCCGAGATGATTCACCAGTGCATCGCGTTTAAAGGCCGGGTTGTGGAAGATGACGAGTTCGACACCGGACTGCGCCGGACGCTGAATCTGGGGCACACGGCAGGACACGCCATTGAAAAGTGCGCCAAGTTTACGATTTCCCACGGGCATGCGGTGGCAATCGGCATGGTGATCATTGCCCGGGCTGCGGAAAAGCTGGGCTGGTGTCAAGAATCCTGCGCCGATCGCATTGCCGCAGTGCTTAAGCGCAACGCGCTGCCGGTTTCCACGAACTTTTCCGCCGCAGAACTTGCTGACGCGGCGCTTTCCGACAAGAAGCGCACCGGCGGAACCATAACGCTGGTGGTTCCCGAGAAAATTGGAACGTGCTGCTTGAAAACGATCCCAGTGGATCAGCTGCAAGACGTATTTGAAGCCGGACTGGAGGAATAAGATGGACATCCGGATTACCCCAGGCACTCTGTCCGGCGAGCTTCGCGCCATTCCTTCCAAGTCGGACGCCCACCGAAAGCTGATTCTGGCGGCGCTGGGGGATTGCCCCACGGTGCTGCATCTGCCGAAATTTTCCGCAGATATTCAGGCAACAGCGGACTGCTTAGCCGCACTGGGTGCAAAAATTGACCGTCGGGGACAGCTGGTTGCCGTCTCCCCCATCCAGTCCGTGCCGGAAAACCCTCTGTTGGACTGCGGGGAATCCGGCTCCACCCTGCGGTTTTTGCTGCCGGTGGCGGCTGCTTTGTGCGGCTCCGCCCGATTTACCGGGCGGGGGCGTCTGCCCGACCGTCCCATCGGCGAACTGAAGTCCGCCATGGAATCTCACGGGGTGACGTTCTCCGCGCCGAAGCTCCCCTTTACGGTTTCCGGAAAGATGACCGGCGGAGCATTTTCGCTTCCCGGCAATGTGTCCTCCCAGTATATTACGGGGCTGCTGCTGGCACTGCCTCTGCTGGGTGAGGACAGCGTTTTGACGTTGACAACGCCGCTGCAGTCTGCGGCCTATGTGGATATTACGCTCCGGGCGCTGGAGCAGTTTCAGATTCAGGTGGATGCACAGGACGGATGCTACCGGATTCCCGGGAGGCAGTGCTGCTCCTCCCCCGGCATTTTGAACGTAGAGGGCGACTGGTCCAACGCCGCCTTTTTCCTTACGGCAGGTGCGCTGGGCGCAGCGGTAACGCTGACAGACCTGGACGGCACGTCTCCCCAGGGCGACAAGGCGATTGTGAACGCCCTGCGCACCTTTGGTGCCGACGTCCAGGAGGCCGACTCCGCCGTCACCGTCTCGCCTGCACCCTTGACGGGCTGCACCGTAGACATATCCGGCATCCCCGATGCGCTGCCGATTCTCTCCGTTTTGGCTGCCTGTGCCGCAGGCACCACCCGATTTATCAACGCGGGGAGACTCCGGCTGAAGGAAAGTGACCGGCTGAAAACCACCGCAGCCATGCTGACCGCGCTGGGTGGGAATGTGGAAGAGCGTCCCGACGAGCTACTGATCCACGGCGGAACGCCGCTGGTGGGCGGAACCGTGGATGGCGCCAACGACCACCGCATTGTGATGGCGGCAGCGATTGCCGCCGTGCGCTGTGCCGGAAGCGTAACCATTCTGGGCGCCGAAGCTGTCAACAAATCCTACCCGTCGTTCTTTGACGATTACTGCGCTTTGGGAGGTATTGCACATGAGCTCTGAATTCGGAAAAATTCTGCGCGTCAGCGTTTTTGGCCAGTCCCATGGAAAGGCCATCGGCGTGAACATGGACGGGCTACCTGCCGGGGAAGCCATTGACGTTGAGGAGCTACAGGCCTTCTTGAACCGCCGGGCACCGGGCCGCAACGCCCAGTCCACCGTGCGAAAAGAGGCCGACCAGCCCATCTTTCTCTCCGGCGTAGAGGATGGCAAAACCTGCGGCGCGCCCCTGTGCGCCATCATTGAAAACAGTGACCAGCACTCCTCCGACTACGAGGAGCTGCGGGACAAGCCGCGTCCCTCCCATGCCGACTATACGGCGTGGGTCAAGTGGGGCGGACAGGCTGATATGCGGGGCGGCGGTCATTTTTCCGGTCGGCTGACCGCGCCGCTGTGCATTGCCGGCGGCATTGCCAAGCAGATTCTCGCCCGCCGGGGAATTCATGTGGGCGCGCATCTCGCCTGCGTGGGAACGCAGAGCGACGCACTTTTCCCTCTGTACCCCACGGCAGAGGCGTTTGCCGCCATTGCCGAAAAGCCGTTTCCCGTCATCGACGACGCGTGCGGTGAGCGTATGAAGGCCGCCATTGCCGACGCTGCCGCCGAGGGCGACAGCATCGGCGGCGTGATCGAATGTGCGGCCATCGGCCTGCCTGCCGGGATCGGCTCCCCCATGTTTGAGGGTGTGGAAAACCGGCTGTCTGCGGCCATTTTTGGGATTCCCGCCGTTAAGGGTCTGGAATTCGGCGTCGGGTTTACCTCCGCCAAGCTGCGCGGCAGTGAAAACAACGACCCCTTTACCGTAGAGGACGGAACCATCAAAACGACATCCAACCGCGCGGGCGGAATTTTGGGCGGCATCACCACAGGAATGCCTGTCACGCTGCGGGTTGCCATCAAGCCCACGCCGTCCATTTCCCGTCCCCAGCAAACCGTGAGCCTTTCCAAAATGGAACAGGCCGAGCTTGTCATTCGCGGCCGCCACGACCCCTGCATCGCACACCGGGCTGTTCCGGTGGTGGAGGCGGTCACGGCCTGCGTATTACTTGATATGATATTGGAGGAAACACCCCATGGAATTGAATGAAATTCGCAACCAGATTGACTCGGTGGACGACCAGCTGCTCAAGTTATTCCTGGAGCGCATGGATCTGGCCGAAGAAGTTGCCGCCTATAAAAGCGAACACACGCTGCCGATTTTAAACAAAGAGCGGGAGCGCGCCGTGCTCGCCAAGGTCACGGAGAATTCCGGTGACAAGGAACGCTATGCCTACCATCTGTTTTCCACGCTTTTTGAGCTGGCCCGCTCCCGTCAGGCAGAGCTGCTCTGTGCGCCCACGAAGGTGGAAGCCCAGGTGAACGCCTCTTTGGCCGCAGGCAGTGAAGTATTTCCCCAGACGGGGCTGGTTGCCTGTCAAGGTGTGGAGGGTGCCAACTCTCAAGCCGCCTGCGACCGCATCGTGCCCCGGGGTAACATCGTCTATGTCAAGAGTTTTGAGGCGGTGTTCGCCGCCGTGGAATCCGGGCTGTGCAAGTTTGGCGTACTGCCTATTGAAAACAGCTCCAACGGCTCTGTCCGCGCGGTGTATGATCTCTTGCAGCGCAAGCATTTCTCCATTGTCCGCTCCACCCGCCTGTGCATCCGCCACGAGCTTTTGGCGCTGCCCGGTGTGAAAGCGGAGGACATCACGGAGATTTACTCCCACGAGCAGGCCATCGGCCAGTGCTCCAAGTTTTTGAATGGTCTTGGCGGCGTGCATGTGATTCCCTGCGACAACACCGCCACTGCTGCCAAGATGGTCGCCGAGAGTGGAAACCGCCACGCGGCAGCCATCTCCTCCCACGTCTGTGCGGAGCTGTACGGCCTTAGCCCCCTAAACGACAACATTCAAGACAGCGACAACAATTACACCCGCTTTATCTGTATCACCAAGGACCCCGCCATCTACGCCGGCGCCAACCGCATCAGCTTGATTATCGCCTGCGACAACAAGCCCGGCGCACTGTACGACATTCTTTCCAAGCTGGCGGCGCTTGGCATTAACATGACAAAGCTGGAATCCTGCCCCGTGACGGGTCGGAACTTCGAGTTCATCTTCTTCCTGGAGCTGGAGGCCAGCGTTCAAGAGCCGGGCGTTCTGCCCATGCTGGAGGAGTTGGAGCGCTCCTGCCAAAGTTTCCAGTTCCTCGGCTCCTACGCAGAAATCTAAACCATGGACGCAAAGATTTACGGCCTTTTGGGCCGGACACTGGGGCACAGCTGGTCAGTGCCGATTCACAAGGCGCTTGGATGTGACAGCTACCAGCTTTATGAGCGGGAACCGGAGGCCGTGGCGGCCTTGCTGGCTCAGAGCAATCTGGGCGGGCTGAATGTGACCATCCCCTACAAGCGCACCGTCATGCCGCTTTGCGATGAGATTGATGAGGCGGCACGGGCCATCGGCGCAGTGAACACCTTGGTGCGACGAGCAGACGGGAAGCTGTACGCCTACAACACGGACGCCGCCGGCTTTTGCTACATGGCAGGCCGCGCTGGAATCGACTTTGCAGGTGCCAAAGCCGTGATTCTTGGCAGCGGCGGTGCCTCCCTAACGGCGCAGGCCATGTCGCGCAAGCTGGGGGCGCGGGAAGTCGTGGTGATTTCCCGCGCCGGTGCGGACAACTACGGCAATCTGGAGCGCCATGACGACGCTGACATTGTGGTCAATACCACGCCCGTGGGCATGTATCCCCGGTGCGGCGAGGCAGCCGTCGATCTGACCGCCTTCCCGAAATGCCGGGGCGTGCTGGACGTGATCTACAATCCCCGGCGGACGGCGCTTCTTCTTCAAGCGGAGGCGCTGGGCATTCCGTATTCCGACGGGCTGCCAATGCTGGTTGCCCAGGCAGTGGCGGCGGAGGAACATTTCTTTGAAAAGTCCATTTCCGCTTCGGAAACAGAACGGATTTTGTCCAGTCTTCGCCGGGAAATGACCAATATCGTCCTCATCGGAATGCCCGGCTGCGGAAAAAGCACCGTCGGTGAGGCGCTGGCTCATCTGACAGGCCGGGAAGCCATCGACATTGACGCTGAAATTGTGAAGCGTGCCGGAAAATCCATTCCCGACATCTTTGCGAGTGAAGGAGAAGCCGCTTTTCGCGCTTTGGAGCGAGAGGAAACAGCCCGGGTGGGTGCGCTCTCCGGAAAGATTATTCTCACCGGCGGAGGCGTTGTAAAGGATCAGAGAAACAATGCTCCGCTCCGGCAGAACGGACGCATTTATGAGCTGCAGCGGCCTTTGGACTTGCTGCCCACCGATGGACGTCCCCTGTCTCAAGGCGCCGATCTTGCGGCGATGGCCCGGGAACGGGCACCGCTGTATGCCCGGTTCCGGGATGCGGTGATTGACAACACCGGCACGGTGGAAGAAACTGCCGAGAAGGTTTGGAGGGATTTTTGTGAACATTCTGGTACTTAACGGGCCGAATCTCAATATGCTGGGCATCCGGGAGCCGGATATTTACGGACACGCGACCTATGCCGATCTGTGCGGGATGATACAGGGAGAGGCGGATCGTCTGAGTGTCAGCGCGGAATTTTACCAGTCCAACCACGAGGGCGATCTGGTGGATGCCATTCAGGGCGCTTACGGCAAAAAGGACGGCATCATCATCAATCCCGCCGCCTATACCCACACCAGCGTCGCTCTGCTGGACGCAGTGAAGGCCGTGGGCATTCCCACGGTGGAGGTTCACATCTCTGACCCCGATCAGCGGGATGAGTTCCGGAAGGTGTCCTATATTCGCAAGGCCTGTGTCGCCACCATCAAGGGGCACGGGCTTGAGGGCTATCTGGAGGCGCTGCGCCTGCTGTGTGCAAACAAAACAGTCTGATTTTCTGACTGTTCAAGCTAGGCTTGAGCTTGTATGCAAGACACTTCGCATTTCCTCAATCCGTGCCGTTTAATCAAAACAAAAAAGCAGACGCGCCCAAAAGGCGCGTCTGCTTTTTATTATCATGGTTCAATGCGTGAGAATGAATTGCTCCAGCTCTTGCGCGGTTTTGACCACCGCCACAGCGCCGGCCTCTTTCAGTTCGCCCGGTGCGGCATAGCCGAAAAACTCCACGCCCACACAGTCGATTCCACATTCCTTGGCGCCCTCGACGTCAAATTTGCGGTCGCCTACCATCAAAATTTCGGGCTTGTCATCCTCAGTAAGGTTCAGCCGACGCAGGGTTTCCCGAATCACGTCCGCCTTTGTCCAGTCGCCCGGATCAGCGGGGCTGCCCGTGATGACTTCCAGCGACGGGGCATAACCAAAACGGTCACAGATGGCAAGGCACATATCCTCCGGCTTGGAGGAGGACAGTGCCAGCGCATAGCCCTTGCGTTTCAGATCGGCACACATCTCCGGCAGGCCGGGTGCCGGGACGTTTTCAAACTTGCCGATGGGCACATAGCGCTCCCGGAACAGTTTAATGGCACGGTTGGCCTCTTCCGGCGTATAGCCGCAGAAGTGCACAAACGAATCCTGCATGGGAGGACCAATGAATTTGGTCAGAATGGCATCGCTCGGTGCCGGTCTGCCCAGCTTTTCAAACGCATAATGGAGGCTCTTGAGGATTCCCTCTTTCGAATCCGTCAAGGTTCCGTCCAAATCAAATAAAATAGTATGATACATCTCACTCACCTCATATTCAGCACAAGGCAAGTCTATCATTTTTCCATTTCAATCGCAAGAGGGGTCGCTTCCTTTTTTCGACGAAAGTTGATAACGAGGACGGCAATCAGTGCAAAGAAACAGACCGTGCCCAAAAGTGGGCACGGTCTGTTTGAGCGAGTCTTACTGTTCCTCGGAAAATTCGTCTTTTGCGGCACCGCACAGGGGGCATACCCAGTCGGCAGGCAGATCGGCAAACTTGGTGCCGGGAGCCACGCCGTGCTCGGGATCGCCAGCGGCCTCGTCATAGACGTAACCGCAAAGATCGCAGACGTATTTCTTCATATGATCCCTTTCTTACTTGCCAAAGTAGCGCTTCAGCAGGCCGGCGAAAGCCTTGCCATGTCGGGCTTCGTCGCGGGCCATCTCATGGACGGTGTCGTGAATAGCGTCCAGATTGTACTTCTTTGCCAGCTTCGCCAGCTCGAACTTGCCCATGGTGGCACCGTTCTCGGCTTCCACTCGCATGGAGAGGTTCTTCTCGGAAGAGTCGGTAACGACTTCGCCCAGCAGCTCTGCAAACTTGGCAGCGTGCTCGGCCTCTTCGATGCCGGCCTTGTACCAGTAGTCGCCGATCTCGGGATAGCCCTCGCGATAAGCCACACGGCTCATTGCCAGATACATGCCGACTTCGGAGCACTCACCATTGAAGTTGGCGCGCAGACCCTCGACGATTTCCTTCTGTGCATCCTCGGGGACATCGGCACCAAAGACCTTGCCCACGCCGACCACATGCTCGGCAGCCCAGGTCATCTCAGTCTTCTGCTCGGTAAACTTGGAGCCGGGAACGCCGCACTGGGGGCACTTCTCGGGGGGATTCTCGCCTTCATAAACATAGCCGCAAACAGGGCAAACCCACTTTTTCATCATCATGTCCTCCTTAAAATTTTTCAATCATTTTTCATGTTGTTATTTTGTTTCGCTTGGGATGGTATTAGCATATCAAGATAGTCGCATATTAACAGTGGCATTTGCAACATTAAGAAAATTTTTCTTGTTTTTTTACAGGCTTTTTTAATTGAGGAAAACAAGGGAGGCGATCGCTCGTCCCCCTTGTTTTGACCATTTAAATCCAATTTTATTCTAATCCCAGACCTTTTTCCCGAAAAAGGTAGCTTTGCGGAGCAAAAGTGTTTCTAGTCAAGACGCTGGGATTCTTTACTGTGCCGCAGCCAAAGCCTTTGCCTCTGCAATGGCCTTTTCTTGAGCCGCAGGCGGGCAATCCTCGTAACGGATGAAGTGGAAGGTGAACGCGCCACGGCTCTGGGTCATAGAACGCAGGTCAATGGCATAATTGCCCATCTCGGCCATGGGTACCTCGGCAGAGATGACCTGTTCGCCGTCGCCGGTGGGATCCATGCCCATCACGCGACCCCGACGCTTGTTGAGATCGCCAATCACGTCGCCCATGTAGCTATCGGGCACAGTGACCTTCAGCTCGCCGATGGGTTCCAGCAGCACGGGGCTGGCTTCCGGCAGGGCAGCCTTATAGGCCAGCTGCGCTGCAGTCTTAAATGCAATTTCAGAGGAATCCACGGGGTGATAGGAGCCATCATAGAGGACAGCTTTCAGATGAACCACGGGATAGCCCGCCAAGGGCCCATGGATGCAGGCTTCTTTCAAGCCTTTTTCCACAGCCGGGAAGTAGTTTCTGGGCACGCTGCCGCCGAAAACTTCCTCGGCAAACACAAATTCCTCACTCTCGTCATTGGGCTCAAAGCGAACCCAGACATCGCCGTATTGACCGGAACCGCCGGTCTGCTTTTTGAACTTGCCCTGCTTCTCGATCTTCTTACGGATCTTCTCGCGGTAGGCAACGCGGGTGGGTACCAGCTCGGCCTCCACATTGAAGCGGGTCTTGAGCTTTGCCACCAGCACGTCCAGCTGCATATCGCCTGCGCCGGAGACGACCATCTGATGCGTCTCGGCGTTGTTGGTCACGGTAAAGGTGGGATCTTCCTCGTTCAATCGGGTCAAACCCTGGGCAATCTTGTCCTCCTGGCCGCGGGTCTTGGGGCAGATGGCCATGGAATAGCAGGGCTCCGCAAACGGAATACCCTTGAGCGAGACGACCTTACGGGCATCACACAGGGTATCGCCGGTCTTGACCTTGTCCATCTTGGCAATGGCGCCGATGTCGCCGCAGGTCAGTTCCTTGACCTCGGTGGCTTTCTTGCCGCGCATCACATACAGATGGCCCAGACGCTCGCCGGCGCCGGTGCGGCCGTTGACCAGGTTCATATCCGGCTTAATCTCGCCGGAGAGCACCTTGACATAGGAGTATTTGCCGTACTGATCGGAAACGGTCTTAAAGACATACGCCGTGGGCACACCGCCGGGGGAAACCACGAATTCCTCGGTCTCGCCGTCTTGCCGGGTTGCCTTGTGATAGTTGCCCTCCATGGGGTTGGGCAGCAGATCCACGATGTAATCCATCAGCATGAGAGAACCCATGCAGGTCACGCCGCTGCCGCACAGTACCGGGAACAGATTCAGCTCCCGCACGCCCTGGCGCAGTCCTTGAATCATTTCGGCATAGGTGAAGTCCTCGCCGCCGAAGAATTTTTCCATGAATTCTTCGCTGGTCTCAGCCACGGATTCCTTCAAGGCGTCATTAAATTCGGTGATGACGGAGGCCTTATCCTCCGGGACTTCGATCTCTGCGCGCTTGAGGCTCTGCATCTCGTAGGCACGCTTATTCAGCACGTCGATGATGCCGGTGACTTTCTTATTCTCGTCCCAGATGGGAACGACCACGGGGGCGATTTTCTTGCCGTAGCGCGCCCGAAGGGCGTCAAATGTGGCGTTATAATCGCTGTTATCCTCGTCGGTCTTGGAAATATAAATGAAGCGGGGCATATTCCGCTCTTCGCAGTATTTCCATGCCTTTTCCAGACCTACGGAAATGCCGTCCTTGGCAGAGCAGACAATGATGGCGGCGTCGGCTGCACGCAGAGCTGCCATGGCCTCGCCGGAAAAATCAAAGGCACCCGGGGTGTCCAGTACGTTGATCTTGCAACCCTTATACTCCAGCGGAGCAATCGCACCGGAAATAGAGATCTGTCGTTTGGTCTCCTCCGGATCGTAATCGCAGACGGTATTTCCGTCGGCGACCTTGCCCATGCGCTCGATGGCACCGGTCATATAGAGCAGGCTCTCTGCCAGGGCAGTCTTACCGTTACCGCTGTGTCCCAGCAGGCAGACGTTGCGAATGTTTTGTACAGAATAGCTCATGATCAATCCACTCCTTATATTTGGGCTTTGCTCCGTCCCGGGAATCCCGGAAGCCGGATGAGAATGGGGTTTCCCGTCATTCAATGTAAAAATTATACAACAAATAGGGGGTCAATACAATAAAAATTTTGGCACTTTCAACATTTTAGGCAGGTAGTAGAATTTTTAGGCGAAAATTTTCTTTTCTGCGCAAAGAATGTGGAAATACTGCGCGGTTGCACGGCGAAATCCGGCCTTTTATCCGCTTCATGCACCAAGAGAAGCCTTTGCCACTGCCATCCGGAGGTGTTTGCCCAGCAAAAAAGCGCCCACTGCCGGGCAGTGAGCGCTTTTTTTAGATGTATGATACGCGGTGTCGCTTTCCGACGGTGGCGCAGTTGCTTTAGAATCTTCCAGACCAGGAGGACAGCAAGAACACTGGCACCGTCCACAGCAGCAGAAACGCCAGCATAGTCACCGGCGTCATCAACGCAAAGCTGCCGTCAAACGCCAAGTAGAACGCCAGCAGCGTACCCGCCGCGCTTCCCAGCATGGCAACGATCGTGCTGCTGCGTGCAGCCTTCACCAGTCTCCGGCTGCCCGCCACGACCTCGGCATAGGGCATCAAGCCCTCCCGCAGCAGCAGGGCGTGGGGCATGCCCCGGCCCTCCTTTTGCTCGGACAGCGCCAACCGCCCCGCCAGAGGCGGATAGCCCACCTTGACTTTTTTGTTAAACTTCCGCTTCAGCAGCGTCGGGGTCAGGTTGGGATCTCGAGATGCTAGAATGGGCATTACATGGTTGCGCCGCAGGACGTGCAACGCCCAGTCCACATTTTCAGCAGCGGCATACTTGACGGCGAACACGGCAGAGAGCTGATGTTCCACTGCCAGATAGATGCCGGTGTGCAGATTCAAGTTCCCCGGGAGGCGGACATCCATTTTCCGCATGAAGGACGCCGTGCCCAGAAGCACACTCTCCCCGTGGATGGTGCCGGACCAGCCACCCTCCTCATAAAAGCTGAAGTCGCTGACCTCGTAATAAGTACCCTGCTCCGAGCGAACCAACTCGTCAAACAGGCGGGCAAGGCCACAGCCAGACTCCCGAATCATAGACGCGGCATAGGAGGCCGCATGTGGCAAAACCTCGCCATAAACCTTCAGACCGTTGAGTTTGACCGTTCCGGGCGGAAACAGATCTCCGTCCGTGAGAATGATGGTTTTGCGCCGGGCAATGGCCTCCGCCCCCGCCCAACCGGCCACCGAGCAGCCGTCCTTTTGTAACGCACGGGCAAGCCGCGACCACGGCAGCGCCCAGCAAAGAGGCATGGCGATGGAGGCCGCCGCCGCCAAAATAGCGGACCAGCAGTGCAGAAAGTCCTGACCGCGGCCCTGGCCCAGTGAGCTGAGTCCGGCAAAGACCACCGTTGCAGCCAAAATCACCGGCAGCAGCGCCGTCTGCCACTGAAGAGGCAGGTCGGGCCGGACGGTGTCTGTGTAAAAGCCCTCGATATGTCCCGGCTGCTTGCAGGCACCCTGGGGAACATCCGTCACAAGGTACGGCGGCTCATCGGTCAGCGCCGCTGTGCGGTAAGCGTCAAAACTGCCCCGGGCTTCCCGGAACAGCGCCCACTGGGCAATCGACAAAGCGGCACAGGCGGCGATGGCATAGGCTCCGCCCGCCGTGCGGGCGGCGAAAACCGGCGCCGTTGCACAGTCCGCCGCGGTCACGACGGCAGAAACCGCAATCAGCAGCTCTCCCGTACAACGGCGGTGCGCCAGCATCCGAACCCCCCGGGTGAAAACGCCCCGGCACAAAATGGCCACGGCCACCAGCACAGCAAGCTGCACAATGGCCTGTATTTTGAGGTCTCCCGTCCAGCCGGGAATAGCGATTCCCTGCTCGTCCAAAACGGAAACCGCCGTCAACAAAACCGTCAGCAAAAGGGACACCATCACGGGGCGGTTTGCCCGTTTTGCCTCGGCGCGGCAGTCGGCGGCCATCTCCTCCAGCGGTTCCTCCGGTCCGATGGGCTCCGGCTCCTCCGGAGGCTCCGGCTCGGTGGGAGGCTCACTGTCGTTGGCAGGAGCCTTGTCCGGCCGCTGATAGAGTTCTTCCGTCTCGACATATTCCTTCCGGGAGAAAAGGCCGCGCGTCCGGCGCTTTTTCTCCGGCAGCAGCTCCTGCTCCTCCATCACCGCATTCACGGTGCGGCCCACGACCTTTTCCATGGAGACGGGACGGGGCGCACGGGGCAGTTCCTCCGGTATCGGCGGCTGCGCCAGCAGCTTTGCTCTGGCGCGGCGCTGGGCCTCTTGCTCTAGGGCTGCAGCCTCCGGAGAGCGTTTGGCGACCTGGGGAGGGATTTCCGGCAGGTCATCGATCTCGTCTTCCGGCGGTTCTTCCTCCACCGGGGGCTTTTCTTTTCGCTTCGGCTTGGGCTGGGCCGGAGGTGTTTTCTCCGGCATCAGAGATACCGGTACCTCCGGCGAGGGCGCCTCCCCAACCGCCTCCTGTTCCACATCGTTTAAGATCTTCTGGCGACGGCTACCGCCGTATTCCGCCAGAATCTCCTCCAGAGAGAAGTCGGCCTGATCGGAGGCTTCGACTCCCTCCGTCAGTTTTTTCGCGTCGTTCAGGAGCGCATCATATGCATTTTTTTCGTGATCTGAATCCATTTGTCTTGCTCCCGCCCGTTTGTTTTCTCTTTAATTGCCCAGACGCTGCCGAACCGCCTCATACATTAAAATTGCAGCCGCAGCAGAGGCATTCAAGGAATTGATTTTTCCCTTCATGGGAATGCTGACCAGAAAATCGCAGTTTTCCTCCACCAACCGGGTCATGCCGTCGCCCTCGGAGCCGATGACAATGGCTGCGGGGCCTTTCAAGTCGGCTTGATAAAGGGACGTGGTGCCCTTGGCCGCCGTGCCATAGACCCAGATGCCCTGCTTTTTCAAATCTTTCAAAAGAGCCGGGATGTTTGGCACGCGAGCCACCGGCATATAGGCTACCGCGCCTGCGGAGGTCTTACCCACCACCGCCGTCAGTCCCGCGCTGCGGCGCTTGGGGATCACGATGCCATGGGCACCGGCGCACTCCGCCGTGCGGATGATGGCACCCAGATTGTGGGGATCGGAGATCTCGTCACAGATGACGAGCAGGGGCGTTTCTCCCTTGTCGGCAGCAGCTTTCAGAATGCTTTCCACCGTGACGTATTCCCGCACAGCGGCCAGCGCGATGACGCCTTGATGTGCGTGGGTACGGGACATTCCGTCCAGCTTGCGCCGGTCGGCTTCCACCACCACGACGCCCTTTGCCCGGGCTGTGGACGCAATGTGTCCCAAAGTCTTGTCCGTCTCGCCCCTGGCAAGGTAAATTTTGTCGATGGTCTCGCCGGCTCGCAGGGCCTCAATGACTGCGTTGCGGCCCTCGATTAGGCCGTCTGCATCTGCATTCAGCAGATCCTTTTGCTCGTCTGTCATACAGTCTCCTTCATTTAAATGAACGATCTTTCGATTTTTTGTATTTGTATTTTAGTATACCATATGAAGCGGGTACAATAAAGTGAAATTCACAGAAAATTCAAGAAAAACGGCGTACGGCATCCTTGTGAAATCATAGGTTCCATGTTATAATAGCCGAAAATCAGCTGTTATGCAGCATTTCATTTTTTGTGCCGCTGCGGTGTTTCCGCCGGCGGCACGATACATTTTATATAGAAAACGGCTTTTCCCCGCAGAAAGCGGGTTTCCGAAAGGAGTTTACGCATGAACCAGAATGACAACAAAAAGAACAATGGAAGCGGCGGCAAGGGCAACAACAGCAACAACTGGCGGGGCATTCTCTCCCTGGTGTGCTGGGCTTTGATCTTGACCGCGATTCTCAGCTATGCCGGCACCTATATGAACGGGGCTGCGGATGCTGCCAGCTCGGTGGAAATTCCATACAGCAAGGTCGTCACTATGCTGAAGGCCAACCAGGTGGAATCCGTCCGCTTTGACGACACCAAGGATCTAATCTATGTCACGCCGGACAAGAACTTCACCTACACCGACGAGGACGGCAACGATTATGACAACAAGGACGGCGAGCTGGAGCTTTACGCCGTGCCTGTCACCTCCGAGGGCATCACCTCCCTAATTGCGCTGTGCGATGACAAGGATGTGGAGTACACCGCCGGGCCGTATACGCCCCAGATGTCCCCCATTCTCACGTTCTTGATCTCCTATATTGTGCCCTTCGCCCTCATTATGCTGATGTTTTCTCTGGTCATGCGCTGGATGAATAAAAAAGGCGGCATGGGCGGCATCGGCGGAATTGGTGGTGTGGGCAAGGCCAACGCCAAGGTGTATATGGAAAAATCCACCGGCGTCACCTTCAAGGATGTGGCTGGCCAAGACGAGGCTAAGGAATCCTTGACCGAGATCATCGACTTTTTGCACAATCCCCAAAAATACACAGATATTGGCGCCAAGCTACCCAAGGGCGCTTTGCTGGTAGGCCCTCCGGGCACCGGCAAGACGCTGCTGGCCAAGGCCGTCGCCGGTGAGGCAAGCGTGCCCTTCTTCTCCATCTCCGGCTCCGACTTTGTGGAGATGTTTGTGGGCGTGGGCGCGTCTCGTGTCCGCGACCTTTTCAAGGAAGCAAGCAAAGTTGCTCCCTGCATCGTGTTTATCGACGAGATCGACACCATCGGCAAATCCCGCGACAACCGCATGGGCGGCAACGACGAACGGGAGCAGACCCTCAACCAGCTTTTGGCCGAGATGGACGGCTTTGACCCCACCAAGGGCGTCATTCTGCTGGCCGCAACCAACCGGCCGGAGGTTCTGGATCAAGCACTGCTGCGCCCCGGCCGTTTTGACCGCCGCATTACCGTGGATCGGCCCAATCTGGCCGGACGTATCGCAACGCTGGAGGTTCACACCCGCAACATCAAGCTGGCCGAGGATGTCAACTTGAAGAAGGTGGCTCTGGCCACCGCAGGCTGCGTGGGCGCTGACCTTGCAAACCTTGTCAACGAGGCAGCCCTCCGCGCTGTGCGCAAGGGCCGCAGACTGGTTACCCAGGAGGATCTGCTGGCCGCCTTCGAGCTGGTGATCGCCGGCACGGAGAAAAAGGGCAGCGTCCTCACAGAATTCGAGAAAAAGCTGGTGGCCTACCACGAAGTGGGTCATGCCATGGTTGCCTATAAGCAGAAAAACTCCGAGCCGGTGCAGAAGATTACCATTGTCCCCCACACCCAGGGCTCCCTTGGCTACACGCTCTTGATGCCCGAGGAGGACAAGACCGAGCTGCGCACCCGCGATGAGCTGATGGCCAAGATCACCGTCTCCATGGGCGGCCGCGCCGCCGAGGAAGTGGTGCTGAACACCATGACCAACGGCGCCTCCCAGGACATTCAAGACGCCACCTCCGTTGCCCGCAACATGGTGGCCATGTACGGCATGTCCGACCAGTTCGGCATGATGGCGCTGGCCTCCCGCAGAAATCAGTATCTGGACGGCGGCTACGGCATGGACTGCGCCCAGGACACAGCTGCCGCCATGGACGAGGCCGTGAAGAACATTCTGGATGCGTGCTATAAAAAGGCCGTCAAGGTTCTTCAAGAGAATCGGGACGACATGGACAAAGTGGTTGCCTACCTTCTGGAGAAGGAGACCATTACCGGCGGCGAAATGGTGGCAATTATCGAAGGTCGGGACCCTGCCACGGCAGAAGACGCCTACGCCTCCACCCGCCCGGAAGAGATTGAGGCTCCTGCCCGGCACGTCCACATGATCTCCCAGAAGATCGAGTCTCCGGAGAGCACCGCAGATGACGCGGCTACCGGTGACGAAACGGTGGAAACGGATGTCGCTCCCCAGGTAGAAAGCAGCGAAACGACGGAACCGCCGGCAGAAACCCCGGAGGATTCCGGCAAATAAATTTTCGAATTTCTTGCGTCCATGAAAAACGTGCATTCCCGGAATGATTTTTCCGGAGATGCACGTTTTCTTGTTATTTTGACGGCATCGCTGTGTCAAAAGTCATTTGTCTTTGTATCGTGTGCATATATTGAATGATTATTCTTCCTCCGTGGATTCCCTCATTCGTTTAAAAATGCGTGAAATAGCTGTCCAGCAGCACTTCTTTTGCAATTTAAACAAACGCAACATATATTTCTTTCGTGTTTATATCCATTGTTTTGTATAATTTTCACATTGTGCTCAGGTATTACCTTGCATTTTTTGGAAAGTTTGTGATCAATCCAAAAAACGGACGGCATGTTATGAACTTTTTGTGAATTATAAGCCTTGTTGTTTTCAAAAGATGCGCTAAAATGACAACAATCACCGCATTCGGGAGCTTTCACAACGACGTGACTTGGCCGATCACAGTACGTGAAATCTCCTGTTTTCTTCAAACGAGGTATGAGAGAAATTCATAATGGTAAGGAGAGAAACTTATGACATTCGCAGATATAATCAATGCGATTGACGGATTTGTTTGGGGTCCTGTCATGCTGGTCCTTCTGGTTGGTACCGGCGTTTTCCTAACAGTCCGCACTGGATTCCTTCCCTGGCGTAACCTTGGCTATGCACTGAAGAGCGTGACCAGCAAAGAGGCTCGTACCAAGAGCCGCGGCACCGGCGACGTTTCTCCGTTCTCCGCACTGATGACCGCTCTGGCGGCCACCATCGGCACCGGCAACATCGTGGGTGTTGCAACCGCTCTGGTTTCCGGCGGCCCCGGCGCTCTGATCTGGATGGAAATTTCCGCTCTGTTCGGCATTACCTCCAAGTTTTCCGAGTGTATGCTGGCCGTGAAATATCGGGAAGTCAATGAAAAGGGTGAGATGTCCGGCGGCCCGATGTACGTGATGAAAAAGGCCTTTAACAATAAGTTCGGCGTTGTTCTCGGCTTCCTGTTCGCCCTGTTCGCCGTCATCGCCTCCTTCGGCATCGGCGATATGACGCAGGCCAACTCCATTGCAAACTCCGTGAACGCAACGTTCTCCGTTCCCCATTGGGTGACAGGCGCCATTATCACGGTTTTGTCTCTGGTCATTGTCATTGGCGGCATCAAGAGCATTTCCAAGGTGTCTTCCGTCGTTGTTCCCGTGATGGCAGTCTTTTATCTGATTGCAGGTATCATTGTCATTCTCGGCCACATCACGGCTGTCCCCGCCGCAATCGTGACCATGTTTAAGCTGGCGTTCTCCGTCAAGGCGGTCACCGGCGGCACTCTCGGCACGATCACAGCGTCCCTTATGAGTGCAGCCCGCTACGGCGTGGCGCGCGGCGTCTTCTCCAACGAGGCCGGCATGGGCTCCGCTGCTATCACCGCCGCCTCCGCAACGACCGACAACCCCGTCCGTCAAGGCTACATCAACATGACCGGTACCTTCTTCGATACCATCGTCATCTGCACGGTCACTGGCCTTGCAATCTGCTCCTCCGGCGTTTTGGGAACGGTTGATGCAGACGGCGCACTGATTACAGGTTCCGCACTGACCATCGCCGCCTTCAAGACCACGCTTGGCGAGGCCGGCGGCATCCTCGTTACCATCGGCATTGCATTGTTCGCCTTCTCCACCATCATCGGTTGGGAGTATCACGGTGAGAAAGCATTCGAGTATCTGTTCGGCATGAAGCCGGTTATGCTCTACCGCATCGCCTTTGCTCTGGTCGCCTTTGTGGGCGCCACCCAGACGCTGGATGTCGTGTGGAACATCTCCGACATCTTCAATGCACTGATGGCCATTCCCAACTTGATTACCATGCTTGCCCTGTCCGGCGTCATTGCCAAGGACATGAAGGAATTCCAGCCCGAAATTGCACTGCAGAAGAAGGCTTGGAAAGAAGAAAAGCTTGCCAAAAAGGCCTAAGGAAAGTCCTAATTTGCGAACAAGGCCTTGGATGAGCGCACCTGGATTTCGGCCCCGAATGTAAGCCCCTCTTGCATGCGGTTTCCATGTGTCATGCGCCGTCCGCCTGTTCCGGAGCGGTGTCTCGAAAGAGACACCGCTCCGTTTTTATTGGAAATCTGTGAACTTTTTTGCCGCCCGAGTTGCTTTTTTGCATTTTAATGGTATGATATTGAGTGTTGAATTGGGCTTGTCTCGCGCTTTGCGCAGGACATGCCCCTCAGATTTTGAAAAAAGGACTTGATTTGCATGACGAAAATTGACATCGTCTCCGGCTTTCTCGGTGCCGGCAAGACGACCCTAATTAAAAAGCTGCTGGACGAGGCCTATAAGGGTCAGAAGCTGGTGCTGATTGAAAACGAATTCGGCGAGATCAGCATCGACGGCGGCTTTCTGAAAGACTCCGGCGTTCAGATTTCCGAGATGTCCTCCGGATGCATCTGCTGCTCTTTGGTGGGCGACTTCGGCAAGGCGCTGAAGGACGTTCAAAAGCAGTTTAACCCCGACCGTATTCTCATCGAGCCGTCCGGCGTGGGCAAGCTCTCTGACGTGGTGGTTGCTGTGCAAAACACCATTGCCGAGGACCCCGAGCTGGCGCTGAATAGCTTTGTCACCGTGGCTGACGCCACCAAGGTGAAGGTCTATATGAAGAACTTCGGCGAGTTTTACAACAACCAGGTGGAATCCGCCGGCACCATCATCCTCTCCCGCACGCAGAAGCTGACTCCCGAAAAGCTGGAGGCAGCCGTTGCCATGCTGCGGGAGAAGAACCCCACCGCCGCCATTTTGACGACCCCCTGGGATCAGCTGGACGGCAAGGCCATGCTGGCCGCCATCGAAAAGACCTCTCTGGCCGACGAGCTGCTGGCAAAGATCCACGCCGAGCACGAGGCCGAGGATGACGATGACGACGATGATGACGACTGCTGCTGCCATGAGCATCACCACGACCACGACCACGAGCACGACCACGAGCATCATCACGACCATGAGGAGCACGAGGAGCACGAGGAGCACGAGCATCACCACGACCATGACGAGTGCTGCCATGACGAGCACCATCACCATCATCACCATGCCGACGAGGTATTCACGTCCTGGGGTCAAGAGACGCCGAAAGCATTCTCCGCCGCAGCGATTGAGGAGATTCTCACCGGGCTGGATTCCGGCGATTACGGCAAGATTCTCCGCGCCAAGGGCATCGTTCCCGTCGGAGATGGCAAGTGGATCAACTTCGACTATGTGCCCGAGGAGCATGACGTCCGCGAGGGCAGCGCCGATTACACCGGCAGACTGTGCGTCATCGGCTCTGAGCTGAAAGAGGACAAACTCAAGGAGCTGTTTGGCCTGTAAAGGCCGCGGCGACCACTGTAAAGGACTTTTAATTGATGGATATTCCTGTTTATCTGGTTGTCGGCTTTCTGGATGCCGGCAAGACCAATTTTATCAACGGCTGTCTGGAGGACGGCTTTGCCCGCAAGGACCGCACCCTGCTTCTGTGCTGTGAAGAGGGCGAGGAGGAATACGAGAAGAACGCGCTGGACAACGTGACGGTGGTCACGGTGGAATCCCAGGAGGCGCTGACCTGCTCGTTTCTGAAAGAGTGTGAGAAGAAGTACCAGCCCAAGCAGGTGCTGATCGAGTACAACGGCATGTGGATGCTGCAGCCCCTGTTTCAAGACGTGCTGCCCGCCAACTGGGTACTCTATCAGGTGATGACCTTTGTGCAGGCGGAGACGTTTGAGCTTTACGCCAAAAACATGGGTCAGTTGATGATGGAGAAGATCACCAACGCGGACATGCTGGTATTCAACCGCTGCACGGAGGAGCTGCGCGCAGCTCTGCGCAAGCGGAATCTGCGCATGGTGAACCGCCGGGCGGACATTTATCTGGAAAACGACGACGGCACGTCCGAGGATTATCTCACCGGCAACGAGTGCCCCTTTGATTTGAAGCAGGACGTTATTGACATTCCCGACGACGATTACGGCGTGTGGTATGTGGATGTCATGGACAAGCCAGAGCGCTACGACGGCAAGCTCGTCCACATGAAGCTGATGGTGTGCCACTCCAAGAAGTACCCCGGCATCGAGTGCCCGGGCCGCTTTGCCATGGTGTGCTGCGCCAACGACATCACGTTCTACGGTCTTTTGGCCAAGGGCGATGAGCTAAGGAAGTTCAACAACCGGGACTGGGTGGAAGTTACCGCCCGGATGAGCGTGGAAAAGCATGCGGCCTACAAGGGCAAGGGTCCGGTGATGAACATGGTGTCTGTTGCTCCCTGTGACAAGCCCAAGGAAGAAGTCGTCTCCTTCTGACGAATTTCAATCCAAACGGTAATATTATGTCGAAACATTCCGCTCCGTTGTCATATTTTGACGGCGGAGCGGATATTTTTCTCCATATTTTCAACGCTTGCAGCATTGGCTTGCGGGCATTATAATGAATACATTCTGTATCTGTCCAATGTGGAAAGGAACTGCCTTGTGAAACGAAAAAATATCAAAAAAGCGCCCCGGTATCAGCTGGGGCTTTTGTCCTCGGTCCTGCTGGCGGTTTTACTGGCCGGCGTGATTACGCTGCTGTGTCTTTGGGTGCAGCCGAACAGCCTTCGCAATGTGCTGAGCGTCTTTCGCTCCCAGCCGCTTTTGATCGTGCTGAACTGTCTGCCGATCGGCCTTTTGGTGCTGGCCTTTGCCAGCATTTTCGGGAACGTGTTTTCCTCCGCCTGCCTTGTGGGCACCTGCTGCGCGTTTCTCTCTATGGCCAGCCGCATCAAGATCTCCGTGCGGGACGAGCCGGTTTTCCCCCGGGATTTTGGCCTTTTGAAAGAGGTTTTCTCTGCTGCGGGCACCTATCGCATCACCTGGCCGTGGGTGGTCATTGCGGTGATTCTGGTCTACATGGTGTTGACCAAAATTGCCGCCCGCTTTGTGGGCTGCAAGCCGTTTCCCGTGGAGGCGCTTCGCTCCTGGGGTGGACGGATTGCTGGGGCATTCGGATCGCTGGCAGTTCTGGTGGCTCTGATTTTGACGGTCTATGCCTCGAATGACCTCTACAATTCCTTTACCACCTCCAACCCCTATTACATTCCCACGGTGTTTAACGAGCTGGGCTTTCCCTACTGCTTCTGCCACAACTTCACCACCTACACGGTGGATCGCCCCGACGGGTACAGCCGCGTGGAGGCTGAAAGTTGGGAAATCGGAGATGTGCCCGGTCAAGGAGCAGACGTCAACGTCATTATGGTGATGAACGAGGCATTTTCCGACCTGACAGACTGCGGGGCGTTTTCCTACGCCCCAGAGGAGGACCCTCTGAAAAACTTCCATGCGGCGCAGGAAAGCGCCCACTGCGTTTCCGGCCATGTGGTGGTGCCCGGCTTTGCCGGCGGCACCGCCAACACGGAATTTGACGTACTGACCGGGATGCAGACCAATGCCCTGTCCGCCACCACCACGTCCGCTTTCCGGGCGGTGAATCAGAATCTGGACAGCATGTTTCGCGTATTCAACACCGACGGCTATACCACAGAATTTCTTCACCCCGGCGACGCGTGGTTTTACAACCGGGAAAACGTGTATCAATGGCTGGGCGCCCAGTCCATTGAATTTGCCAAGGATATGACCAACCCCGCCTACAAGGGTCGCTGGGTGACCGACGACTATATGGCTGGGCAACTTGAAGAGCACTTTGCATCCGCGATTGCCGCCGGTACACCGCTGTTTAACTACACGACCACCATTCAAAACCACATGTCCTACACCGCCGACAAATACGGCGCGGACTATGCATTTCCCGCCTTGCAGACTACGGCGGATCTTTCAAGCGAAGCCGAAACCTTGCTGAAGGTCTATATTGAGGGCGTCCGAGACGCAGACGCCATGCTGGGGCGGCTGACGGACTATTTCTCCCAGAGCGATGAGCCCGTTGTGCTGGTGTTCTGGGGTGACCATCTGCCCTATCTGGGAGACGGACAGCTGGCCTATAACGAGTTGAACCTCGGTCTGACGCCGGAGGACGGCGGCACGGAAAATTACCTGCGCGCCTATGAGACGCCCTATGTCATCTGGGCCAATGACGCCGCCGCGCAGACGCTTGACTGGGACAAGACGGTGGCCTCTCTGGATTTGCCGGAGGACGGCACGCTCTCTGCCTGCTATCTGGGCAGCACCGTGCTGGAGCTGACCGGCCGCAGTGAGGAAAGTCCGTGGTTTGCGTATCTTTCCGAGGTGCGGCGGGAACTGCCGGTCATTCAGCGCCAGACCTATATGACCGCAGATGGCACCGTAACTGCCGATTTGACGCAGGAGCAGCAGACGCTGCTCTCCAAGCTCCGCTGCTGGAGCTATTACAAACTCAAGTACAAGGATGTGGAGTGATTGCAGCTGAAAACGCGACGGATTGCGCTGGCGGGCATGCTGTGTGCACTGACAGAGGTGATTTTGCTGCTGGGCGGTGTGATTCCGGTAGCGGTATACGCCTGCCCGATTCTCGCCATGGTGGTGCTTCTGCCTGTGCGAGAGGAATGTGGCACAAAGCTGTCCCTGTGCGCCTATGGGGCAACTGCGCTTCTGGCGCTGTTGCTGGTGCCGGACAAGGAGCTGGCCGGGGTGTACCTCTTTTTCGGGTGGTATCCTGCGGCGCAGCCGGCGCTGGACCGCATCGGCTCCCGAGTGGTGCGCTTTATCGCTAAGCTGGGGATTTTCGTCTGTGCCACTGCCGTGCTGTACGCTCTGCTGATTTTCGTTTTTCAGCTCTCCGCTGTGGTGGGGGAATATGTGGAATCCTCCCGGTGGATTTTACTTTCCCTGCTGGTGCTGGGCTGCGGCGTCTTTTTCATCACGGATCTGCTGCTGCGGCGAATGGCGCTGCTCTGGCGGGTAAAACTCCGCCGCCGCTGGTTTCAATCATAAAAAAGAGGACTTTCCGTTTGGAAAGTCCTCCTTTTTATTGTCTTTCGTGGTCGTGGGACGCCAGTTTGATCTCCTGCCCCCGAACCAACTGGATAAAAATTGCGGCCAGCGTGGGGTCGAACTGGGTGCCTTCGCCCTTTTCGATTTCCGAGAGGGCGTAGTCCAGCGGCAGACCCTTGCGGTAGGGGCGGTCGGTGGTCATGGCGTCAAACACGTCGGCAATGGCAAGGCAGCGGGCAGAAACGGGAATGTTCTCCCCAGCAATTCCCCGGGGATAGCCCTTGCCGTCCCACCGTTCGTGGTGGCCAAGCGCCGCGGGAATTAGATAGTCCATTTCCGACAGATGGCGGATCATCTCGATGGAGTTGTTGACATGATCCTTCATGATGCTGTACTCAGCATCTGTCAGCTTGCCGGACTTATTCAAGATGTCCTCCGGAACGCTGATCTTTCCGATGTCGTGGAGGAGTCCTGCGGCGTAGATGGTGCGCACTTGATCGTCGTTCAGGCCGGCAGCAACCGCCAGATTTGCGGCATAGCGCGCCACGTTTTTACTGTGGGCATAGGTATAATGATCCTTGGCGTCGATGGCCGCCGTCAAGGCGGAAATCATGGACAGGGCGCTGCGGTAGCGCTCGCCCTGCAGCTCGATGCGATTCACAATGGAGTCCGTACGCTCCGCCAGTTGCTGGGGGATGGCCGAGGAGGCGCCGCGGAACAGCACAATCTGATTTTTTCCGCTCTGCTTCGCGTTGAAGGCGGCCAGATCTGCGTTATCCAGCAGCTCCTTGGCGCAGGCTGCAGCATAGGGAGCCGAGCAGATGCCGATGCTGACAGTCAAGGTCTTGAAGTTCTTGCGCTCCGATACTTCATTGATCGTATGAATCCGACGCACGATCTCCTTCGCCACTGTCTGTGCCCGATGGGTATCCTCATGGGGTAGCAGTACGGCGAACACCTTGCCGCTGGAGCGGAACAGGACACCGCCCTCCCCGATGCAGCGGCGAATTTCTTCGCAGATGCGGCGGAGAGCATCGTTTCCGGCCTCCACGCCATAGAGCTGGTTATAGAGCTTCATATCATCCACGTCGACGAGAAGAAGGCTCAAGCAGTCATGTTTGCACTCCTCAAACAGCTGCTCCTCCTGCTCGGCAAAATAGCGATAGTTATAGGCCCCGGTTAGCTCGTCAATACGAGCCTCGCGGAACATTTTTTCGTAAAGACCGGCGTTTTTCATGGCAATGGAGGCAACGGAACACACGGTTTCCAGATACCCGATCTCCACGTAGTTGTAGGTTTTATTCCGCTCCTTAGCGGCTAGCAGGACAAGACCCACCACCTCGTCGCCGTCTTTCATGGCGGCGGCGCAGTCGATATTCAGCCGGCGCAGCAGTTCCTTTTCGCTCTCCCACACGGAGAGGTACAGGGGATTGGATCGGAATTCGGTGACAATCAAATAGTTGTCCTGCTGACGCAGATATGCCACTTGCGGACTGTCCGCCGAGATGGAGAAGTTCAACGACGCCAATGGGTTGGAGCAATACTTTCCCTGATAGGCGTTTCCCTCCCGCAGGCAGACGTAGACTCGCTCCGCCGGAATCTCGCCGAGAATGGCGGCAGACAGCTTTTCCATGATTTCCTGCGTGCTTAGGGATTGGGAGGCATCCGTGGAAAACTGCTTCAAAAGGCGGTTTTGCTGTTCCTCGCGGGTAAAGAGCGTGTCTGTCAAGCGGCGCACCGCCGAGTACACCATCACCAGAATGCCGGCGAAGATGATGGCCACCATCACCGTAGCCGTCTCATGGGAAAGGCCCACCAATTGGGTTAGGAACCGTTCCGCAGGTTCGATCACATAGACGCCGGACAGCACGCAGATCAAGGCCAGCATCACCAGCAGCAGCGACCGGGACACCACCAGTGTCAGCCGGAACATCCGCTTTTTGTAGAGAGCCAGCAACATCATAGCTGCGAAGGCAATGCCGCACAGAGCGTCATAGGGGAACGTATTGCCCGGAATGGCAATCTGTACCACGTTGCCGATGCCCATGGTGCACCCGCCCATTACCACCAATAGCAGTCCCGGCGAGTGAATCCCCTGCTCCCGCAAAATCCGGCGAATCAGACGGACAAGATAAACGGTGAACGCCACATAGAAAAGGCACGGAATCGCAATGTGCCAGCTCATGGAATAGAGAAACACGGTGCCGTTCTCCGTCGCCGTGGGCGTGGGAGGAGCTAGGAAAAAGTCGGTGGCCGTTACCGCCAGCTCCACGACGTTGATCGCCGTCCAGACAGCCAAAGAAAAGGGCGCGTTGTGCCTTGTAAAGCGCAGCAAAAAGAGGTAGAAAAACCACTCTACCGCGAACAGAGCCAGAAGGGATACGTAAAACCAAAAGCGTAATCCCGGCCACATTTGCAGCCGCATGAGTACTGTGCCGCCCAGCCACAGAATGCAGTCCGCCACCAAGAGCATAAATGCCCGGATTTCGGGGGTCTTTTTCGCCGCCAAAAAGGTGGCCAGCAGCAGTACAAAGCAGCAAAGAGCTGTGATGTTAACTGCGAGAAATGGAACACTGTTCATACGCCTGCAGCCTCCCTTCCGGGATGAGTCTGCCAGCGAAGAAGGGCGGTCACATCCAGCATACCGGGATTGATCCGGGGCAAAACTTGATCGGTCGCTGCTTGATACGCCTGGATGGTGCCGTATTTCAAAATGGTGATTTGCAGCGGATCCATGTTCAGAAGCTTTTTCAGATCCGCATAATCGCTGTCGAAGAACTTGAAGTAAACCGCCATGTGCTCTTGAAGCACCTGCCGGACCGTGACATCATGCTCCTGCGCCTCGGGCGTGATCTCCGCGTACATATGCAGGAAGGGAGAGCCGTGCTCGTCATATTCCTTTTTCATCAGCCACTCGCCGATGCCCAGTTTGGAAAGGCGCAGCACCTCCTGCACGGAGGATTCGGTGATGCGGGTAAAGCCCGCGATGTCAATGACATCCGGTGTGCGATCCACATAGTTGAAGCGGGGAATGGCGCCGTTTCCGGCGCTGACGCAGTGATAGGTGTCGCCCACGCGGTAGCGCATGAACGCGCCACCGTGCAGCACGCTGATGACCAGCTCGTAGGTCTCACCGGAGCGCACTTCGTCCATTAGGCATGTCCGGGGCGTGTAGGCGCGATCTTTCCGGGAACGACGCATCTCCTCCTGCGGAATGAACTCATAAAAGCAGGCGTCTGGGAAAAAGGGCATACCGTTATGCTCCCACGTCTCGGCGCCGATGCAGGTAAACTCCGTGCCGGCAGCCAGCTCGGTGGGCACGACACCCCAGGCTTCCGTCAGACGGTCACGGTAGCAGCGGGCGTCCGTGCCGGCATAGAACATGGCCTTGAGATGAAAAATGTCCTTGGGCTGGACAGGTCGGTCATCCCGGCGGCTGATATACTTGGCCTGCAAAAACCGAAAAGCGTACTTGGGGGAAACGCTGAGTTTCTTCCTGCTGCCGCCGCTGTGCTCGGTAATTCTGCCGAAGCTGTCCGTAATATAATTGGCCACGGAGCCGATGCCGAAGAAAAAGTCGATGCCGCCGTTCATGCCCATGGCAAAGCCCTTTTTGATGCGCTGGGAGAAGCTCAATCCGTCGGCGGCGTTGTCGTCCGGCAGCCAGACAAATTTGACCTGCTCATTGGCGATAGAGGGCAGCAGACCCGTGGCGTAGGGCAGCGGTGCGCCGCCGTAGAGCACGCGGTCGCCGCTTTTGAAGTTGTAGGTTCCCTTTTTCGTTGCCGTGGCCATCATCAACGAGGCCACCAGATTGTGGCAGTATGTATCCAGCATGGGGCGGGTGTACGGTGCCAGCTTGACGGGGCGCAGGCCACCTTCCCAGGTGGTTTGAATCCAGACAGCAGGCTCGCTGCACAAAAGATCGCTCCGCTTTGCCAGCAGCGCATCCGCATAGTCTTCGTATGTGGTCAGGGGCAGAAGCGCCCGCAGCTCGTCGATGGTGTGGGGCTGCTTGTCCCCCAACAGTGACCGGCCAAGGCCGCTGGCCGTCCAGAGTCGGATCTGCTCTTCCATCAGCCGCCGCTGGGTGTACATATAGTCGGCGAGACTCATGTCCAAAAAGCCGCAATACTCCCGCCACAGCTGTTCCCGGGGCGTTCGTTTTGTCTGCTCTTCAAAGCGCATGAGTCTCACCTCCTTTGTTCAAATGTCAGTTGTTAGTTTCTTAGAAAAGCTTGCCGGATGCTGGATGCGGAGGGAATCAGAAACGGCGTCGTGCGCCGATAGGTTTCGTATCCTGCCAGACGGGCAGGGAACACTTTTTGATCTTCAAACCATACCAAAAGTACGTCCAGCGCCGTAAACAGTGCGCCTGCCGTCAGTGGAACACCCACACTGCCCCACAGGCACAGATACAGTCCCGCAAACCACAGCACCCCGGGATGGCGACACAGGGCATAGACGCCGATGGTGCACACGTCCCGCCGCTCTTCCTGTCGGACGTAGGCGTCCTTTGCGGAAAGGGCAAAAAACAACGTGTAGACCAGTGCCAGTGCAAACACAGCCGCCAGCGCAAGGGCAATCCCGTGCAGAGCCGTCCATTCCACAGGGCGGGGTGTTAACAACACCGTTCCCGCGATCAAAGCCGCCGTTCCCGCAGCAAAACAGCATCGCAAAGGGGGAAAATGCCATTTCCAATCGTTCCAGTCGTTCAGGAAAAAGAGGCCGAAGGCCAGGCTTCCCAAAAGTAATCCCATGGCAGCCCCCTTCGCTTCCGTGTGGTGTCTGCTTTAGCTTCGTTATGTAACCCATTTTTCAACATTATACCGCTTTGGTTGTCGCTTTTCAACAAATTCAAGGCGGGTGTTTTTCACAAATCGTATAAAAAAGGAGAAGTTACTACATCTGGTGCCAATTTTCAAAAAAAGGTGCTACCGCTAGACAATTATTTGCCATATTTTTACTTTTTTAGAGGCGGGTATTGTCTCGTACACCTTTCTTTTGTGCGAATTCACGAAAAAAAGCAGGCCGCACAACGGTTTCAGCGTGCGGTCCGCCTTTCATTTTTCGTTTTTCTTTGTATCTGCGTGAAAGTACGTCCAGACGGCATGGGCCGTATTCTTGGGAACCACAGCGGAAAGCGTGGCTTCGTCCGCCTCCCGGATGGCTTTCACGCTGCCGAAGTGTTTGCGCAGCTCCTCCCTGCGCTTTGGTCCCACGCCGGGAACGTCGTCCAACAGGGAATGCAGGCTGCTCTTGCCATGACTTTCGTGGTGAAACGTAATGGCAAAGCGATGCGTCTCCTCCTGGATCTGACCGATGAGGGAAAAGACCGCCTGGGTTCCTGCGATTCCGATTTCCTCGCCCTCCGGCGTCACCAGGGCGCGGGTGCGGTGGCGGTCATCCTTGACCATGCCGAAAATGGGAACGGTGCAGGAAAACTCCCGCGCAACCTGCAAAACCGCCTGGGCATGGGTCACGCCGCCGTCGATCAAAAACGCATCGGGTAGGGGCAGAAATTTCTCATCTCCGTCTGCGGCCCGCTGGAGTCGGCGGCGCAGCACCTCCTGCATGGAGGCGTAGTCGTCTGGATGCCCCTCCAGCGATTTGATCTTAAAGCGCCGATAGGCCGATTTCAGGGGTTTTGTCCCGGCGTAGACCACCATGGACGCCACTATGTCACTGGCGCCGGTGTTGGAAATATCAAAGGATTCCAGCCGCCCGGGAATGTCCGGCAGGCCGGTCATCTTTGCCAGAAGCTCCAGCGTGTGATTGGATTTTTCCACTACCGTGGCAGCGCGCTCGGCTTCCTCGGCGGCGTTGCGCTTTGCCATAGCCAGAAGCTCCGCCTTTTCACCCCGCTGGGGAACATGAACCCAGACCTTGTGTCCGGCGCGCTTGGTCAGCGCCTCGGAAAGCTCCTCGCACTCGCCGGAGTCGGCAGGCAGGAGAATTTCGTGGGGCAGCAGCGCCCTGGGCAGGTAATACTGCGCCGTGATGGCCGAGAGCAGTTCGTCCTCTTCCTCATCGTTGTGGGAGGAAAACAGCTCCGTCTCCCGTCCGGTGAGCTGGCCGTCCTCCACATGGAGCACCGCGTAGCAGCACTTTCCGCCCCGGTAAAGCCCCCAGACGTCAGTATCGGCGCAGATGCCGGCAATGACCGTCTGGCGCTTGGAGAGGGTTGAAATGGCCGCAATCCGATCCCGGAGCTGGGCGGCACGTTCAAAATGCAGGGTCTCCGCCTCCGTCTCCATCTCCTCTGTCATGGCGCGCAGGAGCTGTTTGCCCTTGCCCTCCAGCAGCAGGGCAGCTTGATCGATACGACTGCGGTATTCCTCCCCGCTGATGCGGCTTTGGCAGAAGCCGTCGCACCGACCCATATGGAAATTGAGGCAGGGGCGGTCCTTGTCGATGTCCCGGGGGAACTGCTTGTGGCAGGACGGCAGATGCAGCGCCGCGCACACGGCATCGATGGCTGCCCGGGTTTCAGCCCGCCCGCCAAAGGGACCAAAGTACCGCGTGCCGTCGTCCGCAAGGCGGCTCACCATGGAAAAACGGGGATATTCCTCTTTGGACAATCGGACAAAAGGATAGCCCTTATCGTCCTTGAGCAGAATGTTGTAATAGGGCATATGGCGCTTGATGAGGGAATTTTCCAAAATCAGCGCCTCAAACTCCGTGGAGACGAAAATCGTGTCAAAATGGTCCACGTTGGAGACCATTGCTTTCGTCTTTTCGTTATGGGAGGCGGAGTCCTGAAAATACTGGCTGACGCGGTTTTTCAGCTTCTTCGCCTTGCCGACATAGATCACCTTGCCGGTCTTGTCCATCATCAGATAGACACCGGGCAACAGCGGCAGATCATTTGCCTTTTCCCGCAGCTCGTCCTTTGTCACGCCCTCACCTCCCGCACTCTTTCAGATGCGTATTAGTATACCAAAAATGGCTACTATGCGCAACGACTTTGAATGCGGCAAAAAAATAGGCGGCTGCGCACAACTGCGCAGCCGCCGGATACTGTATCGTTTGTTTATTCGCCGAAATTGTCCTTGACCAGCTCAACCAGAGCAGCGACAGCTTCCTTCTCGTCAGTACCGTCAGCAATTAGGGTAATGGTCGTGCCCTTCACGATGCCCAGAGACAGGACACCCAGAAGGCTTTTTGCGTTGACACGGCGGTCTTCCTTCTCCACCCAGATGCCGCTTTTGAACTCGTTGGCCTTCTGGATAAAGAACGTAGCAGGACGGGCATGCAGGCCGACCTCGTTATTAACAGTAATCTCCTGAGTATACATGATACAGCTCTCCTTTTCATATGCGTATTTCCGTTTTCGCATAACAGGTCATTTTTCTATTGTCATCATAATCGGTTTTTTCGATCCCGTCAACGGCGAATTTCACAAACATTTTCAGAAAACTCTGTCTGATACAAATTATTTTTGGCGTTTTTAACCATGACCTTGTGGATAAAACCCCTCAAATTGTTTATTTTGTGTGTGTTTTGTGAATTTGCGCAGCTTTTTCTAAAAATTGCGTAAAAGAGCTGCGCCACATGGCGCAGCTCTTTAAAAGCCCAAAAAATCAATAATTGAAGGCCTTGATCTGGAAATAGCTCTGGGGATGCTTGCAGACTGGGCAGACAGCAGGTGCGTTTTCGGCGATTTCCACATGGCCGCAGTTCCGGCAGAACCACATGACCTTCTCGCCCTTCTTGAACACTTCGCCCTTCTTTAGGTTATCCAGCAGTTTGAGATAGCGCTCTTCATGGGTCTTTTCGATCTTGGCAACGCCCTCAAACTGAGCTGCCAGCTGAAGGAAGCCCTCCTGCTCGGCAGTTTTTGCCATCTCGGCATACATCTGCGTCCATTCCTCGTTCTCGCCAGCGGCAGCAGCGGTCAGATTCTCCTCGGTGGTGCCGATGCCATTGAGCGCCTTGAACCACAGTTTGGCGTGCTCTTTTTCATTGAGAGCGGTCTCCTCAAAGATTGCAGCGATCTGCTCGTAGCCGTCTTTTTTTGCCTTGCTGGCATACCAGTCATATTTGTTGCGGGCTTGAGACTCACCTGCAAATGCCTTCCACAGATTGGCCTCCGTTTTTGTACCTTTCAGTTCCATGTTTATAAATCCCCTTTCATCTTTGTCTCCGGCTAACGCCGGATTGTTTTATCAATTTTTATTTCTATTTGGAATTGCTCTTGTTTTCGTTTGCGCAGGCCGGACACAATCCGTAAAAGGTCAGACTGTGCTGTCTGACGTGCCTGCCATCGCCTGCGGCTATCTGGTCCAGCGAACCATCGTAGGGAATATCCAGATCCGACACTGCCCCGCAGCGGGTACAGCAAAAATGGGTGTGGGGCCGGGTCACTGGATCAAACCGGGCCACCGGGCCGGATAGCTCCGTCACCTGTCCGTCCTGCGCCAGCTGGCGCAGATTGCGGTAAACCGTTCCCAGACTTAAGCGGGGCATTTCCGGTTTCAGCCGGGCATAAATCATCTCCGCCGTGGGGTGCTCTGTGGTTTGCTGCAGTGCTGCATAGATCTGCTCCCTCTGATAGGAAAACCGCTGCTGCAAAGGCATCACCTCCAAAGCATTATTGGTAATTGTTACTATTACTTTTATAACACCATTTTTTATAAATTGCAAGTGTTTTTTCAGAATGTATCAAAAGAATAATTTTTCCTGTTTTTTGCCGGATTTTTCGGAGACAATACTCAACGGGTATCGCATACCAAAACTCCGCGCAAAGGAGGAAAACGGCTTTGAAAAACTTTTTTGCTCTCCTGCTGGTATCTCTTCTGGCTGTCGGCACACTGAGCGGCTGCGGCACAGATAAAAAGGGAGACGGTGACACAGGAGCGGGCAGCAATCCCATGACGGGAGACGAAAGCACGTCTGCCGATCAAGCAGATGACGCCATCGATGGCGACGGCTCCGCAGTCACAGATCCGGATGGAGACGGCGTCGACGAAAACGTCACCGATCCCAACGGCAGCGGCTCCAATGCGCCCGGTGACACCAGTGTCGCCGGCACGCCGACCACTACCGGCACAACGCCTGGAACTACCACCGGAACCGTGACGAAGCAGCATAGCCTGGTTCGCGGCGCAACCTATGAACAAATGCTCCGCAACGGCTATGTGCACGACACGGACGGCGATTTGACCGACCATGAAAATGCGGTCACGCCGGGTACTGTCTACTAAACAGGCCCCGTGGTTTCTTCCGACAAAAAGGTGCCCCATGCGTTTGCATGGGGCACCTTTGTTTGGTGAAGACGTCTTTTCGCCAAGCAAAGCAAGATTTTTTGAACCCAAGAGTTCAAAAAATTTATGATTAAAAACGAAAGGGAACCATTCCTGGGTTCCTCTCGCAACTCTCTCCCTTCCCGTTTTCTGAGATCTTAGGGCTTACCGGCGCTTTCATGCAGCGTGCTTTTTTACAAATTAGGTACAAAACGGAATAAAATCATTACAATTTTGTATCACTTTGGCGTTTTCAGTTGTCTTTTTTCAAGGGACATGATAAACTTCCGAAAAGTGGTGCAGTGGGCGCCGCAGTCAATCTGAAAACGGAGGCATTCATGGAAGTAAAAGAGAGAATTCGCCCGGTGAAGGCGCTGAAGTATGCGCTGCTGGGCATCCTTGCGTGCGCAATTGTGGGCGGGGGATGTTTTTTTCTGGGCCGCAGCGCGGCAAATCAAAAGGAGAACACGCAGCTTTCCGCCGTGGTGCTGGAAAGCCGTCTGAGTGAAATCAATGAGCTTGCCAGTGTGTCGTATTCCTACACCAACATGGCACAGTTTGAGTCCAGCAACGATTTTTACGGCATGAAGCTGCCGTTCACCACAAAGCGCTTCATTTTGACCTATGACGGCGAAATTAAGGCCGGCGTCGATCTGAAAAAGGCCGCCGTCAGCGTGGAGGGAACTGCCGTCACGGTGGATCTGCCCAACGCGGAAATTCTCTCCCACGAGATCGACGAGGACAGCGTGGAAGTTTTCGATGAGAAAACCAGCATTTTTAATCCCTTCACGGTGGAGGATTTTTCCTCGTTCCAGTCCGATCAGAAGAAGGCCGTGGAGCAAAAAGCCGTGAACAAGGGGCTTTTGACTGAGGCACAGACCAAGGCAGAGGATTCCGTGCGGATGCTGCTCAGCGCGGCGCTGCCGGAGGATTACACGCTGACGGTGAAGTCCTGACTACATAAAAAGCGAGGGCAAAATTGCCCTCGCTTTTTTGTTTACATTACAAATTTTCCAGAATCCACTGCTCCAGCGCTTCCGGGCTGTCGGAAAGATGCTCCGGGTTCTGCGTCTCCAGCTCCTCCTGGGAGCGGAAGCCCCAAGTGACGCCGCAGGCGCGCAGACGGGCGTTGTGACCCGTCTCAATGTCCACATCGCTGTCGCCCACGAAGAGCGTTTTGGCGCGGCAGGCGTCCAACTCCTTCAAAAGGGCGTTTAGGCCCGTAGGGTCCGGCTTTACCGGGACGGCGGGCAACTTGCCCCGAACAATATCGAACACGCCGGGGAAAAAGTGCTCTACAATCGAACGGCTGAATTCATCGGCCTTATTGGAGTAAACCGCAAGCTGCACGCCCTTGCTTTTCAGCGTTTGCAACAGGTCGGCAATACCGGCATAGGGCTGGGTTTTGTCCAGATTGTGCTTGCCGTAATAATCGGAAAATTTGGACAGCGTGGACAAAATCAAAAGCGGGCTACGCTGATCCTCGGGGGAGAACTGCGCCACAAGGTTCGGAATTCCGTGGCCCACCATATGCTTGAACTCCTCCACCGTATGCTCCGGCCATCCGTTATGGCGGCAGACATAGTTGCCTGCGTCGGTCAGATCGTCAATGGTGTTGAGCAGCGTTCCATCCAGGTCGAATATTACCGTACGAATCATAGAAACCCTCATTTTCTTCTTTATTCTCATTTCTAACGCTCATTTTAGCAGAATTTCTTTTCCCATACAATCTGCAAAACAGACAAGACGGCGGGTATTTTGCCCGCCGTCTTGTTCCATTTTGTCACAGAGCACAGGTCAACTGTCCGTGTGCGGTTAACAGCGTGGTCTCGGAAAAGCCCGCTGCCCGTGCGGCCTCTGCCGCCATGCCATAGCCGTAGGTCACGGTTTTGGCGCTGTGCGCATCCGCCGTTAGGATAACGCGTCCGCCCATGCGCTTCCACTCCTGTAAAAGAAACTGCGCAGGATAGGGTGATTTTCGATGCCCCCCGCACATAGCGCCGGTATTGATCTCCAGCAGGGTGGCATCCGGGTCGACCGCATGGAGGGCGTCCAGCGCCGCCCCACGGTAATGCCGATCCTCCTCGTCAAACAGGGCGCCGTCGCCGTTGAGCTTTGTAATGAGGTCAATGTGGCCCAGAATGGTGGGCTTTTGCACTGCCATGGACGCCACATCCGTGTAATACTGGTTCACCAGTGCAGGAAAGCTGCCGTGAAACTGCTCAATGCAGCACGCGGCCAAAAATTCCTCTTTCCAGTCCACCGCATAGTATTTCCCACTCTCGGCGTCAAAAAGGTTGTGGACGGAACCAATCCAATAGTCCAATCCCTCCGGCACAGCCTCCTGCGTCTGCGAATCCTGCTCAATGCCCAGCAGAATTTCCATCCGCCCGGCGTACGCTTCCCGCAGGGCAAGAACCGTTTTGCGGTATTCCGTGAGATCCGCGGGCAGCGTAGTGCCGGCATCCGCCGGTGATGGGGTGGCACTGTGGCCGGAAAAACCAAAATACTGCACACCCGCGGCACAGGCCGCCGCAGCCATGGTCTCCGGCGTATCGGCTCCGTCACAGAGGGTGGAGTGGGTATGGACGGAGCAGGCAAAGGGCGTCAGTGCGTTCACTGCATCCGCTCCTGCTTGACCTTGTGGTCCACCACATGACGGCTCTCCAGCTCCCGGGTCACATCCTCCACGGAAATACCCATCTGCACCATCAGCACCATCACATGATAAGCAAGGTCGGCAATTTCGTAGACGGTCTCCGCCTTGTCTTCCTTGCGTCCGGCGATGATGACCTCGGTGCACTCCTCGCCCACCTTCTTGAGAATCTTGTCCAGGCCCTTGTTGAAAAGATAGGTGGTGTAGCTGCCGTCCTTGGGGTTGGTCTGACGGCCCCGAATCAGCTCGTAAAGTCCCTCGTAGCTGAAGGCCTTCAACTCATCGGAGAGATACAGCTCGTTGAAAAAGCAGCTCTCTGCCCCGGTATGGCAGGCAGGGCCGTCCTTGACCACGTCCACCACCAGCGCATCGCCGTCGCAGTCCGCCGTGATGGACACAACGTGCTGGGCATTGCCGGACGTCTCGCCCTTGCGCCAGAGCTCCGAGCGACTGCGGCTCCAGAAGCAGGTGCGCTTTTCGTCGATGGTGATGGCCAGAGATTCCTTGTTCATATAGGCCAGCGTCAAAACTTCCTTGGTATAGTGATCCTGCACGATGGCGGGAATCAGGCCCTTTTCATCAAATTTCAGTTTCATCTCGGTTCTCCCCTCAAATTCTCATTTCCACGCCGCATGCGCGCAGATACAGTTTCAGTTCATGGATGTCCACCTGTTTTGTGTGGAAAATAGAGGCCGCCAGTCCTGCATCGATGCCGGGATGGGTAAAAAGCTGCGAAAAGTCCTCCATTTTTCCCGCGCCGCCGGAGGCGATAATCGGCACGCTGACCTTGGCAGCCAGTGTATCCAGCATGGCAAGGTCAAAGCCCTGCTTCACGCCGTCGGTGTCGATGGAGTTGAGCACGATCTCCCCCGCGCCCGCCGCGACGCCCTTGACCGCCCAGTCCATGGCGTCGATGCCGGTATCCTCTCGACCGCCCTTGGCAAACAGGCGGAACTGACCGTCCACCCTTTTTACGTCCATGGAGAGCACCACGCACTGATCGCCGTACTTTTTCGCGGCCTCGCCGATCAGCGACGGATTGCGGATGGCGCCGGAGTTGACGGACACCTTGTCCGCGCCGCATTTGAGCACACGGTCAAAATCCTTCACCGTGTTAATGCCGCCGCCGACGGTCAGCGGAATGAAAATTTCGCTGGCCACCCGTCGCAGCACATCGGTGAACAGGGCGCGGCCTTCAAACGAAGCCGTGATGTCGTAAAACACCAGCTCGTCTGCGCCGGAGTCGTTGTAAAAATGGGCAAGCTCCACGGGGTCTGCCATGTCTCGAAGCCCCTGAAAGTTCGTGCCCTTGACCACCCGTCCGTCTTTTACGTCTAGGCAGGGGATAATTCTCTTTGCCAGCATGGTTTCACGCTCCTTTATTCCAGCGGGATGTCTTTCTGCTCGTCACGCCGATCGTCCGCCGCGTCCAGACACATGCCGAGATCCAGCCGTCCGTCATAGACCGCCTTGCCCAGAATGGCACCTGTCACGCCGATTTCCTTCAATTCCCGGATCTCCTTTACCTCGCTGATGCCACCGGAGGCCACAAGGTTCAGACCTTCGATTTCCTTCAGCTTCCGGTAGGCGTCCAGATTCGTGCCGGCGAGCATGCCGTCCCGGCTGATGTCGGTGTAGATCACGGTCTGCACGCCTGCGTCAAACAACCGGCGGCAGAAGGCAAAAGAGTCCTCGCCGCTGGTTTCCGTCCAGCCGTGGGTCGCCACCTTGCCGTCCCGGGCATCCACGCCCACGACAATCTTTTTGCCGTAGCGCCGAGCCATCCGGGCTGTAAAGTCAAAGTTCTCCACAGCAACAGTGCCGAGGATGCAGCGGTCGACGCCCAGATCCAGATACTGCATGATCCGGTCTTCCGTCCGGATGCCGCCGCCAACCTCGATAAAAAGGTGACCCTGCTCCACCAGCGCGCCGATCTCAATGAGGTTGGCGCGTCCCGGCTGGCCGTCCTTCGCGCCGTCCAGATCGACAACGTGGAGGTACTGTGCGCCGGCGCGGATAAACTTCCGGGCAACGCCGCAGGGCTGAGCGGAATAGACCGTCATCTGGTTATAATCTCCCTGCTGCAGGCGGACAGCCTGTCCGTTGCGCAGGTCAATGGCGGGAAAAATCTGCATGGTTTCTCTCCTTTACAGTTCGCTGAAGGCTTTGAGCAGCCGAAGTCCGGCATCGCCGGATTTTTCCGGGTGAAACTGGGTGCCCCAGACGCTGCCGTTTCGCACAACGCCGGTGACGGCCACATTGCCGTACTGGGAAGATCCCAGCGTGCTGGCCGCGCAGTTTCTGGCGTAAAAGCTGTGGACATAGTAGACATACTCGCCGTCCTTGAAATACTTAAACAGCGGGTCATCCTTCAAAATTTGCAGGCTGTTCCAGCCCATGTGGGGAACCTTGAGACTCTTGTCCGTCAGGTCGTCCCGCAGGTCTGCCACCTCGCCGGGTACCAGAGAAAGGCCCGGGTGCTCCCCGTATTCAAAGCTGCGGTCAAACAAAAGCTGCATGCCAAGACAGATGCCGAGCAGCGGCTTTTTTTGCGCTTCCGCCCGAAGAACGGGCACAAGGCCCGTGGCGTCCAGCTTTTCTTTGGCGTCACCAAAGGCGCCTACGCCGGGGAGAATGATGCGGTCCGCATCTCGGAGTTTTTGCGCATCGTTCGTGATCTCCGCCTTTAGTCCCAGCGCCTTGAGGCTGGAGGACAGGGAGAAGAGGTTGCCTACGCCGTAGTCTACAATTGCAATCATGGTCGTCGCCTCGCTTTTTCTTACAGAGTGCCTTTCGTGCTGGGAATCTCCCCCGCGTGCTTTGCGTCAACGGACACGGCCTCTTTGAGAGTATGGCCCATGCCCTTGAACACGGCCTCCAAAATGTGGTGGGTGTTCTCTCCCGCCAGCTCCCGAATGTGGATGGAGGACGGGCACTGACGCACAAAGGCCAGCCAGAATTCCTTGGCAAGCTCCGTATCAAAATCGCCCACGGTGGCGGAGGGCAGCTCCACGCTCCAGCCCAGATAGTCCCGGCCGGAGAGATCGACGGCGCAGAGCACCAGCGTCTCGTCCATGGGCAGGAGGAACTGGCCGTAGCGGGTGATGCCGCGCTTGTCGCCCAGTGCCTTGGCAAATGCAGAGCCCAGGCATATGCCGATGTCCTCCACACTGTGGTGGTAGTCCACGTCCGTGTCGCCGTTGCATTTGACCGTCAGGTCAAAGTCGCCGTGGTGCGCAAAGAGGGTCAGCATATGGTTTAAAAAGCCACAGCCGGAATCAATTTCCGTCTTGCCGGTGCCGTCCAGATTCAGCGTCAGGTAAATTTTCGTCTCGTTGGTGTCACGCTTGATTTCCGCAGTACGCATGGGCGTTCCTCCTTAAAGTTCTTCCAGCAGCTTGGTCACTTCGTCAATGAGGGCTTCCATCTGCTCCATAGAGCCGATGGAGATGCGGCAGAAGTCCGCGATGCGCGCAGGCGCATCAAAGTGGCGCACCAGAATGCCGTTTTCCTTCAGCTTTTCATAGAGCGCACCGCCGGGAATCCGGTCTGACTTGGCGAGGATGAAGTTGGCCTGAGACGGCAGGACGGTAAAGCCCAGCGCCGTCAGCTCACGCACCGTCCACGCGCGGTTCTTTTCAATCTGGGATGTGCACTTTTGGAAGTAGGGCTCATCCGCCATGGCCGCCGCGCCAGCCACAATGGACAGGCGGTTGACGTTGTAGGGATTGAAGCTGTACTTCACGCGGTTCAAATCCGCAATCAGCTCCGCAGAGCCCAGGGCAAAGCCGATGCGCGCACCGGCAAGATTGCGACTTTTGGAAAACGTCTGCAAAATTAGGAGATTGTCGTAGCGGTACAGCAGCGGAATGCAGCTCTCCGCGCCAAAGTCCACATAGGCCTCGTCCACAACCACCACGCGATCACGGTTGGCCTCCAGCAGGCGCTGAATGTCTGAGATGGGCACGGTCATGCCGGTGGGAGCGTTGGGATTGGCGATAAAGATCGTGCCGGGAAAATCCATGTAGTCATCCACATTTAGGGAAAAATCCTCCCGCAGGGGGATGACCTTGGCGTCCAGATGATAAAATTGCGCCCAGACCTTGTAAAAGCCGTATGTAATGTTGGCATAGGCGCAGCCCTTGCCCTCGCCGCAAAATGCGCGGAAGGCAAAGCTCAGCAGCTCATCAGATCCGTTGCCGGCGATGACCTGCTCGGGCTTCAAGTCGTTGCGTTTGGCAACGGCGGCGCACAGGGCGGCGCAGGTGGGGTCGGAATAGAGGTTCATTTTCAAAAGCTCCGCCCGGGAAATGGCCTTGAGCACCTTGGGAGAAGGCGGGAAGGGGCTTTCGTTGGTATTCAGCTTGTTATAGGGGATGTTCTGGGGCTGCTCACCGGGGGTGTAGGGCTCCAGTGCGGCAGATTCGTTGGAAAGAAAACGGCTCATGGTGTTTCCCTCACTTTTCTTGATTTTCGCTGCGGATCAGAACAGACCGGGCATGGGCGTGCAGCCCCTCCCGCTCGGCAAAGTCAGCAATGCGGGGGGCCTGGGCGGCAAGCGCCTCCGGCGGATAATAGAGAAAACTGGATTTTTTCACAAAATCGTCCACGCTCAAAGGACTTGAAAACCGAGCTGTACCGGAAGTCGGCAGGGTGTGATTGGGGCCCGCGAAATAGTCGCCCAGTGCCTCGGGCACATTGCGGCCCAGGAAAATGCTGCCGGCATTCTTGATGCTTCCCAGCACGGCAAAGGGATCGTCCACGCACAGCTCCAGATGCTCCGGCGCAATGTCGTTGACCACTTCAATCGCCTTGGCAAGATCGTCGGTCACGATAATCTTGCTGGAGCCATCGATAGATGCGCGGGCAACTTCCTTGCGGGGAAGTTCCTCCAGCTGAACCTCCAGTTCGCTTTGTACGGCTTTGGCAAGGGCCGGACTGTCCGTCACCAGAACGGCGGAGGACAGCTTGTCATGCTCCGCCTGAGAGAGCAGATCCGCCGCCACCCAGCGGGGATTGCATTTCCCGTCTGCCAGCACCAGAATTTCGCTGGGGCCGGCGATCATGTCGATATCCACAAGGCCAAAAACCTTACGTTTGGCCGTGGCAACAAAGATGCCGCCGGGGCCAACGATTTTATCCACCTTCGGCACGCTCTCGGTGCCGTAGGCCAGTGCGGCTACCGCCTGCGCGCCGCCGGCTTTGATGATTTTAGTCGCTCCCGCGAGATCGGCGGCGGCCAGCGCCGCATCGGCGATGCTGCCGTCTTTGTCCGGCGCGGTCACCATGACGATTTCACTGGCGCCGGCGATCTTGGCCGGAATGATATCCATCAACACAGTGGATGGAAAGGCCACCGGGGTTCCCGGCACGCACACGCCCACCTTTTCAATGGGGGTATAGCGCTGACCCATGACGGCGCCGTTTTCCTTGGTCAGCACAAAATTCTGATGCACCTGCTTTTCGTGAAAGGTGCGGATATTGTCCGCCGCCTCGGAAAGCGTCTCCAGAAAATAGGGGTCCAGACGGGCTTTGGCAGCGTCGATTTCCTCCCGCGTGACCACAAGGTCCTCCACGTCCACGCCGTCAAACCGCTTTGCGTAGCTTCGCAGCGCGCTATCGCCGTTTTTCCGGACATTAGTCAGAATCTCATCCACAGCCCGGCTGACGTCCTCCTCCGCCCGGATATCCCGGTTGAGGATCTCTGCCGGGTTCAGCGTGTTGAAATCAAGAATTTTGATCATGTTCCGTCACCTCTGCCAGCTTTCCGAGAAGCGTCTCGATCTCGATGTTTTTGAACTGATAGCTTGCCTTGTTGGCGATAAACCGGGCGGAGATGGGCATGAATTCCGTTAGGACCTTCAGATTGTTTTCCTTCAGGGTGGTGCCGGTCTCCACAATGTCCACGATCACATCGGAAAGGCCCAGAATGGGAGCCAACTCGATGGAGCCGTTGAGCTTGATGATGTCGATGTCCCGGCCCTGTGCCGCGTAATACGCCTTGGCAATGTTGACAAACTTAGTGGCCACCCGGAGGGAACGGCCCGGATCATCCTCGAAGTTTTTTGGACCCGCCACGCACATCCGGCATTTGCCGAGGCCGGTATCCAGCAGCTCATATACATCTGCGCCGGATTCTTCCAAAATGTCCTTGCCCACAATACCGATGTCCGCCGCGCCGTGCTCCACATAAATGGCCACGTCGCTGGGTTTCACCAGAAAATACCGAATACCGGCCTTGGGGTTTTCCACCACTAGCTTGCGGGTGTCGTTGTAATTTTCGGGGCAGCCGTAGCCCACGCCGGCAAGAAGGTCATAGACCTTGTCGCCAAGTCTCCCCTTGGGTAGAGCCACATTCAGCATGACGGTTTTTCCGCCGCCCTGCTCCACTGGGGGCTCCGGCGCATTCAGGCGCTCCATCTCGTCTAAGTACAGGGCAAAGCCGATGGCGCGAGCGCCGGGGGTAAACTGGCCGATCAGGGGATCGTAGCGTCCGCCCTTCAAAACCGCCCGGGGAAGCCCCGCGAGATAGCCCTGCAAAACCAGGCCGTTATAATAGTCAATGTCATTGACAAGTGACAGATCCAGCTTGAGGTTGCCGGTTTTGCCTGCATCCTCCAGCGTGGTGCACAGGGTGTTCAGCTCAGAAAGGGCGGCACCCATGGCGGCATTCAGCGCCAGTTCGTCCGCCGCGGCAAGGACTTCCTTCCAGTCGCCGGAGAGGGCGGACAGCCGACGCAGTGCGTCGATGCCCTGCCGGGAAAGTCCCGCGCCGGAGGCGCACTTTTGCAGCTCCTGCACGTTCTTGCTTCTGACGCACTCCAAAAGACGGGGACGCACACTCTCCGGCGCGCCCACCGCGTCCAGAAGTCCCGTGACAAAGCCCATGTGGGAAAGCTCCAGCACGAAGTCCGCGCCGGTGATGGCCAGCGAGTCAATCGCCAGAGACACCACCTGCGCCGTGGCGGCATCGTCCACTTCGCCCATGCATTCCAAACCCATCTGGCTGATCTCCCGGAAGGTGTGGCTTTCCAGACTGGGGCGATAGACGTTTTCCGAGTAATAATACCGCTGGCACTGTCCCGGTGCAATCTGGGCATTTTTGGCGATGGACAGCGTCACATCCGGCTTCAGCGCCAGCAGCCGCCCGTCCAAATCTGTAAAGGTAATGACCTGCTCTGAGGATAGGAACCGCTGGTTCTCCTGATACAGGCCGTATTCCTCGAACCGGCCCATGTGATATTTGCGGTAGCCCGCCTGCTCGTATAAGACCCGCAGCTGCAAAGACGCCCGCTCCTGCAGTTTCAAAATTTCCAGATTGAGTTCCATATGTACCCTCCACGTTTCGCCGGTGTCGGCGGAATATCATGCAACCAGTATACTTTACTGTGCTATCAAAGTAAAGTGGTAATTCGGTAGCAAAATAAATTCTGCTGTTTGCACAAAACCCGGTTTCCTTTTTTTGCCGACTTTCGGCATTTTAGGCAGAAGGCTCCGCAAAATAGGTACTACTATAAAAATACGGATACAGGGATTTTACTCCCTGCATCCGTATTTTGCAACCTTCTTCGATTCCTCAGGTCACCAGCAGTACAACATAGCCAGCATACACCGCCAGCATCACCACGCCCTGCCAGCGGTAGAACTTGCCTTTCAGCAGAGGCGGAATGACCGCGATGAGGCACAGCGTCAAACAGGCGGGCAAATCCAGTGACGTGGTCTGCGCGCCAATGGTCAGATTTCCGCCGGACACCATGGAGCAGATCGGCAGAATCATGGTCAAGTCAATGACATTGGCACCGATGATATTGCCCACGGACATGGACGCCTCTTTTTTTGCGATAGCCGTTAGGGTCGTCACCAGCTCTGGAAGGGACGTGCCGATGGCCACCAGCGTCACACCGATAATGCTGCTGGGCACGCCTAGGGCCAGCGCCAGCGCGCTGCCGTAGTCAATCAGCAGCTGGGAACCCACGATAATGGCTGCAAGGCCCAGTCCAAAGAACGCCAGCTTTTGAATCATCTGCCGATGGGAGACGGAGCGCCGCTCGCCCTCCATTTCCCGCCGCTGTGCCATGCTGGACTTGGCATCATGGATGTTATTGCCGAGGTAAATGATGAACACCGCAAACAGCGCCAGGGATGGCAGCACAGGCAGGTTGCCGCTCCAACACAAAATGGTCAGCAGGATAGCGCCCAGTGCCATAAGGATTGCCTTGAGGTTAAACTGCTTCTTGCTGACCAGAGAGGGCAGGCACACCACGGAAATGCCCAGAATCAAGCCGATGTTGGCCGTGACGGAGCCCACGGCGTTGCCCACAGCCAGATCCACTTGGCCTTTTAACACGCCGGTGATGCTGACCGTCAGCTCCGGCAGGGTGGTAGCCAGAGAGACAATGGTGGCACCGATGATAAACCGGGGCACGCCGGTGGCCTCCGCAATCCAGACAGCGCCGTCCAGAAACCAGTCGCCGCCCTTGACGATTAGCACAAGGCCCAGCAGGAATAACAGGATCGTTACAAAAATGTTCATAGCTGATACCGCTCTTTTCAAAAATTCAAGCGAGGCCCTTATTGTATGTGCTATTTGGAAAAATATCATTTCTCCTGGCGCATACAATAAAAGTCTCGCTTTTTCAGACGTGTTCCGGGCGGCTGACGCCGCCGTGATGACGGATTCACATCACACGGATTCCGTGCAAGCTACTCCCCTTTATTGGGTTCGATTGTCTTAACATTATATTAATAAGAGAGGAATTAGTCAATTATAACTTTACCGGGCAGGTCATGAAAGGAAATATCCTTGCGGAAAATCTCCCGACCATCGCGCGTTTTCTCCCCGGCAGGCGTGAAACCATAATCGGTGAAAAATTTTTGAGTCTGGGCGTTACCCTCTGCTAAGGCCAGACGCAGCTCCTTCCGCCCCAGCGGGCGGTAGGCCTGCACAGCCTGTCCCAGCAACTGGACGCCGTAGCCTTTTGCACGGAAATCCTGATCCATGCAGTAAAGGGAAATCCAGCCCCAGTCCCGAGCCGCGTCCTTTTCAATGTTCAGCTGCAAAAGTCCGGCGGGATGGCCATTCATGATTGCCACCAGCGTCGGGCGCTCTTCCGCCTCCTTTAAAAGCAGCGCATGATCGAGAGGCCGGGAATCGGCGCTGGCTGCCCAGGCGTCGGCAACGCAGGCACGCAGCCAGTCCGCCTGCTTAGGAAGCTCCAGGGGTTCAAACCGCAGTCCCGGATTTAGGGGGCTTAGGCCTGCGCCGGGCCGCTTTTTCATGCTTGCTCCGGTCAAGTGGCTGTCGTCATCCCGGAACACCACCTTCAGCGACTGGGCGTCGCCCTCCAGCAAAGAAACCGCCGTGTTGGTACCAAGGGGCGTTTGCCCCAGCTCCGCGATGGAATAGCCCTGCAGCGTGGCAAGCACGATCCGGATGGCGCAGCCGTGGGAGAACACGGCCACGGTCTTTCCGTCGTTCTTCTCCGCGATCTCCCGCAAGGCATGCAGCAGACGATCCCGCACCTGCTCGGGCGTCTCCGCGCCGGGAATGTGCCAGCGGTCCAGATGGGCGGAAAAGTCCGACATGGACTGCGCGTCCCGCAGGGCAATTTCTCCCCAGGTCTTCTGCTCCCACTCGCCCACGCAAATCTCCCGCAGGTCTTTGCGCTTGCGAAGTGGGAGATGCTTGGGCAGGTAAATCGCGCCGGCTGTCACGCAGGTGCGGTATAGATCACTGGAATAGACCGCATCGATGTGGATGCCCTCAAACCGCTTTTCCAGCGCCGAGATCTGACGGTAGCCCCGGCTTGTGATCAGACTGTTGTACTGTCCCTGCGCGATGCGGTACAGGTTGCCCTCCGCCTCCGCATGGCGGATCAGATAAATTTTTGTCATGGTTCTGCCTTTCTGTTTTTTTCAATTTCAGCTCCTATTATACGGAAAAATCCGCCGTTTGGCAAACCAAATTCCACCTCGGTTTTTTTTCAGTTTTCGGGTAATCCTAGTGACGTGCCATTAAAGGAGTGACGGAAAATGAAATGTGATACCGGATTCTGGTCCGGGATCGGTGCCGGCTTGGTGGTCGGCATGCTGGTAGGCATGATGCTGCCCTGCGGCAGAAAGTCCATGAAAACCCAGGTGGGCAAAAAGATTCAGCAGATGGGTGTCGCCGTGGATCACACCGTAGATCAGCTCATGAACAACCTGCGCTAAAGCGGTGCAGGAAAAAGCCGGGGAGCCTTGCTTCCCGGCTTTTAAATTTTTTTTAAGCTTATCGTGTTAGCACAGCTGCGCAAAGATTTGAGCAGATCACGGCATATCATGGAAATATCTCAAGAAAAGAGGTATCTCTATGGCACACACGGAACGATTGGGGTTTAAGGAGTTTCG
>JALCRR010000011.1 GCA_022652815.1 Oscillibacter sp.
AAAAATCCATGCCATTTCCACTGTTCCGGGGTGGGCTCCGCCGGTGTAAGTCTCATACAGACCGGAGATGCTCACCATGTGGTCTGTCTGCCAGGAGGTAAAATTGAACTGGCTGGTATAGCTCTCCGGCCACTCTTGATTGTTTCCCGCACGAAAGGCATAATCCTCCTGCGCCATCTCAATCAGATTCTGAAAATCCTCGGCATCTTCACTCCACTGGGCAAATTTTGCATTAAATGCTCTTACGGTGGCAAGCGCACGGACTTGGGCCTCATCTCCGTCCTCCGTCACTTCCGAGCCGTCATCCAGATAGGCGTGCAGAACCGGCACCGCATTGTGCCCGCTCAGTAAAAGCGTGCCATCCTCGGCGGTCACATTTTTCTGCCACTCGACTCGTTCCACGGTATAGGTGATTGTCTCTTGAATTTGGGGAGCGGCAATCTCTGCGGAGAGATCCGGGGGAATTGGCAGAGTAGCAGCGGAAGACGATGGAGCAGCACTGCTGCCGCAGCCCGCCAGAAGCGACGCCGCCAGCACACAGGTGCCCAGAATCATCCAGTGTTTCTTCATGTTTTGCGTTCCTCTCTTATCGAATCACCGGCCCCTCCCTCCATTCCAATCCGCCGCAGGCGGCAGCAATGTCGGGGTATGCCAGTGCATACAAATCGGTTGCGCGAGCCTCCAGTGCAAAGAGGTGCTGCGCCTGCGCGCTGAGTTTTCGTACATCAGCGGGTTTTGTCAAAACAGGGACAGACGCGGTTGTGCGCATCTGTGCCAACAGTGCGCGCCCCGTCTCATTGGCAGCCAGTACCCGCAGATAGGGCACCTTCGCCAAAAAGTCCTCCGGCTGAAGGCCCAGATAGGCCCAGAGCATCATCCGGGACAGGCGGGTGTATGCATAGCGCTTCGTCTTGGCCGCCGCCAGAATTTTCTCCGGCGATGCAGCCGTCCGGCTGGCATCGTACAGCCGGTGATAGAGTCCCTCTTTCCCGCTGTCCAGCCGGGCAAAGTCCTCCTCGGTCATACAGCGGAGACGGTACAGCATGGCCTGCCGGCAATTTTCCGTAAAAACCGGCGCACGGCCGGCAATTTTTTCTCTTTGATAAAGCTCTGCCATGGCAGGTGCCATCTCCCGCAAAGCCAGATCATCATTTCCCTGCCGCAGCGCTTCCCGAATGGCACCGGCGGAAAAGGGACCGTCCGCACCTTCCACCCCATGATGCGCCATGCCTGTTCTCTGCACGGTCACAGGCGTGACAGGGAGCTTTCGGTGCAGCAGAGCCTTGCAGTATTCCACACCCAAAAGGTTGTTTGGATCGCTCAAAAGCGCCGCATTCTCCGGGGAAAGGAACCTGCGCGCTACCCGCTGACGAGCTGCGGGAAAACTGTCCCCCGCCGTCAGTTCTTCTTTTAAGGCTGCGGAAAATTCTGGTGTGAGCAGCACCTTTGCGGCACGCTGAAGTGCCCGTGCATCGCCGCACTCGCTGCCAAAGGACAGATGGGTAACAAGGCCCGTCCCGGCAAGTACCTGTACGCCGCCGTCTGCAAATTGCTCCGCCGAGGAAACCGCCCACGGAAGCGGCAGCTCCACCACCAGGTCGGCGCCGCTGCGAACAGCGGCCTCTGCACGAACGTGCTTTCGCACAAGTGCAAAGTCGCCCCGCTGGGTGAAATTACCGCTCATGGCACAGATCACCGCACACCCAGGCTCCCAAAGGGCTTTTGTCCGCGCAATCTGATACAAATGTCCACCATGAAGGGGATTATACTCCGCTATAATACCAGCAACCTGCATCCATTTCACCTCGATTTTATGACAAAAAAGTGACATTTTTGTAACCGAATTCTTGCTCGTCACTTTTTCTTTGAAATCGTGCCTATTATCCTGTTTTACAAATCAATTTTATCACTTTTGCATCAATTTTAGACCGCCCTCATCCGCACATTGTCTCCTTTGTAAGCAGGAAGAGAACGAGTTTGTGCGCCTCAGTTCTCCGCTCCTCCCTGCAGGCTCTTGCGTTCAAGCTGCAGCCGCAGCTTGCGGAAGTCACGTTCACGGACCGCTTTTCCCACATGATGAAGCAAAATTTCAGGATTGTACGGCTTTGCCACAAAGCTGTCTGCCCCCAGACGCAGAGCGCGCAGCTCGCCGTCGCTTCCCGCCTCACTGGTAATGACCACTGGGATCTCTTCCAGCGTGCCGTCGGTGCGCATCAGATCCAGCAACTGAAAGCCATCCATCACCGGCATTAGAAGATCCAGCATGATGCAGGAGATCTCGCTGTGATGCTCTTGAATGTAACGGTAGGCCTCTTCTCCGTTGCAGGCAGTTGCGGTGGCATAATCCGGTTCAAGCAGCTCCTTCAGAAGTTCGCGGTTGCACGCAACATCCTCCACAATTAGGACAAGTGTACGGTCAGAGTCTTGCGTCCCGGCAAGAGGGCGGGATAGCTCCCGCTTTTTGTGTACCATATCCGGGTGGTTTTTCTCATAGTCGGTCATATAGGTTTCAAAGCTTTCAACCGGCATGGGTTTTGCAAAGTAGAATCCTTGAATATAATTGCAGCCCATCGCTTTGAGCAGTTCGACTTCTTCTCGGGTCTCCACGCCTTCCGCAATCGTCGGCAGCTGAAGCCACTTGGACAGGCTGACAATAAAGCTCAGAACGCTGCGTTTGCTGTCCGGCAGAAGGCCGTCGCCTTTCTGTACGAACTTCATATCCAGTTTTAGCAGATCGATGGGCAGCTCGGAGAGCATATTCAAGGACGAATACCCCGAGCCGAAATCGTCCATCTCGATCAAAAAGCCCATCTTGCGAAGAGTCGACACTGCCGAGATGATCTGCTGGGGATGATCGGTGTATGCCGACTCTGTCACTTCAAAATGAAGCAGCTCGTGTGGAATTCCGTAGGAATCCACCAGTGCACAAATTGTCTGCGGCAAATCGTCCGAGACGAAATCTGCCCGGGACGCATTCACGGACACCGGGATCATCTCCCGCCCCTCCTGCATCCACCGCTTCAAAATTGCGCAGACTTCCTCCCACACATAACGGTCCAGCCTTGTGATAAAGCCGTTCCTCTCAAACAGGGGAATAAATTCACCGGGGGAAACGAAGCCAAGTTCAGGATGCGACCAGCGAATCAGCGCCTCGGCACCGGCAATGATTCCGGTTTCAACGCAGTGCTTCGGCTGCATATAAACCACGAACTGCCGTTCCTTCAAGGCCTGTTCCATGTAATTACAAAGCTGATGCTCGCGCAGCATTTTCTCACGCATGGAATCGTTGTAAACAGCATGGTAAACGCCGTATTTGTGCTTAATGGAGCCCAATGCCATCTGCGCAAGATCGCACATTGCGGCAATGGAAAGGGTGCGGTTTTCAACCTGATACACGCCATACTGCATGATGAAATTCTTTACAGGTGCATTCTGGTAGGTCTTTGTATACAGACTTCCAACTTCTTCCTGCGTCCGCAGTGGGCGCCGCTTGCGGAGCACCGCAAATGCGTCCGCGCCAAGTCGTCCGCACACGCCCTCTCCTTGCATGCACTCCTGCGCATGGCCGGCGATACAGCGCAAAAGTTCATCCCCGACCAGCATGCCGTATTTGTCGTTGATCATTTTAAAATTGTTGATATTGCTGCACACAATGTCATACTGCTCGTCCGGATGCTCCTCCAGCATTTGCTCGGCATGACGGTAGAAAAACTCACGGGTATATACGCCGGTCAAGCGGTCTGTTTCCAGCTGGTTCAGCAGTGCCGCATTCTCGCACAGGCGCAGAATGCTTCTCACCCGATGGCAGACAACATCCGCCTTATACGGCTTCGTAATAAAATCCGATGCGCCGCACTCCAGTGACTGGATCTCCGCATTTTCTTGATCGCCGCCGGTGGTGACGACGGCGGGAATCAAGGTTAGGATTCCCGTTTCCTTCATTTTTTCAAGCACTTCATACCCGTTCATAACAGGCATGGCTAAGTCAAGAAGGACGAGGGAAATCTCCTGCCTAAACTCCGCAAGGATTTCAAGCGCAACCTGTCCATTTTCCGCCTCCAGTGTCTTGAATCCGTCCGCTTCCAGAATTTTTACTAAAATGCAGCGGTTGACAGGAGCATCATCCACTACCAGAATTGTCTTTTTTGAGGTCATTTGAAAGCTCTCCCAGCCGCATGTCAATGCGTTTATCTGTGTATATTGATCGGTTTTTTTGTCCGATAAACTAATTTTTCTTTGGCGTTCGCCGCAGGTTCTCCGGTTTTGGTCATGCTTCGCTTTTTCATGCAAGCAGCCCTCCGACAGGGCTGTCTGATTTTTCGGAGAAAGGGTTTTTGCGCTCGATTTCTTCTTTTTACTCTCCGTGGGTTTTCACTCCTTCTCCGAACTCCCGTCCGATTCTACTTGATGAAACAGGCAATACAGGGTGATCCTTTTACTGCTGCGTTTCATCAGTCTGGCGATAATAAGAATTTTTTCATACTGGCCGCTGTTGACTTTCATCCGGACTTCTATGCTGACATTTCTTTTTTCCGCAAGCGCATTCCTAATTTTAGGCATGAGCCGTGGCTTGTCCTGCGGATGGATTAGGCAAATTTTCGAGGGGCCTTCCCGCAGCAGCATTCTGCTGCGTTCTTCACCGATCATCCCATACAGGACGTTATTCATAAACGCAAGCTCGATCCGATCATCTTGATACACATGATAAATGCCCACGCCTGCCGGAATGTCATTTGCCAGTTCGTATAGTGTGCTGCGTTCAGCATCCTCCAGAGTGATATCTGTCAGACATACGATAAAGACGGACCGGCCTTTCATATTTGCAGCTTTGGCATGGATGAGGATTTTGCGGCCGTTTTCCGGAATCGTAATCATGGCATCCGTATGTCCCTGCGAATTGAGCTTCGACAAGGGGCAAAAATTGCAGGGTGCATTCCGGTGCCCGAAATAGTGATAGCACTGATTGCCTTCCTGCGGGGGAAAATTGATTTCTTCATCGGAAGAATCAACTTCCGTCCGGTACAGATTGGCAATCTGCTGGGCCTTTCTGTTGGTGTACAGCAGCCGATAGGTCTCCGCCTCCACAATATACAGCGCATTTGTCGATTCATCGGCCAGCTGAAAGAGAAATTCCCTGTCAATATCCGGGAATCCGTAGATTGCCGCAGAAAGCCCCCGCTTTGCGTCCGGCGCTAGCACCTCATTTAGGTAGGCGATGCAGTTTTCGGAAACTCCCTGCTCCTGGGCTATTTCAAGAATTTTTTTTGCGTTGCCGCGGTTGGGAAAGCCCTTCCCGTTTTCCCATCTATTTACGGTAACAAAGGCCTTGTTTAACTTTTTTGCCAGATCCTCCTGCGTCATTCCAGTCTCAAACCGCAGCAGTTTCAGCGCTTCCTGTAAGCTCATATTCCTTCACCTTCCAGTTTTGTCCCTGTACCAAATTTCTCTTTGAAAACAGCCTGTCTCCATTCTGCATTCCGCTCAAGGGTGCAGGATTTTTTCGCTGTTGCAGGCGTCCGTGCAGGCAGCCATTCTTTTTCACAGCGGCTTCTCCCGGCTTGCTTTTGGAAGTTCAGTCATGCGGGGAAGCAGTTTGCTTTTCGTGGAAAAAGTATTCCAGCGTTTCGTAGAGTCTGTGGGGCTCAATCGGCTTTGCCAAATGGGCATTCATCCCGGCTTTTTGCGTTGCCTCCACATCCTCGCTGAGGGCATTGGCCGTCATCGCAATAATCGGAACTGACTTCGCATCCCTCCGTGGCAGACGGCGAATGGACTCCGCCGTTTCCAGTCCGTCCATCACTGGCATCCGAATATCCATCAAAACCGCGTCATAATACCCGGTGGAAGCCCGGCGGAACATCTCCAGTCCCTGTTGTCCATTTTCCGCATGGTCGACTGTCACGCCCTTTTCGTTCAACAGGCGGGCTGCAATCGTTGCATTGAGTGGATGATCCTCGCACAAAAGGACGCGCTTGCCGGCAAGCAGTCCCAGCTCCGGCGCCTTTTTGTGACTGCGCTGCCACGTCTCAATCTGCTCTTTTGTGGCGATGGGTAGCACGAGGGTAAAGGTGACGCGTGTTCCCTTGCCAAGCTTGCTTTCTACCGTGATTGTTCCGCCCATCAGTTCCACAAGCTGCTTGGTGATATTCATGCCCAAGCCGGTGCCCTGGGTCGTATTTTTGCGTGAGCTGTCAGCCTGGGAAAACGGCTCAAAGATATGGGGCAGATATTCGCTGCTCATGCCGATTCCGTCATCCTGAATGCAGATTTGGTCTGTCACAGCGCCGTCCTGCATGGCGAGGTTGGTCAAAGAGCAGGTGACATGCCCGCCTTCCGGCGTAAACTTGGCGGCATTACCCAGAATATTCATCACAATCTGTTCCACACGGCCCACATCAACATAAAGCATCAGTCCATGAAGTCCGTCGGTTCTGATTTCCAGATGAATGTGCTTTGCCTCAAGCGTGGCTTTTCCCAGCGAAATGATATTGTTGAAAATGGCTTCTCCGGCGCACACCGACGGATGCAGCTCCAGCTTTCCGCTTTCAATCCGGCTGACATCCAACGTATCATTGATCAGATTTAGCAGATATTGACCGGAAATCTCCATCTGTGAAAGATCCCGCTGGATGGCATCGTCCTGTGCGTATCCCTTCATTAGGCAGGCAAGTCCCAGCATGCCGTTTAGGGGAGTGCGCATATCGTGGCTCATGCGGGAGAGGAAATCGCTCTTGGCGCGATTGGCTCGGATGGCCTCATCCGCAGCGGCCTGCAGCGCCTGCTTTTGCTGCTGCTCCTCCCAGTACAGATCGGTAATGTCCTTGCAGATCACCACGATTTTTTCCCGGGATTCATCCAGATAATACGCCCGGACCGTTTTTCTCTGCCGCTCTCCGGCAGGGGTCATCACCCAGATAGTGATGCCGGCAGATCCGCCGCTGCGGAGAATTTTGTTCAAGTGATCAATCTGAAAGAATTGCGTGGCCGTCTGATAGTCGCCAACGCTGCAGATCTTCTCCAGATGCGTCACACTGTCAAGCGGGTATTCTTCTCTGAGCTCAACATTGGCAAGTGCCATCTTGACGCCGGCAAAGCGCATCATACCCGTCTTGGCATTCACCAGCATGACGAAGTCGATTTCTTTATCCATTGCGCTGTCGATGGCAAGCTGGTTGGACTTTTCGCGGTCAATATCATAATAATAGCCGTAAGAGATGACGTCTCCTGTTTCCGGGTTCTTGGCCAAATTGCTGATGGCGCGTATCCAGTGAAGTTCCCCGCCTCGCTGAATGCTTTGATATTCCAGCACGTTCTCGTTTTTTCCACTGTGAAAGCACGCCAGCAGATGGCGGGCGTCCATAAATGCAGTGAAACGATGGCGATCATTTTCATTCGGAATTCGTTTCAAAACAAGCTCGATAACTTCTTGATAGGGCGTCTTTTTGGAGACCGCGACGAACGTGCCGTCTGCATAATGAATCTCCATCACGTAGCCCTTTGAAAGATTGGACACCACCGTGGCAGAGCTGTTCTTTTCGAGTAGCTTGCGGCGCGCAAGTTCTGCCTGATACTGCTGGTGCATGGCGGCATTGGCCGTTTCCAGTTTCTCTTGAATCTGCTTTGTTTCTTGAAAGTCCATAAAGCTGCAGTAAATCGTGGTCACGTTTTCTCGGCGTTCCGATACCTCTGCGTTCAAGTGAAGCCAGATATAGCTGCCGTCCTTTTTCTTCATCCGATAGTTCAAGCTAGCTTTTTCTGTCCCGCCGGAAAGCAGCGAAACGGCATCTTTAAAGCTGGGCCGGTCATCGGGATGAATGTTGTCAAAAAAGGCTGTGTTCTTCTCATGGACATGGTTTTCCCGCTTGTCCGACAGCAGCTCATAAAAGCTGTCGTTCAGATAGACCCGGTGGGCTTTTCCGTCGTACAGGTCAAAAATACCGATACCCCCGGGAATGTGGTCGACCAAGTTTTGAAGCTGAATCTGCCGCTCATGCTCTCTGCTCTCATCTGCGACATACAGGATATAAGCATCTGCGCCGTTCCAGTCCAGGGCTTTCGCGCGAATACTCAGATACAGTCTGTTTTGATAGGTGATGTGAAATTCCGCATAGCGATCTGTGCGCAGCGCGTTAATCTGCTCCTGCGGCAAAAGTAGATTGTCGTTCAAGCGCAGTTCTGAAACCCGAGCCTCCGCCGTAACTACATCCGCAGGAATCCCGTAAATACGATGCAGGGCGTCATTCATGTAAATAATCCGGCGGGTTGCCCGCTCGGCAATCAGTATTCCGTTTGCGGAATCCTCCACCACGCTGCGGTAAAGCGCAGTTTCCCTGGATGGCGTGGTAAACACGCAGTAATAGACAGGCGCATCGGCTTCCTCACGGATTTTTGTGGCGGCCAGTTGCACCCAGTTGGCCGTTCCGTCTTTGGACGTGAAGCGAAACACCATATTGATCTGCTCGTTGGAAAGGCATTTGCGCAAAGCCTCCGCAAAGCCCTTTCGGTCAATGGGCGCAATGACGTTTTCGATCAGCTGATCCCTGCGATTCAGCTCGTTGACTTCTTCTCTGGTTCTGCCGGAGATCTTTGCAAAGCCATCACTGAAATACTCGCAGTTCAGTCTGTCGGTCACCTTAAAAATAGCGACTCCGCCGGGAAGTCCGTTGAGCAGGCTGTTCATCATCAGTTCCCGCTCGCGGTCAGCGTTGATGTCCAAAAGCATGCCGATAGTCCGGTTGGGTTTTCCGTCTTTGTCCTTGAGGTAAAAACCCATCATCCGGCACCACCGGTAAGAGCCGTCGACCATTTTCAGCCGGAGCGTCGCTTCCGCTCGGGGTTTCCCGCTCTTCGTATCCGCAAAAAACCGCTTTAAAACCGGCAGGTCGTCCGGATGCACGGTATCTCCGTTCCCTCGGTTATGCAGAATATCGTCATTGCTGATTTGGCTTAGGGCATAACGCTTATACGCAGTTGATTTGAAAAACTCCCCTGTTTTGAAGTTCCACTCAAACACTGCGCCATTCAGTTCGTCGATAACCATCTGATACCGCTGGCGTTCCAGTAGCTCCGCAAGCTCAGCATTCTTCTCTTTCGTAATGTCGGTCACAGCGGAGGCAAGGAAATAGTTACCCGGCGTATCCTGCTTGATTGCGGCGTATCTGCGGCTGACCCAGCGAATTTTTCCGTCAGGGCGGAGCAGCTGATGCTCGACTATACCGGGTTTCCCCGTTTGAATTGCCTCATACACGGCCTTTTGGATTTTCACCAGATCTTTCTGCGAGACAAGCAGCTTGTCCAGCAGGTGCGCATTTTGGGAATACTGCTCTTTTTGAATGCCCAGCGTCTGATAAAACTGCTCATTTGCATAGACCAGCTTCTCCACGCCGTTTGTCACTTGAAACAGGGAAACGCTGCTGGCCACGTTTTCTGCAATCATATTGATTTTCAGATACGATTCTTTTTCACTCGTAATATCGCTGAAGGAAGCAAACACATATTCCCGATCCCATAGCATAATTTTTGAGAGGTTCAGCTTGACCCAGGCAATGCTGCCATCCTTGCGGGTAATGCGGTATTCGTAATTTCTGGCAACGCCGTCTTTTTCAAACTGAAGTCCGCTCTGTGCGGCAGTTTTGCGGTCAGACGGAATCACCAGAGCCTTCATACCGTCCACCATGACCCGCTGATATTCCTCCCGGGTATAGCCTACAATCCGAAAATACTCATCATTCAAAAAGGCAGGATATGCCGACTCCGTTTCAAACAGACCGATTCCGCACGGTGCCTGATTTAAAAGTTTCTTCAGCTGCTTCAGCCCTTCGCTCTGGTCCATATGTGCGATCCTTTCTCAATGAATGTCTGTATTCATTGATCTTAGTCAGCCGTTCTGTTTGCAAGTATTTTGAAAAGATGGAAACAATCAATATCTGCAAAAAATATCGTTTCCAAGCAGGTTCCTTCCAGTTTCATTTATGCGATGATATATATCATTTATTATATCATCTTGTTTTCCTCAAATCAACATATTTTTCCTTTTTCAACTTCTTTTTGCAGTGTGCTGAAGGCATCGGCTATCTGCCGAAACGGATTATTTTTTTGCGTGCGCATCTCTGCGTGATGGGCTGGCGGGTAGAAAAAGCGGCGCAAATACGGAAAAAGCATCCCTGCTGATTCAAATAACCAAGGTTTATAGGAATTTTTTCACATAGATGTGACTTTTCGGTAAAAATGGTGGTTGCCATTGGGAGAAATCTTGTTATAATAAGCAGTGGTGTGACGTTTTGTCTGGAAAACACGGGCAAAACCTTACGTAAAACTTTTTTATATTAGGAGCGGGCCTTCACAGGAAGGTCCACGCGAAAGAGGAGTCAACATTATGAACATTCTCGTGATTAACGCAGGCAGTTCCTCCCTGAAGTATCAGCTGCTCAACCCCGATACCGGCGTGCTGCTGGCCAAGGGTCTGTGCGAGCGTATCGGCATTGACGGCAAGTTCACCTACAAGCCCCAGGTCGACGGCAAGAAGAAGCTCGACGCCATCGACGTTGCCATGCCCACCCATTCCGAAGCCATCCAGGCCGTGCTGAACGCTCTGGTTGACAAGGACAACGGCGTGATCGCCTCCATGAAGGAAATCGACGCAGTGGGTCACCGCGTGGTGCACGGCGGCGAGGCATTCAACAAGTCCGTTCTGATCACCGACGAGGTCATGAAGGCCGTTGAGGACTGCATTCCTCTGGCTCCTCTGCACAACCCCGCCAACATCACCGGCATCAAGGCCTGCCAGAAGGTCATGCCCGGCGTCCCCATGGTCGCCGTGTTCGACACTGCCTTCCATCAGACCATGCCCGCCAAGGCTTACACCTATGCCCTGCCCTATGAGTATTATGAAAACGACAAGGTTCGCCGCTACGGCTTCCACGGCACTTCCCACAAGTATGTCGCTGGCCGCGCTGCCGCCATGCTGGGCAAGAAGCCCGAAGATCTGAAGCTGATCTCCTGCCATCTGGGCAACGGCTCCTCTGTCACCGCCATCGACGGCGGCAAGAGCGTGGACACCTCCATGGGCTTCACCCCGCTGGCAGGTCTGCCCATGGGCACCCGCTCCGGCGATCTGGACGCAGGCATTCTGCAGTATCTGATGAACAAGTACAAGATGAACATTGATGACATGCTGAACGTGCTGAACAAGAAGTCCGGCGTTCTGGGTGTTTCCGGCGTCTCCTCCGACTTCCGTGATCTGGAAAATGCCGGCAAGGAAGGCAACGATCGCGCTGCCCTGTCCGTTGATATGTTCAACTACGGCGTCAAGAAGCTGATCGGCTCTTACGCAGCCGCCATGGGCGGCGTGGACGCCATCATCTTCACCGCCGGCGTCGGCGAGAACTCCAAGAGCCAGCGCATGGCTATCGCCTCCGGCCTTGAGTTCATGGGCGTCAAAATGGACGAAAAGGCCAACGACACCCGCGGCGAGGAAGCCGTCATTTCCGCAGCCGATTCCAAGGTGAAGGTTCTGCTGATCCCCACCAACGAAGAGCTGATGATCGCCAAGGACACCGCTTCCCTGGTAAAATAAAGGCCACCCGAAGAAAGATATGAGTTGCGGGGGAGGACGCCGTCCTCCCCCGTTTTTTTAGGAGGAACCCATGAAAATTGCCATCCAGTTTGCCATGCCTGCCGAATTTCACGCGCTGCCCGGCATGGGCGAGCTTGCCCCGTTTGAGACAGTCTCCGGAATCCCCTTTTTTGAGGTTGCGCCGGATATTCTCGCCGCCTGCGGCGGCGTGGGCAAGGTCAATGCCGCCATGTGCGCCCAGATTCTGTGCCGGGATTTCAAGGCCGATCTTATTTTGAATGCCGGCGTGGCTGGCTGCTTTACCGACTTGCCCATCGGCACGCCGGTGGTCGTGTCCGACTTTATTCAGCACGACGTGGATACCACTGCCGTTGGCGATCCTATTGGCCTTGTCTCCACGGTCAATCAGGTGGCGTTCCCCACCTGGAAAGCGGAGACCGTTCAAACGCTTCTATCCTCCCAAGGCGTCAGCGCCCAGCTTGGACGAGCCGCCACCGGGGACTGGTTTGCCGTCCGGGGCAGCCGCAGCGAGTGGATTCGGGACACCTTCCACCCCATCCTCGCTGAGATGGAGGGCGGCGCCATCGCGCAGGTGTGCCTGCGTAACGGTGTGGGCTGTGTCTCCTTGAAAACCGTCTCTGACCACCTGTTTTCGGAAAAGCAGGCGGATGAGTATTTTGATTTCGGCGAAGCACTGAAACAGCTGGGGCGCATGGTTTTGCCCCTGGCGAAAAAATTACAGGAGATGGATGCGTAATGGAACGAATTGCAAGTTTTTCTGTTGACCATACCAAGCTGCTGCCGGGGCTGTACCTGTCCCGCCGGGACGGCGATATTACCACGTTTGATCTTCGGTTTAAAAAGCCCAACACCGGCGATCTGCTGTCCAACAGCGAAATGCACTCCGCCGAGCATCTAATTGCCACGCTGCTGCGCAACTCCGAGAAAAAAGACGCGGTCATCTATTTCGGCCCCATGGGCTGCCAGACCGGCTTCTATTTTCTCTTTGACAGTCGGCTTCTCTCCGACGAAGGCGCCATCGTACTTTTGCAGCAGGTTTTTGCCGACGCGGCGGCCTTTTCCGGGGTGATGCCCGGCAAGGCGGAAAAAGAGTGCGGCAACTACCGCAATCTTGATTTGGAGACCGGAAAACGTGTTTGCGGCTGGTATTCCGACCTGATTGCAGGGTGGAATGTGGAAAAGCTGGCTTACGCGTGAAAAAAGTTTGAAAAAGTCTGAAACACGCTTGACAAACTTGCAAGTTACATTTATACTAATTAAGCCGCTTTGAATGGGTAAAAGTGCGCATTTTTATGCGTCACCCCCGACAGCGAGCCCGTTATGAAGGAAAGGTAGGTGCAAAGTATGCACGCAATTATCGAAACCGGCGGTAAGCAGTACACCGTCGCAGAGGGCGACGTCGTCTACATCGAGAAGCTGGATCTGAATGCCGGCGACAAGATCAAGTTCGACCACGTTCTGGCAGTTCTGGACGGCGACAACGCCACATTCGGCACTCCCGTTGTGGAGGGCGCTTCTGTGGAAGCTACCGTCGAGAAGAACGGCAAGGGCAAGAAGATTCGTATCTTCAAGTACAACGCCAAGAAGGGCTATCGTAAGCGTCAGGGCCATCGTCAGCCGTACACCAAGGTGACCATCGGCAAGATCAGCGCTTAAGGATGACCACGGTGACATTCCACACGGAGGATGATCGGATTACCGGTTTTGATTCCGTTGGTCACAGCGGCTACGCCGAAGCGGGCGAGGATATCGTCTGCGCGGCCATCACCAGTGCCATTCGCCTGGTTGAATCGACCGTGAACGACGTGCTGGGTCTGTGTGCCGCCGTGAAAATCAGTGAAAAAGACACCCGGATTTCGTTCCGGCTTCCCGGCGGGCTTTCCGTCGCGGATGAAAAAACCAGCCAGACACTTCTGGCCGGCATGATGGTCTATTTCACCGAGCTCCATGACGAGTATCCCGACAACATTGAAGTTCTGGAAGGCTGACCCCTTCCCCATCATTTAAAAAGAAAGGATGGTCCCACCATGATTCGTATTGGTTTACAGTTCTTCGCTCATAAAAAGGGCGGCGGCTCCACCAAGAACGGCCGTGATTCCGAGTCTAAGCGTCTGGGCGCAAAGCGCGCGGACGGTCAGTTCGTCAAGGCCGGCAACATCCTGGTTCGTCAGCGCGGCACCCACATTCATCCGGGTGTGAACGTCGGCAAGGGCAGCGACGATACGCTGTTTGCCACGGCCAGCGGCGTTGTGCGTTTTGAGCATCTCGGCAAAGACCGCAAGCAGGTCTCTATCGACGCTCAGTAATTCAGGAACCGAAGAGGCCCGAACAACTTCTGTTCGGGCCTCTTTTTTCGAAAAGGGCGGACGTATACGAATGCACTGCCTCAGCGCACTGGTATATGTTCGCTTGATTCAGTCAAACTATAAAAAACGGAGGTGGATTCCTGATGGCATCCTCTTTTATTGATAAGGCCCGCATCACGGTTCGGGCCGGTAACGGCGGTAACGGCATTGTTGCCTTCCATCGTGAAAAATATGTAGCGGCAGGCGGTCCCGACGGCGGCGACGGCGGCAAGGGCGGCTCCATTATCCTGCAGGCCACAGAAAGTATGTCCACGCTGATGGACTTCCGCTATAAGCGCAAGTACGTCGCCGGAAGCGGCATGGACGGCCAGAGCTGCCGCAAGACGGGCAAGGACGGAGAAAATCTCCTCATCCGCGTTCCCGTGGGCACGGTGGTGCGTGACGCAGAGACGGGCGAGGTCATGAAGGATCTTTCCGATCTGGAGCCTTACGTTCTGTGCAAAGGCGGCCGGGGCGGCTGGGGCAATATGCACTTTGCCACCCCCACCCGGCAGGTTCCCCATTTTGCCAAGGCGGGTCTGCCCGGTGAGGCACACGACGTCATTCTGGAGCTGAAGCTGCTGGCTGATGTGGGTCTGGTCGGCTTCCCCAACGTGGGTAAGTCCACCCTTTTGTCCGTGGTTTCCAAGGCACAGCCCAAGATTGCCAACTATCATTTTACCACCCTCTTTCCCAACCTGGGCGTTGTGTATGTAGAGGATGGCGTCAGCTTTGTCATGGCCGACATTCCCGGCATCATTGAAGGTGCCAGTGAGGGTGCAGGTCTGGGTCACGACTTCCTGCGGCACATTGACCGCTGCCGGCTCCTCGTCCATGTGGTGGACGTCTCCGGCTGTGAGGGCCGCGACCCGGTTGCCGACTTTGATGCCATCAACGAAGAGCTGAAGCAGTACAGCGGTGATCTTTCCACCCGTCCCCAGATCGTGGCGGCCAACAAGGTCGACATCATGGAGGACCCGGAAAATCTGGAACGGCTGCGCAAGCATGTGGAGGAACTGGGCTACGAGCTGTTCACCATCTCCGCCGCAGCCCATCAGGGCACGCAGGAGCTGATGAAAAAAGTTGCGGAGAAGCTCTCCGCGCTGCCCCCGGTGCGGATTTTTGAGTCCGATTATGTGCCTAAGCCCGCCGTGGTGGATACCTCCGAACCCCTGCAAATTACCCGGACCGACGACGGCCACACCTGGCTGGTCGATGGGCCGTGGCTGCAGCGGCTCATGGGCAACATCAACTTTTCCGACTACGAAAGCCGGATGTATTTCGACAAGACCCTCCGGGATTCCGGTCTTTTCCGGCAGCTGGAGGAAAAGGGCATTGAGGACGGCGACACCGTCTCCATGTACGATTACGAATTCGAATACCAGGGCTGAGAAGTCCCGTAAAGTGAAGAAGATCGGACGCAGTTTGCGTCCGATCTTTTTGTTGAAATTGGTTGCCGTTTTCAGCGCAGGAAAATCCGCTTTCCCCCGCGGTATTCCCGGACAATACCTATCCGCTGGGCAGAGGGCACCACGCGGGAAAGCTCCGCAAACAGGGCATCCGCGTCCTGCGGGGCGACAGCCATCAAAAGGCCGCCGGAGGTCTGGGGGTCATAGAGCAGATCCTGCCGGGCAAGCGTCGTCTCCCCTGCATCCACGGAATCTTCCGCAAAGCTGCGGTTACGGTACATCCCGGCGGGCAAAATGCCCATCGTCGCAAGCTCCAGCGCCTCCGGAATGAGGTCGATGCTGCCCACGTTCAGCTCGATTTCCACATCGCTGCCCTGAGCCATCTCGCAGGTGTGACCCAGCAGGCCAAAGCCTGTCACGTCCGTGCAGGCGTGGACTTCGTATTTAACCATCACGTCCCGGGCGGACTTGTTAAGGGTCGTCATCAGCTTCTCGGCAAGATCCCGTCCGGCCTTCGACGCCATGTCCGCCTTAGCAGCGGTGGTCAGCACGCCGATGCCGATGGGCTTTGTAAATAGCAGTACATCACCGGGCTTTGCGCCGGAATTGGTCAGCACATGGTCGGGATGGACAAAGCCCGTCACGGCGAGGCCGTACTTGGGCTCATCATCCAGAATACTGTGGCCGCCGGTAATCAGTGCGCCCGCTTCATAAGCAGTATCGTAGCCGCCGCGGAGAATCTGATGCACCGCGTCCTTGGGCATGGACTCCGGAATACACATGATGTTCAGCGCCAGCTTGGGCTCGCCGCCCATAGCGTACACATCCGAAAGAGCATTGGTTGCCGCGATGCGGCCAAACAGGTATGGATCATCCGCAATCGGCGGGAAAAAATCCACCGTCTGCACCAGCGCCAGATCGTCCGAGACCTTGTAAACCGAGGCATCGTCGCTCTTGTCAAAGCCCACCAGCAGATTGGGGTCGTGGCGAACCTTGATGCCGTCCAAAAGCTGCGCCAAAACGCCCGCACCAACCTTTGCGCCGCATCCGGCGCACTTGGCGAGTTTGGTCAGTTTGACTTCATTTTCCGCCATATCACCGATCTCCTTTCAACACGCCGGACAGCTGCAAAACCGCCTCCAGCACACCGCCGCCCACAGCCAGCGCCTTGTCGGACGACTGGGTGCAATACTCCGGCTTGCACCGGGGGTCCACATCGCCGGATTTCATGCCCTTAAATACGGGAGTTCCGTCTGCGAGAATGCCACGCAGCACACCGCTGATGGTGCACTGCATCGGCTCCCCCGCCACTTCGCCCACGGTGTCTCCGGCTTCCACCACGGCTCCGATGTCGCGTATCTGGTGGAACACGCCATCCGCCGGCGCTCGAAGTACCCGCTCCCCCGCAAAGCCGCCAATCAGACCGGGAATATTGGTATTGGGGATCGCAGGCCCCTGATGGATCACTCTGCCCAGGGTATGCCCGCGCATGGTCTCCACCACGGCGTGGCAGTCCTCCCCCGCCGTAAAGCCGGGGCCGATCCCGACCACCACCGGGGCATCGGTGATCTTCGTGCCGAGATTTTTCTTGGCGAGGATGGCGTCCACCACCGCATCCGGCTGCAAGGCCGCGATGCTTGCGCCGTCCGGGTCAGCCAGAACGGGGATTTCCCCACCGGCCAGAATTCCGGCTACGTCCTCCGGGCTATCCGCCCGCCGAGCCGTCACGTCTTCCACCGTATAGGTGCCGAACAGGATGGCCTGCGAAAAGCAGACCGTCCGGCGAATGGCCGTAGGCCGGGGCAGATCCGTCATAACGACAGAAAGTCCCGCCCGCCAGAGCCGCAGGGCGATACCGGTTGCGATGTCGCCTGCGCCGCGAATCAAAACGAGCATGAAAAATACACTTCCCTCTGCAAGGCACCGGCCACAGCCGGCGCTTTCAAATTTTCCGCCAGTTCTTTGGCCCAGCCCCAGGTTTCCGGGGTATCGGCCTGATTGAGAAAATACCGCTGCGCCAGATGTTCCCCGTTCAAGGCGCAGGCAACGACTTCGATGGTTGCCGGGGACGATGGGGGAAGTCCGGTCAATCGCGCAAAGACTTCCGGCCGATGAACCGCCTCCGCAATGGGGCGTCCCAGTCCGGAGAGGCCAACCACGCAGATCGTCTGGTTGGTTTCCTTCGGAATGACTGGCTCATGGGAAGCGTGAGCCTTCAGCGGCAGGTGGTGGGAGCCGTCCGCCTCCACCAGCACAACATCGGCCAGCGCCGCAAGCTGCGCCATGGAAAGCGCCGGCGATGTCAGCTTGCCAGTTTGTTCCTCCGGCGTTCCCATGCAGACAAGGCGATGCTGCTTCAGCGCCTGCGCAATCTCCGTTTCCGTGGGGTTCACAAGATTTTCAAGGCCGCCAAAGGGCAGGATGTGCGTGGTCGTGGTTAAAAGCACCGTACGGCCCTGCGCCGCCAGCTCCTGCCCCAGTACCCGTAGCAATGTTGTCTTGCCGCCACTGCCGATGACGGCGGTCACGCCGGGCTGAATTTCCAACAGTTCCGAAAGCATTCCGCCGCCCCCTTCGTTCTTCTTTTTATAGAATAACACCCCAGCAAGGAAATCGTCAATAGAATCCATTGGAAAGGTTGACCTATTTTCTTGACATTCTGCCAAAAAACAAGTATCATAATAAAAAAGCGTTTACCTAAAGTGAGTATCACGAAGGAGGCATGGGTCATGCAGGATGGCTGCGGGCGAACAATCGATTATCTGCGGCTGTCGGTGACCGACCTGTGCAACTTCCGCTGCCGCTATTGTATGCCGGAGAACGGCGTTGCCAAGCGCCCCCACGGGGATATTCTCTCGGTGGAGGAAATCGTGGAGATTGGCCGAGCCGCCGTTGCCTGCGGGATCACGAAGATTCGCCTCACCGGAGGAGAACCGCTGGTTCGGCGGGGAATTCTGGAGATCTGCCGGGGGCTCTCCTCCATTGACGGTCTACACGAACTGTGTCTGACCACCAATGGAAGTTCCCTTTCCCAGCTGGCACAGCCGCTGCGGGATGCCGGCGTTCAACGGCTGAACATCAGTCTGGATACGCTCAAAGCCGATAAATTTGCGCAGATCACCCGGCGGGGAACCCTTTCCGATGTTCTTGATGGTCTGAAAGCCGCCGAAGCCGCCGGATTTTCTGACTTGAAGCTGAACACGGTGCTGATCGGCGGGTTCAACGATTCTGAAATTGCCGATTTTGTTGCCCTGACGCGGGAGCATCCGTGGGAGGTACGCTTTATCGAGCTGATGCCAATGGGCGAGTGCTCCCTGTGGGATGAGCACTGTTTTCTGCCGGACAGCACGGTTCTGAAAAGCTGTCCAGAGCTGCAGCCGATTGAAAATTGCGGGGTTGCACGGCGATACCGCCTACCGGGAGCCGCCGGCACGGTGGGGCTGATCTCCCCTGTGAGCCACGATTTCTGCGGCGAGTGCCGCCGCATCCGCATTACATCGGACGGCAAGCTGAAGGGCTGTCTCCACTCCCGGGAGGAGCTGCCTTTGCGGGGGCTGCACGGAATTGAACTGGAAGCGGCCATTCGGCGGGGCATCGCCCAAAAACCCCCGCGGCATCATCTGACCGATGGCGGTAGCGATACGCCGCGGGATATGAACGAAATCGGAGGATGACGTCGGAGCAAATTCCGCATCCCGCGTCCTGCCCTGCGGGCAGGCCTTACTCGCTCCATTGCTCCTCCTTTTCACGTCAAACCCGCTTCGCTGGGCTTTGCCGTGAGAGGAAACGGGGAATACGTTCGTCATCGCCCTTGCGGAACACAATCCCGCCTGCGGGCAGACCTGCTTTTCCTTGCGGGCCTCACCGTTGCAGCCTGCTGTTTCCGAACGCTGCGCGTCCGAACACGGCGCTGCTGCCTCAAAACAGGCTCGCTGTATCCGCCACAGGCGGCGCTTCGCCGGTTTCCTCCTTTTCACGTCAAACCCGCTTCGCTGGGCTTTGCCGTGAGGGGAAACGGGAGATACGTTAATCATCGCCCTTGCAGAACGCAATCCCGCCGATTGCCAGGACGTCAAGGCAGAAAGGATTTTTTATGTGCGATGGAAATGAACTGACCCATTTTAACGAGCAGGGCCGTGCCCACATGGTGGACGTCACGGAAAAGGCGGTTACCCATCGGGTTGCCACGGCCGCAGGAACCATCTGCATGGCGCCGGAAACCCTCCAGAAAATTAGGGAGGGTTCCCTAAAAAAAGGTGACGTGCTGGCGGTAGCACAAGTGGCGGGCATTCAAGCGGCCAAGCACAACTGGGAGCTGATTCCCATGTGCCACCCCCTGCCCCTAACCGGGATTGAGATTGCCTTTGAGCTCCGGGACATCCCCTGCCAGGTGGAAATCCGCGCAACCGTCACCTGCGACGGAAAAACCGGCGTGGAGATGGAGGTGCTGACAGCCGTCAGCGTGGCGGCTTTGACCATCTACGATATGTGTAAGGCCGTTCAAAAGGATATGCACATTGAAAACATCCGGCTGCTGGAAAAGTCCGGCGGCAAAAGCGGCGATTATATCGCCAGAATATAAGGAGCGTGCAGGCTATGGCAACCGTCGTGTCCGTCAACATCAGCGAACATAAGGGAGAACAGAAGCATCCCATGCCGTTCATCACCCTCAAGTATCAGCACGGCATCATCGGTGACGCCCATGCGGGCAACTGGCACCGCCAGATTTCCCTGCTGGCGGAGGAGAGCGTGGACACCATGCGCGCCGCTTGTCCCATCGACTTAAATCCCGGCGTGTTTGCCGAGAACATCAACACCATCGGCATTGATTTGAAGCATCTCCCGGTGGGCACGCATCTGCGCATCGGGCAAACCGAGGTCGAAGTCACTCAGATCGGCAAGGAGTGCCACAACGACTGCGCCATTAAAAAGGCCGTCGGCAAGTGCGTCATGCCCACCGAGGGCATTTTCGCCGTGGTAGTCACCGAGGGCACCGTCCGCGCCGGAGACGAAATTGAAATTTTGGAGGCAAAGGCATGAAGCTCATCCGAACAGAGGACGCCGTGGGCCATGTGCTGTGCCACGACCTGACTCAGATCATCAAGGATACTTACAAGGACGCCCGTTTCCGCAAGGGGCATATTGTCACGGTGGAGGACGTGCCCGTGCTGCTGTCCATGGGCAAGGAACATCTCTACGTCTGGGAAATGACGCCCGGCATGGTTCACGAAAACGATGCGGCGGAGCGGCTTTTGGCTCTGTGCGGCGGTGCGGAGCACATGACGCGCAGCGAGGTCAAGGAGGGCAAAATCGAGCTGAAAGCCGACTGCGACGGACTTTTCTGCGTCAACTCCGAAAAGCTGATCGCCGTCAACTCGGTAGACGATGTGATGATCGCCACCCGCAAGGGCGGCACCGCCGTCCGCAAGGGCGACAAGCTGGCAGGCATGCGGGTCATCCCCCTCATCATTGAAGAGGAAAAGCTCAAGGCTGCGGAAGCTGCCGCAGGCAGTGAGCCGCTGGTGTCGCTTCTCCCCTATCGGCTGAAAACCGCCGCCATTGTCATCACCGGCAGTGAAGTGCAAAAGGGTCGGATTCAGGACACCTTTACGCCGGTGGTCAAAGACAAGCTGGCCGCTTACGGCATTGAGACGATTGCCACCACCATGTCCGGCGACGGCGTGGAAAACGTAGCCGCCGGGATTGCCGCCATGCGGGAGCACAAGCCCGATCTGATCGTCTGCACCGGCGGCATGAGCGTGGACCCGGACGACAACACGCCCGGCGGCATCAAGGCAAGCGGCGCGGATATCGTCACATACGGCGCTCCCGTTCTGCCCGGCGCCATGTTCCTTCTCGGCTACTTCCCCGACGGCATGCCGATTATGGGATTGCCCGGCTGTGTGATGTATGCCGGCGCCACGATTTTTGATCTGGTTCTGCCGAAAATTGCCGCCGGCGTGCCGGTGGCAAAAGTAGATCTCGTCCGTCTGGGCGAAGGCGGACTGTGCCTGGGCTGCAAGCCCTGCCACTGGCCAAATTGCCCGTTTGGCAAATAAATTTGCCAAACGGCAGACGCTTCGCGTCTGTGCAGATTTGAAAGCGCGCTCACGCGCGGCTTCCTGCACTTCCGCTCGGTCGCAGGGTTGCTCCTGCTGCAGTGAAATCCAGTAAGCCCTTTATCCGGTATTTTCCCATCAGCGCCCGCGAGGCGGGCGCTGCATTCCCCCGTTCGTTCTACTCAAGTAAGTATCACGATAAGTTGTCAGATTCAGAAAGGAAGTTAATTTTATGAGAAAAATTATCACCCTGCTGTTGACACTTGCCATGGCCATGAGCCTGAGCGCCTGCGGCTCATCCGGCGCAGCCTCCTCCGCTGCGGCTGCATCCTCTTCCTCTGAGGCAACCCCTGTGGAGATCAGCGTGTTCGCCGCGGCCTCCATGACGGAAACCTTGAACGAAATCATCGAAAACTACAAAACGGTGGCACCCAATGTCACGGTCACCGCCACCTATGATTCCTCTGGCACGCTGCTAACCCAGATTGAACAGGGCGCAGACTGCAACCTCTTCATCTCCGCCGCGCAAAAGCAGATGAACGCTCTGGACGGCACGCTGGCGGATGACGCCGACAAGAACCCCGACGGGCAGGATCTGTTGGTTGCCGGCTCCCGGGTGGACATTCTGGAAAACAAGGTGGCTCTGGTGGTGCCGGAGGGCAATCCCAAGAACATTCAGAACTTTGACGACGCCAAGGCCGCACTGGAAAACGGAGACTGCCTGATGGCCATGGGCAATAGCGACGTGCCCGTCGGCCAATACACCGGCAAAATCCTGACCTATTTCGGTCTGGACGAGGCAACCCTCGCCTCCGCAGGTCTGATTACTTACGGCTCCAACGTCAAGGAAGTCACAACGCAGGTTTCCGAAGGTACTGTGGACTTCGGCGTGGTGTATGCAACGGACGCCTACTCCGCCGGATTGACTGTGGCGGACACGGCGACTGCCGAGATGTGCGGTCAGGTACTCTATCCCGCCTCTGTTTTGAACACCACGACGGACACCGCCAAGCTGGACGCCGCTCAAGCATTTTTGGACTATCTGCGCACCGATGACTGCTCCGCAATCTTTGAAAATGTGGGCTTCACCGTTGTGAAATAAGGAAAATTCTGCTACACTGAAAGCCGGGTGGGAATTCCCGCCCGGCTTTTCTCAATCTTGACCGGAGGTGCCCCATGGACTGGTATCCCCTTTACAATTCGCTCCGCATTGCGGCGATTTCCACCGTAGCGGTGTTCTTTCTGGGGCTGTTTTTTGCCTACTATATCGCCAAGCTCCCCCGGCTTGTAAAAGGCGTTTTAGACGTGGTACTGACGCTGCCGTTGGTGCTGCCGCCCACGGTGGTGGGCTGGCTGCTGCTGCTTGTTTTAGGGCCCAAGCACCCGTTTGGCGCGTGGGTTCTTGAGACGTTCGGCACAAAGCTGGTGATGACCTGGTGGTCGGCCATTTTTGCCACCATCGTTGTCTCCTTCCCGCTGATGTACCGCACGGCGCGGGGCGCTTTTGAAAGCTTCGACAACGCCCTTTCCGATGCGGGACAGACGTTAGGGCTTTCCAACACGTACATTTTCTGGCGCATTCGGATGCCCTACTGCCGCTCCGGCATTCTGGCGGGCATGGTTTTGGCTTTTGCCCGGGCGCTGGGTGAATACGGCGCCACCTCCATGGTGGCGGGCTACACGCCCGGAAGAACCGCCACCATCTCCACCACCGTCTATCAACTCTGGCGCACCAATGACGACGCCGGGGCCATGAAGTGGGTGCTGGTCAACATCGCGATCTCCGCCGTGTTCCTGCTGACCGTCAATCTGCTGGAATCCCGGGAGCGCCAGGCAAAGAAAGGCGGCGCGGCATGGGTCTGATTGTCGATATCCGCAAAAAGCTGGGCGGCTTTACCTTGAATGTGCAACTGGAAGCAGGAAATGAATATCTGGCGCTGCTGGGCGCCTCCGGCTGCGGAAAAAGTGTGACGCTCAAGTGCATTGCGGGGATTTTAAAGCCGGATGCGGGGCACATCGAGCTGGACGGCACCGTGCTTTTTGACAGTGCCCGACACATCAATCTGCCGCCTCAGAAGCGTCAAGTGGGCTATCTGTTTCAGCAGTACGCCCTGTTTCCAAACATGACCGTCCGGGAAAACATTTCTGTTGCCGTACGGGAAAAGGAAGGTCGGGAAGAAACCGCCGACGCCTATCTGCGCCGCTTCCGTCTCACTGACGTGGAGCATCAGCGCCCCCGCCAGCTCTCCGGCGGGCAGAGCCAACGCACCGCCCTTGCCCGGATGCTGGCCGCAAAGCCGAAGGCAATCCTGCTGGACGAGCCGTTTTCCGCGTTGGACAGCTATCTCAAATACCAGCTGGAAATGGAGCTTTCCGACACGCTGAAGGCGTTTTCCGGCCCGGTTTTGTGGGTCTCCCACGACCGGGGCGAGGTTTGGCGCAACTGTGCGTGCGTCTGCGTCATCGACCATGGGCGCTCGGAAAAGGTGGTTTCCATGCAGGAGCTGTTCCGCGCACCGGTCACTGCTTCCGCCGCGCAGTTGTCCGGCTGCAAAAACTATGTGACAATCGTGCCGCAGGGTGATAGAATTCAGATACCGGCATGGAACGCCGTTCTTTTTTGCGGACAGACCGTTCCGCCGGACTGCACCGGCGCCGGTATCCGCTCCCACCACGTTCATTTTGCAGAAGGAACCGAGGAAAACCGGCTCACCTGCTCCGTGGAGCGGGTGATTGACGATGTGTTTGAAACCATCGTCCTGCTGAAAATCGACGGCAGCGCCCCGGACGCTCCGTTTTTGCGGATGGAGCTTCCGAAGGAAGTCTGGAACGCAAAGCAAGGCCAGACAAGCCTGACCGTCACGGTTTCTCCGCAGGATATTCTGCTCTTAAAATAAGGAGGCCTTCGCTATGTACAAAGCCGTTGTGATCACTGTCTCTGACCGCTGCACATCGGGGCAGCGCCCCGATGCAGGTGGTCCGCTGGTGGCGGATCTTCTGAATACCGCGGGGTACGAGGTTGTCCGCTCCCTAATTGTGCCGGACGAGCAGCCCCAGATTGAGGCCGCTTTGCGCTTGATGGCAGATCAAGTGCATGCCGATTTGATCGTCACCACCGGAGGCACCGGCTTTGCGCCCAGAGATGTGACGCCGGAGGCCACTCTTTCCGTGTGCCAGAAGCTCTGTCCCGGCATTCCGGAGGCGATGCGCTACGCCTCCATGCAGGTAACAAAACGGGCGATGCTCTCCCGGGCGCAGGCGGGCATTCGGGGCAAGAGCTTGATCATCAATCTGCCTGGCTCTCCCAAGGCGGCGCAGGAAAATCTGGAGACAGTGCTCCCTACGCTGGAACACGGGCTGAAAATGCTCTCCGGCGTCAGCGCCGACTGCGCAACTCTGACGGACTAATTCCCCAAATCACGCACCCGGAGGTAGGTTTTTTTGGAACACAGCATGAAAGTAATCGCCCGCATCCGCAGTGATTTTCCCGAAAAATTTGGGATTCCACGGCAGAGCGGACTGGTAAAAAATTTGACAGCCACCATTGTCTTTGAGCCGGAATACCGCAATCCGGACGCGCTGCGGGGGCTGGAGGGCTTTTCCCATTTGTGGCTGGTGTGGGAGTTTTCCCGCGCTGTGCGAGAGGACTGGTCCCCCACCGTCCGCCCGCCTCGGCTGGGAGGCAACGCCCGCATGGGCGTGTTTGCCACCCGCTCCCCGTTCCGGCCCAATCCCATTGGGCTCTCCTCCGTCCGTCTGGAAGGGATCGAGGAAACGGCGGAAAACGGATTCGTGCTGCGCGTCTCCGGTGCCGACCTTTTGGACGGCACGCCGATTTTCGACATCAAGCCCTATCTCCCCTATGCCGACTGCCACCCGGAGGCCGTGGGCGGCTGGACCGGCGGAGAGGCAGACGCCCTTTTGAAGGTAGACTGTCCGGCGGAGCTTTTGTCCCTGCTGCCGGAGGGCAAGCGGGACGCGCTGCTGGGCGTTCTGGCAAACGACCCCCGCCCCCATTACCAAAGCGCCTCTGATCGGGTCTACGGCCTGCGTTTTGCGGGCTTTAACGTGCGGTTCTCGGTAGCAGGAGACGCGGTACAGGTTTTGGAGATTGCAAAAGAATTCTGAACATTTGACGGGCGGGCCTTTGGGCCCGCCCGTTTCTCTTTCCCTCTTCAAAACTGCGGAAAAACGCCGTCCAGATTTCCGGCATCCAGTGCCGCGGAAATTCTGGGCACAAGTGCCAAGGCCGTCCGAGCAAGGTATTGCCTTGCCGCCGGGTGAGCGATGTTCAGTGCATCGGCAGCTTGCTCCGCCGCCAGACGCAGTTCCTCCTCCATTTGAGAGCGGGGCAGGGTCTCCAGCAACGCTTGCAGCACAGGCAGATCGGTTTGCATTTTGCGGACGTCTCTTTTCGTCATGGCCGCCCCCAGCACTCCCGATGCCACCGGCTCATAGAGGTTGCACACCAGCGCGCGCCAGTTGGGACTGACGCGGCTTAAAAGCTTTGCGGAGGTCGTTGCATCCATCCGCCGCAAAAAGTCGTTTTCAAGCAGGATGCGGCGCAGATATTCGTTCACATAGTCCACGCCCAGCAGCGTCTCCGGCACGCTCAGGCAAAGCTGATAGTCGATGTCCGCCGGAAACTCCCGGGCAAACCAGCGAAAATCATAGCTTCCAAAGCCCCGATCAATGCTCTTCAGTGTGTCGGTCAGTGAGTGGCAGGGCAGCGCCGGCACACTTTTCAGCGCAGCGGCGCAGAGTGTGCAACCCAGTGCGGTCTTTCGCTCCAGCCGCCGGACACCCGTCCGGTAGGCCTCGTCCAGATTTTCCGGCAGGTGCGTCCAAAGCTCCGGACCCTCCGGGGTAAGGCCCATGGTGAAAAGCGCCGAGGCCAGCAGCTCATCCGCCGTCTCCTGGGGGACGGACGAGCTTTCGCCGGAGACATACCGGGCGGTATGTCCGCTCATAAACTTCCACAGCCGCATTTGGGCTGTCAGTGTGTCCTGTTTTGCGCCGCTATGCCCCATCTCTGTGTGGGAAACCGTCAGTTTATTTGTCATGCTCCTGCACCTCCCCGCTGTCCCGACGCTCTTCCGGCGCCGTCCCGGTTCTGCTTTCCCGGCACAACTCCGACAGTCGGACGCCCGCCAGATATTCCGCCGCACCGCCCGCAGGGCCGTTGTAGGCGCTCCGCATGGCCAGCAGCAGTTCCTCGTCGGTCAGGGTTTCTCCGCTTTCATTTTTAAACGCATAGAAGAGGTCCTGCAATTCCCATAGCTCTGACTCGTAGTTTTCCTGCATCAGGTAGGGGGAATCGCAGAACGTGCGCACCAGCTTTGGCAGAATGCTGCCGCCGAATTCCACCCGGCCGCAGGCCTTTAGTGTTTCGCTCCGGTGCTGGGCCAGGGCAAGCCCCTGCTGCTCCGTCAGCGTCAGGCCAAACCGGCCAGACGCCTCGTTGCAGCGTTCCCGCTCCCGTTTTGCGATTGCCGCCCGGACGGCGGACATGACAGACAATTCTTCCATTTCAACACCTCAACTATTATTTACACGCTTTTGGAAAACGGAACAAGACTTGAATTTTTGCCCGTTTTGTGGTAATGTAGAACATGAAAAGAGCGGATCGGCAAAGAAATTTTTCTTTGCCGATCCGCTTTTGCTTTAATCGCTGATGGGTTGGGTCGAATCTTAGCCCAGTGTCAAAGCACTTCCGTTTGCCTGATCGCTGAGCAGGTCATTATAGAGGATTGCCGTCCCGGATACGCCCTCCAGCGTCTCAATGGCGGCTCCGTCAGGAACGTTGGTATAATTCCCGTCGGAGCAGGTCAAAACATGGTAGCTGCTCTCCGCACCGCCACCACCGTAGGGCACGATGATCTCATGGCAGCCATTGGTGATCTGATCGCTGATGATGACCGGCTCATGTACCAGCGTGAGCGTCTGGTTGAGCTCCAGATTTCCGCCGATCTGGGCGGCAATCAAGGCCGAATCTCCGCCGGAGCCGCTGGTATACGGTCCGATGGCAACAGCAAAGATCTCGTCTGTTCCGTCGCCGTTCAGATCCGTATAGTTATAATAGTAATACGTCCCGGCTTGACTCTCTGCAGGGATCTCCCACGTGTCAATGATCAGCTGCTCCAGCTCGGGGTTTTTCTCCGTCTCAGACGGCAACGTACTAATTTTTTCAGAATAGGTCGGCAGGGTGTCAGACTGCGTTCCGCCCGCATTTTCTGTGCCGGTCTCGCCGGACGTCGATGCGCCGGAACCGGATGCATCCGACGTTGCAGCGGGAGTTTTTGTCCCTCCGCAGGCGGTGAGCGATACCGCCAGTGCGGCAGTCAAAAGCAGCGCAAAAATCTTTTTCATCATTTTGAAACGAACCTCCATTTATCTCTCTTGATGCTTCTAGTGTACCCATACAGGTTTCGAAAATAAACACAATTTGATTTCAAATCGTAACAAGGCCATTACAAGGCGATTTCATCGACGCAGGATTCTCACGTGGTGAAGCAAAGCGGCAGCAGCGTAAAAATGGTCGAATTTGAAATAATTACCGGCAAAGAAAGCAGCATATCCACGCCTTTTCGAGTCAAACTATTGTTGCGATACCCGAACACGAAAAAAATTCGATTGAGAAAAGGAGAAAATGATTATGTCTAACAAGAACAACAAGATCAATGTCCCCGAGGCTCGTGCAGCTATGGATAAGTTCAAGATGGAGGCCGCTTCCGAGGTTGGCGTCAACCTGAAGGAAGGCTACAACGGCGACATCTCCTCCCGCGAGGCCGGCTCTGTCGGCGGCCAGATGGTCAAAAAGATGATCGAGTCCTACGAGAAGTCCCTGTAACTAGCAAACAAGAGGAGGGCACCGATTTTTCGGTGCCCTCCTCGCACAAATGTACTTCAGTCGCTGCCTGCCTGCCGCCGGCAATTACATACGCGCTGACCGCATAACACCACGCCGCACCCGGAAACGGGGTACGGCGCGGTGCTTCTCTTGCGGTTTTTACTTTTTTTTCATCGTTTCCGGGGTCAAGGCGTCAATATCCTTCAGCTCCACCTTTTTAGGCAGTGCAAGTGAGAGGATCATGGCCACCACAAACACACCAGCCACCGGGTTGCCGGCGAAGATATCCCCCACCACCTGGGGCATATGGGAGAAGAATCCGTCCACCTGTGTCACGCCAATGCCGATGGCAAAAGATGCGGCGGCAATCAGAGTATTGCGCTGATCCAGTCCGCACTGAGCCAGCATGGTCACGCCGGAAACGATGATCGCTCCGAACATGATGACCGTGCAGCCGCCCAACACGCAGGAGGGCAGCGTGGAGAAAAAGGCGCCAATGGGCGGGAACAGGCCGGCAATCACCAGCGTCAGCGCGCCGAACATGATGGTAAAGCGGTTGACCACCTTGGTCATAGCCACAAGACCCACGTTCTGACTGAAAGAGGTGATGGGCGTGCAGCCGAAGATGCCGCCGGAAACCGCGGAGATAAAGCCATCGCAGCAAAGAGAGCCGGAGAGCTCCTTTTTCGTGATGTCACGGCCGAGGCCGCCGGTGCACACGGCGGTGGTATCACCGATGGTCTCTGCAGCAGAGACCAGAAACACCAGCGTCACAGAAATAATGGCACCAATCTGGAATTTCGGCGTGTAGTGGAGCAGGAGCGGGAAAGAAATCACGCCCAGCTCATCCACCGTGCTGCCGATGGAGGCGAAGTCCACCATGTGGAAGCACACGGCGGCAATATAGCCCACCATAAGGCCGAAAAGAACGTACAGCTGCTTCCAAAAGCCCTTGGCAAGAGACTGGAAAATTAGGCAAGACACCAACGTGATGGTGCCCACCAACAAGTTCTGCCAGCTGCCGAAGTCATAGGCGGTGGACGCACCGTAGGAATTGATGCCCACGCCCAGCAGCGAAAAGCCAATGGTGGTAACCACGCAGGCAGAGACAATGGGTGCCACAAACCTGCGCCAGTATTTCACGGTCAAGCCCAGTACGCCTTCAATGCAGCCGCCCACGATGATTGCGCCGACCATCAGTCCGTAGTCCCGGGCGGCAAGAACCATCATGGCGGAGACAAAGGTGAAGCTGACGCCCATAACCACAGGCAGACCGGAACCGACTTTCCAGATCGGATAGAGCTGAATAAGCGTGCCGATACCAGCGATAATCATGGCGTTTTGAATGAGCCGCGCCGTCTCCACAGCGGTGAAGCCCGCGCCGTTATACACGGCCACGGAGGCCACCAGAATGACGGGCGCCACGTTGGACACAAACATGGCCAAAACATGCTGCAGCCCGAAGGGAATCGCTTTTCCGACGGGAACTCGGCCTTCCAGTCGGTAGATATTTTCGATCTTTGCCTCCTGCTTTGCGGTGGACTGTTTCATTTCTATGACTCCTTTTGTAAAATTGACCAAAACCGCCTCGGTTGGCGGATATTCTTTGGGCACGAAAAGGGTTTCAAAAGTTGCCCCGTGGTCTTTCTTTGCCTTGGTCTTAGTCACAGTATAAAAGGTTGACCTTTGAATTGCAACACTTTTTGTAAGTTTTGCTGAAAAAAATTCTGGTTTCTGCTTTTAGGGTACATTTATTGCATCTCCAGTTTTTTCATTTTTTCGTGCAAATTTTATTTTTTTGCATTTCATGCCGCAGCTTAAAAGATTTCAGCTATGATAACAGGGAGAATCGGGCGCAAAAAAAGAGGCGGGCACCAAATATTCGGTGCCCGCCTCATCCTGTCGGAAATATGTGTACGCAGACATGTGCCCACGGATTTTACAGGTTCTGCTGTTCTCAGACCTTATAACAGCCGCCGCCGATAAACTCCCGCGTCAAAGACGTCTTGGGCACGTCATCCGCAGGCACTGGCAGGAAGTAATTCAAAAATTTCAGCAGACGCTTGGCTTCCAAATACTCCTCGCAGTCCCGCGGCACGTCAAAGAGGAGCGGCTCCACATAGGGCTTCAGCAGCGCGGTTTCATAGATCAGTGCGGAGTTGAAAATCGTATCTGCGCTGTCCTGGAACGGGAAAATATTGGCCTCCTCACCCTTTCTGACCGACGGCCACAGCTGAATGGTGGCTTTTGCACTGTAACCCCGCGTCCGGGCATCGCGCTCAATCCGGCGCAGCAGCCGCGCGTCCGTCGTGGGAATTCGGTTGTGATCGTCCACGTTCAGCGTCGTCAAGCAGCTGATGTAAATTCTGTATTTGCTCTCCTTCGGCAGGGAGTAGGAAAACTGATCGTTTAGGCCGTGGATACCCTCAATTACCAGAACGTCCTGGGGGCCCAGGGTCAAGTAATCGCCGGTATATTCCCGGATGCCCTTCTTGAAATTGTACTGGGGGATTTCCACGGTCTCCCCGTTCAAAAGCCGGCTCATGTCCGCATTGAACTGCTCAACATCCATGGCCCCCAGGCCTTCAAAGTCGTACTGACCGTTTTCGTCCCGTGGTGTATCCACACGGTTTTTGAAATAGTTGTCCGTGGCGATGGGATGGGGCTTCAGCCCGCAGGCCAGAAGCTGGGTGGACAGGCGGTGAGAAAAGGTAGTCTTACCGGAGGAAGACGGTCCCGCAATCATCACAAAGCGCACGTCCTTGCGGCTGGCAATCTCCTGGGCAATGTCACCGATTTTCTTTTCCATCAAGGCCTCGTGGGCCAAAATCATCTGGGTGGAATTCCCACCGGAAATGATTTCATTCATTTCCGCCACGTTGGATACGTTCATGGCATCCGACTTGATCGTGGCATCGTACAGCTCCCGGAACACCTTGAATGACGGCTTGAATTCCGCCAGCTCCCCGGGATTTTTCTGATCTGGGAGACGGAGGACAAAGCCCCCCTCAAAAATCTGGAGCGCAAAGCAGGTCAGATACCCCGTGTTGGGAACCATGTACCCGTAAAAATAATCCGTAAAGCCGTCCAGCGTATAGACATTGACGTGGGAATTAATGCGGTAGCTCAAAAGCCGCGCCTTGTCCAGCAGATTTTCCTGCTGGAACAGCGCGATGGCGTCATCCGTGTTGATGGACTGCTTGTGAATCGGCAGCGCCTGCGCGGCAAGCTCCCGCATTCTGGCCTCAACCCGGCTTAAAAGCGCCTCATCCAGCTTGAAATTTCCGGCAGCCCGGACAAACAGCGCATGGCTGATGGAAAACTCCACGGAAATGCGCTGTACATTTTCCCGTCCGGCCACATCGTAAAAGGCTTTCAACATCAAAAACACCGCGCTGCGCTCATAGGTCAGCATACCAGGCTTATCTTCGGCGGTCAGCATCTTCAGCGTGCAGTCCCGATCCAGCGTCTTGTGCAGCTCGCACAGCTTCCCGTCCCGGTTAACGAGCAAAATCGGGTAGCGCTTATTTTTCTGAACATCTGCGGCGATCTGGGCATAGGGTGTCCCCTTCGGGTACGCATAGTCCGCGCCGTCTATGGTCACTTTCAGCAATGAATGTTCTTTCATCAGAAACCTCCTTGTCTGCTTTCCTTCTCATTTTACAGGTTTACCCCGATTTGTCAATGACGCCCGGTTACGAAAATCTCTCCGCACAGCAACAGGCACCGCATACCATGGTATGCGGTGCCTGTTTGCATTCGTCCGTTCAGTTCTTTTTGTTCTTCTGGTGGATAATCACCAGCACAGCCAGCATCAGCACGATGCCCACTGGCAGACCCAGCCAGCCGGGAACGCCCAGCTCCACGAAGAGGCCGGCAGCCAGATAGCTGACAAAGCTCACCGCTGCCGCCGCCATGGCGTAGGGCAGCTGTGTGGAAACATGGCTCACATGGTCGCACTGCGCACCGGCGGAAGCCATGATGGTGGTATCGGAAATGGGAGAGCAATGGTCGCCGCAGACGGCGCCGGCCATGCAGGCAGACACGGAAATCACGCTCAGCGGGTTTCCGGAGGCCAGCGGGAAAACCGCCAGCACAATGGGAATCAAGATGCCGAAGGTGCCCCAGGAGGTGCCAGTGGCAAATGCCAGGAAACAGCCAATCAAGAAAATGATGGCCGGCAGGCACCAGGCGAAGCTTTGGGCGGAGGATTTGACAACAATCTCCACAAATTCCTTGGCACCCAGGGAGTCCGTCATAGCCTTCAAGCTCCAGGCGAAGGTCAGAATCAAGATGGCGGGAACCATGGCCTTAAAGCCGTCCGGGATGCAGGCCATCATGTCCTTAAAGGACATGGCGCGGCGGCAGAGATAGAAAATCATGGTGAAGATCAAGCCAAACACCGAGCCTAGCATTAGACCCACCGAGGCATCAGAGGCGGAGAAAGCATCCACAAAGCTGGCGCCGGAGAAAAAGCCGCCGGAGTAGATCATGCCGATCACGCAGAAGATGACCAGAACCAGAATCGGCAAAATCAAGTCAATGACCTTGCCCTTGTTCTCCGGCACATCATCCTCCACTCCAGCGTATGGATTGTTGCCGGAGAACAGGTCACCATTAAGCGCGTTGGTCTCGTTAACGGCCATGGGGCCGAAATCAACCTTCAGCAGGACAAGACCCAGCATCATCACAATGGTCAGCAGGGCGTAGTAGTTATAGGGAATGGCGCGGATGAACAGCGCCAAGCCGGAGCCGTCGTCCACAAAGCCGCTGACGGCTGCCGCCCAGGAGGAAATCGGCGCAATGATGCACACCGGGGCTGCAGTGGCGTCGATGATGTACGCAAGCTTTGCCCGGGAGACCTGATGCTGATCCGTCACCGGACGCATCACGGAGCCCACGGTCAAGCAGTTGAAATAGTCGTCAATAAAAATCAAAATGCCCAGCACAATGGTGGCAAGCTGCGCGCCCACGCGGGTTTTGATATGTGCCGATGCCCAGCGGCCAAATGCGGCAGAGCCGCCGGCCTTGTTCATTAGGCACACGATGGCGCCCAGAATCACCAGGAAAATCAGAATGCCCACATTGTAGCTGTCCGACAGGACGCCCACAATGCCGTCGCTGAACACATGGAGCACGGTTCCCTCAAAGCTGAAGTTGGAATAGAGCATACCGCCCACCACAATGCCCACGAACAGGGACGAATAGACCTCCTTGGTAATCAGCGCCAATCCAATGGCGATGATGGGCGGAACCAGCGCCCAGAAGGTGCAGTAAAAGCGGCTGGTTGTCTCGGCGTCTCCGTCGGCGGCAAAAGCGGACACGGTCAGAATACCGGCCACAGCTGCCAGCACCAATGCCATACGCAGGAACTTTTTCAAATGTGAATGCAAAGTATTTCCCCCTCTTCTTTGAATAAACAACAAAAAAAGCCATGACCTCAGTCATGACTTCATACCCGCATACGTCCTTGTATGTCCTCACGACAGCGCTCCGCCCTTTCGGACGACAGTCCGCAGGATGTTGTCCTGCGTCCCGGGTATCGCTTCGCCAGGCAGCGAATCACGACCCCTCGGCGGTAAGTCCCTTTCTCCGTCTTCCCTGCCTAAAATCTGAAAACGGATACTGTTGGCTCCCGCACCTCTATCATGCTTTGTTCAGTTGCGTGTCTCATTATAGCGGCAATCGCAAAAAAGTCAACCTTTTTCCGGAAATTCAGTAAGAATTTGTACGCGATACAAAAACAGTCTGTTGCTTTTCCTGCCCTTTTCCGCGTTCACATCCAGTGTCCAGGCTTCGTTCATTTTTCTCGATAGGCTTTAAAAGGTTTCAGATACGGGAAGGAAAATAGCTACAAAAGAAACCCAGGAAGGGTTTCCTTTTGTTTTAAATTATCAGTTTTTGAAACTTCTCGCGGGTTTCAAAACTTGCTTTTTGGCTGTTGAAACGGCTTGCGACAGCCAAGAAGCCGCCCGATGGGCGGCTTCTCAAAGGCAGGCAATTTGTATTTACGCGTTCTCCTCTGTGCTGCGGCAAACCTTGATGCCGGCGATGGCCAGAGCAAAGACGAACCAGAAAATGCTCATCACGCGGGGATAGTTCCACAGGTAGTCGGCAAGCCCGGCAACCAGCGCGCCGCAAAGGGACGCACAGCATGCCGCGGTGACAGTGCGAGCTGCGCTGTCCGCGCAGTGGCGCACTTGACGCGCCGCGCACTTGATGTTCCAGAGCATGGATGCGCAGAACCCCAAAAAGCCCAGCAGACCCATCTCAATCCAGACTTCCAGAAAGAAGTTATGAGCATGAACAAAGGGGGCTTCCGCATGGTAGAGGTTGTTGTCCCCGATAAACCGCTGCACGGCGGCAGTGCCCAGTCCTGCACCGGAGAAGGGTGATTTTTCGATGGTTGCCAACGCCGCTTGATAGAGGGGAATCCGGCTGGCGGTAGAGGAATCGGAGGTATTGGTGATGGTGAGAATCCGATGCCAGATCGTGCTTGGCAAAAACGGGATGCACACCACGCAGAGAAGCACGAATGCCGGAATCAGCTTCGGCTTCCACAAAAAGACAAAGACCACAGCGGCCACAAAGATACCGACCCAGCTGGCGCGGGAATAGGTCATACCCAGCGCAGCCACGCCCACCAAAAAGATGCCGCAGGCAATCAGCCGGGGAATCCAGTGCTTCGCCGTTAAAATCAGCGCCACCACCAGCGGCAGCAGGAGAATCAGCACCTCGGCAAAGGTGTTGGGGTTATCGAAGAAGGATTCCACACGGCCGGGCATATCGGCATTGAGGGTCACATCCACATAGGACTTGTTGACCTCCACGCCCTGAATGCGCTGGTATACGCCGTACAGGGACGCAACCGCCACGGCGAATGCCGCGCCGGTAATCAGCCGCTTCAGATCCTGCGCATTGCGCACAGCGCTGACCGTGACCAGAACGCACAGCACGCACACCGCGTGGTACATCAAAAATCTGCCAGAGAGTGCCGGGTAGGCGGACAGCGGCACGGAAAGGCACACCGCCCCGAACAGCACCACCGGATAAAAGCCAACGGCCTTCATGTCCAGCCGGGCCTTTTCGGCGCGCATACCGCGGACATAGAAAAGCGCCAGCAGCAGGGCAAAGCCCAGAAGATTGTAGGCGTTGTTCCAGTATGCAAACGGAATGGCCCACAAAAGCATGATAAGCCAGGATTCCGCGATGGCGGTCTCCTCTCCCAGTTCAAACGCAAGACCGGCGAAAAAGCTCTCGTCAAAGGGGCGCTTGAGCGCCAAGTACAGCTTGTGGAGCAGCCACGCGGGGAAGTTCACCACCGCCGTCAAAATGCGGCACAAAAGGCTCCCCTCCCAGGCGTGAGCAACAACGCCCTCTCGGCAGACAAGATCCAGCAGGATCGACGTATCAACTTTGCGGCTGCACCAACGTCCGATTCCTGCTAAAATGCGGTGCACCGTGCTCTCGTCATAAATGCTGAGCAGGGTCAGCCAGAGCCGGTAAAGATTGCTCTCCCGGACCAAAGTGTTCATCAAATGGGTTCCTCGTTTCGTGGGATTTCAAACGCCAAAGAGGCTTAGGCGTTTTATAGCTTTGCTCAGATGCCGTTTTTCAAGCGGTACATCTGGGTCAAAATGAAGAAGTGCTTGCCCTTGACCAGATTGGCAACCATCTGCTTGTTGGAGGACAAGCCCTGGGGTGTCAGCTCGGCAATGGCCTTGGCATACTGGGGCATGGCGCACAGTTCCTCCACGGTCTTCTGCTTTTTGCGCACAGGCTTGTCGTTGCCGTGGGCATACTCGTTGCCAATGGCGATCAGCAGTCCGGCCCAGTTGGAATTTTCACGCCACTGGGGACGGGCATCGTTCAAGCCATATTCCTTGACCAGCGCTTCCTTCCGATCCATAAAGCGGGTGAAAACCTGCAAAAAATCCTTCATGTACTTATGGGTCGCGGACGAAGGATTGTGGAAATAGCGGTACAGCGGCTCCTCGGTCACCACCAGCTTTTTTGCATTACAGAAGTATTCCATTAGGAAGAGCTCGTCCTCCAGATAGGCTCCCTCAAAGGTGATCTTTTTACTCCGGATGATCTCTGCGGAGTAGAGATAACGCCAGATGAAGCCGTTAAAGACGGGCTGGGTCAGCCGTTCGCCCAGAAGCGGGTAGACAATGCCCTCCCGAATGCCCTCCTCATCGTAGACACCCGCAGGCATGACGGTCTCGGGCTGCTTGGAGCTGTCCGCCCAGAGATTTAGGTGGGCGCAGGCAACGCTGTCCGCCCCGGACTGCTCCCGTGCGGACCACAGCGTTTCCAAGCAGCGGAACTCGTAGCGGTCGTCCACATCCAAAAAGGCGAAATAGTCGCCCTTGGCCTCGGCAAGTCCCAGATTCCGAGCCTTGCTGACGCCGCCGTTTTTCTTCATATGAAAGGCGCGAATGCGATCATCTGCCGCAGCAAGCTCATCGCAGATTGTGCCGGAGTTGTCCTTGCTTCCATCGTCGATCAAAAGCAGCTCCCAGTCCTCAAAGGTCTGTTTCTGAACGCTTTCCACACATTTTCTCAGGTACTTCTCGGCCTCGTAGACTGGTACAATCACAGAAATGTCGGGCATCGTATCACTCCTTTGTGAATTCAAAACAATCTTTGCACATTGTACTCCATTTGCCCCGTAAGGTCAACTGCCGGCCGGTGGAATCCCGTCGAAAAAGGGCAGGCGGGGATTAAGATCCCCGCCTGCCCTTTTGTAATTGACTGGTGTTTTTTGAAGTTGGGTGCCGAAAATTATTTGACAGCTGCCTTCAGTGCTTCCACGCGGTCGGTATTTTCCCACTTCACGCCCAGGTCAACGCGACCCATGTGGCCGTATGCTGCCAGCTTGCGATAGATGGGCTTGCGCAGATCCAGATCCCGGATGATGGCGGTGGGACGCAGGTCAAAGACCTTGCGGACAGCCGCTTCCAGTACGCCGTCGTCCACGATGCCGGTGCCGAAGGTCTCCACCAGAATGGAGACGGGCTGGGCAACACCGATGGCGTAAGCCAGCTCTACCTGGCAGCGCTTTGCGAGGCCGGCTGCCACGATGTTCTTAGCAACATAGCGAGCTGCGTAGGCAGCGGAGCGGTCCACCTTGGTGGGATCCTTGCCGGAGAAGCAGCCACCGCCGTGAGGAGCGCTGCCGCCGTAAGTATCAACGATGATCTTGCGACCGGTCAGACCCACGTCTGCTGCGGGACCGCCCTTGACGAAGCGGCCGGTGGGGTTGACATAATATTTAGTGTTCTCGTCCAGCATGTTGGCGGGGATAATCTTCTTAATGACCTCGGCGATCATGTCCTTGCGGATGGTCTCCAGAGAGACGTCTGCATCGTGCTGGGTGGAGATAACCACGGTGTCCACGCGGACGGGCTTGTTGTTCTCGTCATACTCCACGGTGACCTGGCTCTTGCCGTCGGGACGGAGATACTTCAGCTGGCCGGACTTGCGAACCTCGGTCAGGCGCAGGCACAGCTTCTGAGCCAAAGACAGGGGCAGGGGCATCAGCTCCGGCGTCTCGTCGCAGGCATAGCCGAACATCATGCCCTGGTCGCCGGCGCCGTTGGACAGCTCGGAATCATTGCTCTCCTTGCTCTCCAGAGACTTGTCAACGCCCATGGCGATATCGCCGGACTGCTCGTCGATGGAGGTGATGACCGCGCAGGAATCGCCGTCAAAGCCGCTGGCGGCATCATAGCCGATGTCCTTGATGACCTGGCGGGCAAGCTTGGGAATGTCCACATAGCACTTGGTGGTGATTTCGCCCATGACATGAATCATGCCGGTGCAGGCAGTGGTCTCGCAGGCCACGCGGCCCTCGGGGTCCTCAGCCATGATGGCGTCCAGAACCGCGTCGGAGATCTGGTCGCAGATTTTGTCGGGATGTCCCTCAGTCACGGATTCAGAGGTAAACAGATAGTGTCTTGCCATAGATATCTACTCCTTTTGTTTTTCCCTTTTCAGAGCCGGAAGTCGCAAAAAATGCACGCCTCGTCAACAGCGAAGCGCGCAAAAAAAGCTCTTTTTGCTCCTCATCTGTCGGTTTCCGTCGGAATTGGCACCTTACAATGCAGGTTGCCGTGGTTTCATAGGGCCGTTCCCTCCGCCACTCTTGATAAGGGATTAAATTGTATCTTTATCTTACCTGTCAGGGCGAAAATTGTCAATATACACTTTTTGGCTTGTGTCTAATCGAATTTTCATCCGTTTCTGGATGGTTTTTACAATTTATAATTTGGACATGACTTTTTGCGTCCAAGCGGTTATAATGCCATCATCGAACATTATTTTCAGGAGGGTTCCACTTTGAAGAAGTTAAGCGACGCCGTGGATCGGTTCTGTTATTCCCATCCGCGGTTCGGCATCCCCAATCTCATGCGCTACATCGTCATCGGCAACGTCCTTGTCTATTTACTGAGCGTCTTTTCCAGTGCCGGCGCCGTCTCGTTTCTGGCTTTCAACTGGGATCTGGTGCTTCACGGGGAGATCTGGCGGCTTGTGACGTTCCCCTTCATCTCCGGCTATTCCAGTCTCGGTGACATCCTCTTTCTGGCGCTGTTTTTGTATTTTTACTACTGGATGGGTAGCGTGCTGGAACGGGAGTGGGGCTCAGCCAAGTTCACGCTGTACTATCTCTCCGGTCTGGTGCTGACACTCCTAACGGCCATCATCGTGTCCATCGCCACCGGCCACTCCATCTATCTGTATGGCACGGATTACGTGAACCTCTCCATGTTCTTCGCCTTTGCCATGCTCTACCCCGACGCGCAGGTGCTGCTGTTTTTCATCATTCCGGTGAAAATCAAGTGGATGGCATGGTTTGATGCGGCGTTCTTTGCTCTGTCCTCTGTGCAGTCCCTAATTGGCGGCGATATTCTGGGTGCGCTGCTGCCCGTCATTGCCATTGCAAACTTCTTCGTCTTTTTCTGGTCGGATATTTCCGAGCGGCTGGGTCGGCAGAAAAACTACGTCCGCCATCAGAATTCTCACCAGACCATTCAGTTCAAGTCCGCCGTGAAGCAGGAGGCTAAGAAGGCCCGAGAGCAGGGCTATCGCCACAAGTGCTGCGTCTGCGGACGGACGGACACTGAATTCCCCGATCTTCAGTTCCGGTACTGCTCCAAATGCGCCGGGTATCACTGCTTCTGCGAGGATCATATCTATAACCACGTTCATTTTACGGACGAAAAATAAGACCGAAAATAATCGCAAAAACCCTCGGCGAGCATGATGCTCTGCCGGGGGTTTTATCTGTATACGTCATTTTTCCCACTTGGGTGGCGCCATGCGGTACACGTTCTGCGCGCCAATCAAGTTGCCAAACTGGAAGCGGGTGCTGGCGGACTCAAAGAGGACATACAGCCAGCCGTTTTCAAACACCGTCTCCTCGGAATAGGGCGGCATGGGAATCACGTCTGTGCAGGTGCTTCGATCCAGATAATAAAGCGGCACCGCGGCGGAACCGGTCCAGAAAATGCCCTGGGATTCCTGCACCGCCTGCCAGTCGTAAAGCAGCAGGCGAGAGCTGGCCTTATAGCAGGAGGCAGACAGCACCACTCGCCCGTCGTCGGTGAAGGTCATGCCTTGAATGCGCTCGGTGGTGGACCAGGCGGCATCCGGCGTGGGATTCACGCCGAAGGGCAGATCGCCATCCAGCGGGTAAGAGAGCGTCACGGCGGTGTTTTTGTCCCCCGCCGGGGTGGTGATGTGATGGCTGAAGGGCGTTTTGAACCGGCCGAACTCATACTCGCCCACAAACAGCCGTCCCTCCGCCAGGTAGCAGTAGGATGCCGCATTCTCGGTTTGCAAAATGCCGAGAATCGTGGCCTGGGTGGACGTAGGATCGAACAGCTCTGCGGAGGAAAGCACATAGCACTTACCGCCGCTGCCCGCCAGATAGGTAAACGGGCCGTTGGTGCAGATGCCGCCGGAATGGCTGGCCAGCGTGGTTCCCTTTTTATCCACCACCCGGATCGCCCGGGAGGAACCGTCCGCGCCGATATAGTAAAGACGGGCGGAGCCGCTGCCGACGATATAGCCGCTTAGCAGGAAGTCACGATTTCCGCAGGCCTCGATGCCCTGGGGCACGAAGCTTTCAGCAAGGCCGGGGATGCGGAATGCCGGCTGGGCAGACTCATAAAAATCGCGGTAATGCACCCGGAACCAGATCATCACCAGCGCCAGTGGAATCAAAATGGCGGCCAGAAGGATATGAAAACGTTTGTGCTGCAGCCGCTTTTTCTCCGCTGCGCCCATGGGTTTCTCCACGCGTCTCCCCCCTTCCCGCACAAAATGGAAAAAGAGCGCCCGGCCTTCTCGGCCGGGCGCTCCCCGGTTTTGCAGATTTTGACCTAACGCTATTTTACCACAGCACGGTCATTTGGCAAACTCTTTTTCGTTTTACCAGATGGTCACGCGGTTTTCCGGCGCAATCCACATGCCGTCGCCCTCTTGGATGCCAAAGGCGTCATAGAAGGGCTGGAACTGGCGAAGCACCAGACTGCCGCGCAACTTGTCGGGTGCATGGACATCTACCTGCGCCCAGTAAATCTTGGTGTCGCGGGAATAGCTGGAGCACCAGATTTCCGCCGCGGCGGTATAAAGCGCCTTGTAATCGGGATTGGTGCGTCTGCTCTCCAGCTCGGTGATGCAGGCCATGGACCCCAGATCCGCGATGTTTTCCGACAGGGTCAGCGCACCGTTGCAGGTAATGCCGGGGGCTGCCTCCTGACCGTCGTACAGATCCACAACCTGCTGGCACAGCGTGCCGAAAGCAGCGTAGTCCTCGGCGGTCCACCAGTCTGTGGCATTGCCGTTTTCATCGTACTTGGCGCCGTTGTTGTCAAAGGCGTGGGTAATTTCGTGGGCAATCACATATCCAATGGAGCCCAGATTCTTCTCATAGGAGGCGTTCACATCATAGAACGGAGCCTGCAGAATGCCTGCGGGGAATTCGATGGAATTGACCACAGGATTGTAGCAGGCGTTGACAGTGTAAACGGACATGGACCATGCCGTCTTATCCACGCTGTTTTTCTGCTCGGCAACTGCTTTTTGATGATACGCCTTATTCATGGCAACCACGTTGGAAAGGAAGCTGCCGCCCTCAGATGCGGAAAGAATCTTCGTATCCTTCAGGTCGTCGTCCCACTGGTCGGGATAGCCCATGTGCAGCTTCATAGTGTCCAGCTTGCGGATGGCCTTGGCCTTGGTGGTGCTGCTCATCCAGGTCAAAGAATTGATACGCTCTTTATAGACCGCAATGATGTCCTTGACCATAGACTCCACATCTGCCTTGGCCTTGGAAGAGAAATACTTGGAAACATAGGCCTCGCCCAGATAGTCCTCCATCAGTGCCTGGACATACTGTGCCGCCAGATCCTCGTCGGAAATCTTGCTGTCCATGCCAAGATAGGCAGAGCTGAAATCGTTGCCGGCCTCCGTGAACTCCTCGTTCAGGAAATCGCCGTAGCCGGACGCCATCGCCAGACGGCAATAGGCCTTCAGGGTATCCAGATGCGCACCATCAAAAAGGGCCGCGGCGGCCTTCAGCTTGCCCACATCCGAAACCATGATGCGGTCCGTCTGGGTATAGCCGCTCTTCTCAAAAACCGCAGTCAGATCCACATTGGGGAACATGGCCTGCAGCTGTGCCAGCGTATAGATGTTGTAGGTCTTATCCACATCCCCAAGCTCCTGATTGGTCAGGGAGGCTTTTGCCAGTGCGCTGTCCGCGTTCCAGATCAGCTGGGCATCCTTGGCGGCATCGGCATCGGACTTGCCGAGGAGCTTTCCAAGTGTTGTGAGGTAAGCGATATAGGCGCTTTTCTGGGAGGCAGATGCCGAGTCGTAGCCGCTCTGTCCCAGTGCGGGAGAAATTGCGGAGAAGGTCAGCATGTGGGAATTGCTGTCCTTGTCATCCACGGTTAGGCCAAAGCCCATCAGCAGATTGGCACCCAGATTTTCATAGACATCATTCTGCACGTTGATGAGATCGCTGACAGAGGAGGCGGCGTCAATGGCCGTCAGATACGGCTGAATGGGGGTAATGCCCGCCTTGTTCCGTGCGTCTTTATTGAGAATGTTGTGATAGAAATTGGAAAGCTTCTGCTCACCTGCCGTCTTGGGGTTTGAGGCCGCTTCCTTGATCAGCGCCGCAACATTCTGGTCCACTGAAACACCCAGATCGTTGAAGGAGCCTGCGCCCATATATCCCGGCTGAATCACGCTGGAATCCAGTGCGGTTTTATTGACGGTGGCGTAGAAGTCGTCCTTCAAGTTGGTTCCCTCCAGCGCATAGGTGCGGGTGATGAACAGCTCCATCTGGTGCTCGGTCACATAGGCGTTGGGGGAAAACGTGGTGGCGGTAGTGCCTGCCACAATGCCGCTTTGGAACACGTTCGCAAGTTCCGTCTTTGACCAAGCAGGCACATCGGTAAAGTTGGTGGCACCGTAGCCGCTGCGGGCGTTGTCACCTTGCGGCGTGGGCAGTGTGCCAAAGGCGCGCTGCAGCATCACCAGTGCCTGTGCGCGGGTGACGTTGCGCTCTTCATGGGTTTGTCCGTCGGCATAGCCCTTGAGAATGTCGCTACGCTTTACATCGGGGTTGTAGTCATCGGCTGCGGCCAGCAGCAGATCGGCAACCTCTCCCCGGGTGACATAGTCCGGCGTTACGGCCAGTGCCGCCGGTACGCAGGCCGACACCATGACAATGGTCAAAATGGCTGCAAGTGTCCGCTTCATCTTCTTCATCAAAATAGATTCTCTCCTTTTCGGCGGGTGCTCTTAGGAGCGCTCGTTTTTAATGTACTAATATAGTAATACAGTGGTACAAACTTGTCAATCTCTTTTTTTATATGATACGCTGCCGGCACAGGCAAATTTGCCCAATCTTTTTCTGCCTTTCTATGCAAATTCACAAATACTGCCGCAAAAACTGTCGCTTTTTTGGTATCCTCTCTTTTCTTCCGGAGGAAATGCAGTATAATGAAAACAATAGACTTCAATACCTCGCCGAAACTGCGGCGGCGGATGGGAGGCACCCTATGGAAGAACAAACAGCCCGGAAAGTAGCCCGTGCCCTAACGGACGCTTTCGCGGAAAAATCGTTCCTGCGCAAGCTGGGGATGAACCAATCCGATGCAAAACGTTTTCTCGCTCTGGTGGACTGGGAAAGCGCGCTGCGTCCGCTTTTACCCCTGCGGGAGCGACTTACCTGCGGCGAAGTTCTGGCGTTGTGCCGTCCCATGTTGGACGCCGCTGCCCCGGAGCCGGCAGAGGGTTGGACGGCTCTTGCCTATCATGTGGCGGTGACGCTGCTTTATCCCGCTGCGGATCACGCCCACACCTCTGCCCAGTGGGACGGAGCGATGCTCTACCTGCGGGTTCTTCAGATTTTGCTGGACGAGGAGCGGCGTGAGCTGCCCTTTGACCCGCAGTACGACTTTGCCTTCTGTTCGGAGGAGGAACTGCGCGGCAGTCTGGTGGAGGACGAATACCGGCAGTTTCTGGTGCGCTTCCGGGAAGAGCACATCTACGAACTGCTGCGGCTTGGCCGGGAGGTAACGCCGTTCCACACGCTGGAGCACATCGCCGGCGTCCACCACGTCGCCATGACGGTAGCCCGTGCCTTTGCAAAGGGCGGCGGGCTGGTGGATCTTGCGCTGATGAGCGGCGCCGCCGCGGGACACGATCTGGGCAAGTTCGGCTGCCGGAAGGGCGAGCGGGTGCCCTATCTGCACTACTACTATACCGACCAGTGGTTTTTCCAGCGGGGACTTCCCGCCATCGGCCACATTGCCGCCAACCACTCCGTTTGGGATCTGGAAATTGAGAATCTGTCCTCTGAATCGCTGATTCTGGTCTATGCGGACTTCCGGGTCAAGCAGTCCAAGGACAAAAGCGGCAACGAAATTGCCCGGATTTACTCGCTGAATGAGGCCTTTGACGTGATTTTGAGCAAGCTGGACAACGTGGACGCCGCCAAGGAGCGGCGCTACCGCTTCGTCTACGCCAAGCTCCACGATTTTGAGGAATATCTGCTGGCCTTCGGCGTGGACGTGACGCTCGCGGGAAACGAGACAGCGCCGCTGCCCCGGAAGGACGCGGCGCTTTTAACGCCGGACGAGGTGGTGGTGGAGCTGCGGCGCACCGCTGTGGATCACAACATCCGCCTAATGCACCGTCTGGGGCACGACCAGCTGTTTGCCAACGTGCTGGAAAACGCCCGCAGTGAAAAGGACTGGGGGCGCATTCGCGCCTACGTGTCCGTTTTTGAGGAATACTTCACCTATCTCACCCCGGTACAAAAGGAGCAGACGCTGGACTTTCTCTACGATCTGCTGGTCTATCCCGACGGCGATCTCCGTCGGCAGTCCGCTGCGCTGATTGGCCGGATTCTGGCGGCGTTCCGCACGGGCTATAAAAAGGAGCTGCCGGAGGGGGCGCCCGCCGATCCGGAGGACGACCGCCCCTTCACACTGTGGGCGGAGATGTCAGAGCGGCTGATTCAGCCCGACCGCCGCATGACGCCCAAGCAAACCAGTATGGTGCGCTACACCGCCAAGCTGGTGGTGGACTCGCTGCTGGAAAACTGCTCCGACGCCGACCTGCCCCGTTTTTCCGAGGAGCTGCTGCGCCGCTATCGCTACCCTGCCCAGGTGGACGGGGGCACTGCCTTTGCCCTGCTGGATGCGGTGGTCAATCTGCCGGCAGGCCGCTGTACGTTGGAGACCTCCGCCACGCTGATCGAGTTTTCCGTCTGGTGGCTTCATCACGGCGAGCTGCCCCACAAGGCGGCGGTGCTACGCCTGTTCCAGCATCTTTTGAGTGTCCCGCCCTACGACGCTGCTCTGCGTGCCCGCATGGTGGGCGAGATTCGGGACATGGACTGCGAGGGCTCCGCGCCGCTGCTGTTTTTGCAGGCGCGGCTGGGACGGATTCTGGGCTTTGACGTCACGGCGCAGGAACAGATTCTCGCCGACGGTGCCATCGTCTCCAACGTCTTTCTGGACAATCTGAAAACCGCCACCCACTGGGTCTTAAAGGCCATGGGTGTGGAATATCTGGCCGATCAAGTGGAGCAGGGTAACAGTCAGAACCTTCTGCATATCGCCACCCACTTCTCCAACCTCATCAAGGTCAGCGAAAATGTGATCGTCCGCCGGTTGTCCGGCGCGGCGCTTTTGAAGCTGGCCCCCATTCTGACAGCGGATCGGCGTAACGAAATTGCCGTGGAGCTTTCCAAGTCTCTGGAAACCGGGCAATCCGAAATTTCCAAGTACATCCCCGAATATCTCGGTCAGTTTTCCCTGTGGCTGACGCCCCGGGAGTTGGACGAGGTGGTGGAGCAGATGGGTACCCTCCTCTCCTCCGCCAACGCCAATGTGGTGGCGGCAGCGCTGAGCACCGTGGGTGCCATTTTGGAATCCTACGCCGCCTACGGCCCCCGGTTCGCCGAGAGCTCCCAAAAGCTGGAGGCGCGCCGCCGCCGGCTGATCGGCCTGCTGCTCAAGGGGCTTGCCTCCTATCGGGAACCGGTGCGGCAGGAGTCCCTGCGGATTTTGGGCGAGGCGCTGTTTGCCTCCGACATTCTCTCGTATCAGGACAAGGAGTCGCTCTTCACGCTGACCGCCAAAAAGGTGCTCTGCCTCATTCGGGAACAGGACGAGCGGGAGCTGACATTCTTCTATACCGCCGCCGCGCTGTCCCATATCTATCGCTATATTGTCCGCCACAAAATTGAAAGTGGGCCGTTCCACTTTACCATTCCGGAGAAGGTTGCCTTCTTCCCCGGCACGTTCGACCCCTTTTCTCTGTCCCACAAGGGCATCGCCCAGTCCATCCGGGATCTAGGGTTTGAGGTCTATCTCGCCATCGACGAGTTCTCCTGGTCCAAAAAGGCACAGCCCAGCCTTGTCCGCCGGCAGCTGGTCAGTATGTCCGTTGCCGACGAGTTTGACGTGTACCTCTTCCCCCACGATCTGCCGGTCAATTTGGCAAACCCCGGCGACCTTCAGGCGCTGCGGCGCGTTTTTTCCGGGCGGGAGCTGTATCTCGCCGTGGGCAGCGACGTGGTGGCAGGTGCCTCCTCCTATCGCGCTGCGCCAATAGAGGGCTGCGTGCAGGAGATGAACCACATCGTCTTTCACCGCTCCAGCGATGCCTTTGGCCACGAAATTGATGCGGATCTGTCCGCCATCACCGGCAAGGTGCTCCAACTTCAGCTTCCTGCTGAGCTGGAGGACATCAGCTCCACCCGGATTCGGGAGAACATTGATCTAGGACGGGACATCTCCAACCTAATTGACCCCGCGGTGCAGGACTACATCTACCGCAACAGCCTGTATCTCAGAGAGCCGCAGTACAAGCAGCTCCTGCGGGTTGGCTATCTGGACTTCTCCCTTGCCTTTCAGCCGGACGACACCCTGCTGTCCGCCCTCAGCGATACGCTGTTTCAAGGACGCTCCCCGCAGTTTGCGCCCCAGGATGCGCTGCTTGTCCTGCGAGACTTGAGCGGTTCGGGTCGGATTTTAGGCGTGCTGTCCTATCGGACGGTCAACTCCGCCGGACTTTACGGTGCACTGGGTGACGCCAAACGGGCAGACTATATTCGCGAGCACACTGCCGGGCGTATCTGTTTCATTACTGGGATTCATACTTCCCGTCTTTCCGGCGGAAACTATGATGTGGCACAGCTTCTTTTGACCGAGGCGCTTTTTGGTGCGCTGGGCGACGAGTGCAGCTATGCCGTGGCGCAGCTGCAGCGCGCAGGCGGCGAAAAGCTGATGGCGCTTTTGCAGCGAAACGGCTTTCTCCCGGTTCCGACCGTGGGCGATACGCAGCTTGCGCTGACAGATATGCGCTCACCCGTGGCGCTAATTCAAAACATTTCCACCACGCTGAAAGAGCCGTTTGCCTCTGACTGGGACGTGCTCTCCGCCGTGCGGCAGGCGCACGAAAAGATGCAGACTGCCATCACGGAGCTGTACCCCGGTACGCTGGTTCTGTCCGTCAACGCCGAACTCATCTATCACCGGCTGGTGCGGAAAATTACCGCCGTCAACGGCGTTCCCGAGGAGCCGACCCATCCGCGGGTTCTGGGCGAAAAAATGTGCGTGCCCTTCGGCAAAATTCTGCGGGGCAACGTCATTCCCAACACCGTCACGAAAACCATCCACACCGACAAGGTGTTCGCCCCGGATCTGCGCTCCTTCACCATCGACGCTTTCCCCGGCTATGCGCCGCTGACCAGCCAGATCCGCACGGTGAAATCTTTCCGCCGCCCAGTGATTCTGGTGGACGACCTGCTCCACTCCGGCAACCGCGTACAGGCACTGGACCCTCTGTTCCGGGAAATGGGCGTACCCATTGACCGGGTGATGGTTGGTCTAATGAGCGGCAAGGGCCGCGACCTAATGGAATCCCACGGGCGCACTGCCGACTGCGTGTACTTTATTCCGAATCTGCGCGCCTGGTTTGTGGAATCCACCATGTACCCCTTCATCGGCGGTGACACTGCCGGCGGGGCAAAGCCCTCCGTTCCCGGCCTAACGCCAGCCATCAATCTGATTCTGCCCTACGCCTACCCGCGCTTTTACCGGGAATGCGGCCGGGATGCCGTGTTCCGCTTCTCCCGGGTGTGTCTGGAAAATTCCCGGGACATTCTGCGGACGCTAGAGCTTGTGTACCGGGCAAAATACGCCCGGAACTTGACGCTCTCCCGGCTCAGCGAGGCCGTAATCCTGCCGCTGTCGCCGGACAAGGGCGCAGCGCTGCACTACGACCCCAATCTGCCCGCCTCCGCGTGTCTGACCAGCGATCTGGAAATTCTCATGCGGATGCGTGATCTTGCTTGAAAGGAGACTCCTGCTTTGGATTTGGAATACTACTGCTTAGATGGCCTGTATTTTGTCTCCGATCTTCCGGGGCTTCCTCTGCCCACGGCAGAAAAGCCGGGGCCCACTGTCCCCTTGCGGTGGCTCTTTGACCGGGAGCCCTCGGCGTGCCGCGCCACCTTTTGTGTGTCCGATCTCCGCCAGCTAAGCGCCGTCCGGGAGGATATTCGCTTTCTCTCCCCTAATCGCATTGCAGGCAGCGGCCCCAGCTCCCCACGCCTGCAGAAAGAGGTTGCCGCCCAAACTCTGCAGGCGGTGAATATCCGCCACCCCCGGTGGCGGGATGCGCTGCGCTATTTGGACAATCATGCCGATCAAAAGCGGGTCAATCTGCTGGCGGTGGGAGACGTGGGCGGTACGTTGCTCACGGCGTTGAAGCTGATGGGCAGCGAGGTGATCAGCTCCATCGGCATCTGCGATCTCAACGAAAAAAACACCGCCCGCTGGGTGGCAGAAATGGGCCAGATCTCCTGGCCGGATAATTCCCCCGCGCTGCCTGTCGTGGAGGCGGTGGCGCCGGAAAACCTCTTTGACTGCGACATTGTCATCTTTGCCGCCACAAAAAGCATTCCGGCAGTGGGCAGCGGCGTTGCGGATGTGCGCATGGCGCAGTTTGAGGCCAACCACCCCATTGTGGAGCATTACGCCCGTCTTGCCCGAAGCTCCGGCTTTCGGGGCTTGTTTCTCGTCATGTCCGACCCCGTGGACCCGCTGTGCCGCGCGGCATATCTTGCCTCCAACCGCGGCAGCGACGGCGAGTGGGACGGGCAGGGGCTTCTACCCGAGCAGATTCAAGGTCTTGGGCTGGGCGTGATGAACGCCCGGGCGGCAGATCTTGCCCGGCGGGAAGATCGCTTTTCCAGCTTTTTGCAGGAAGGGCGCTGCTTCGGTCCCCATGGAAAAGGGCTGATCGTGACCAATTCCATCGACCACTACGACGATGCGCTTTCCCTTGCGCTGACGCAAGAGGTGCTGGAGGCAAATCTGCGCATCCGGGAGTTGGGCTACAAGCCCTATGTCGCCCCGGCGATTTCCTCCGGTGCCATGCAGCTGTTCCTTTTGATGCGCGGTCAGTGGCACTACGGCTCCGTGTGTCTTGGTGGCGTGTGGATGGGCTGTCGCAACCGGTTTGCCGCTGCGGGTCTTGAAACCGAGGCTCTGCATCTGCCGGACGCACTTTTTGCGCGGCTTGTGCAGACAGAGACAGCGCTTCGGTCAATTCTGTAAGGAGATGGACACCATGAGTGATGAGCCTTTGCTGGTAATCTGTCCCGGAGGCACCGCGTCAAATCGGTACGCCCTAACGCTGGAATCCGCGCTTGATGGACGGCAGGCGCAGATTGTGTCCCGGCTGGAGCCGGGAGTGTCCCCTGCCGGGCGGCGGATTCTTTTTGCCATTCCCCTGCCGAAAGACGGGGTGAATCTGGAGTTTTACCAGCTTCTCTCTGTGCTCCGGCAGTCGCCGGGGCTGCTGTCTGGCTGCACCGGCGGCGTGATGATTGACGGGGAAAACGACCTCTACACCAAAGCCGCCGCCCGGGAGCTGGTGCTGGCTGCCAACGGCGCGCACTGCCGCTTTCCCGGCAGACCGCTGGTGGAGGCCACCGGCGGTCTGCGGAATTTCACCGTACAGGCGAAAAACGCGGACTGCTCGCTGGAAGAGGCCTATCATCTGGCGGTGAGAGATTTGTGTGAGCGCGTATCGTCCTTTGCCCCGCCAAGACGGCAGCGCCCCAAGCTCTGCGTCCTGCACGCCTCCAGCCGCAAAACTTCCAACACGCTGGCGCTGTGGGGGCTGGTGCGAGAGCTGCTGGAAGCACGCTGCGACATCACGGAAATTGGGCTGCGCAACGGCACGCTGGAGGACTGCGGCGGCTGTCCCTACACCACCTGCCTCCACTTTGGAGAAAAGGGCGACTGCTTTTACGGCGGCGTCATGGTCAAGGAGGTCTATCCCGCCATCCGGGAATGCGACGCCGTGATTCTGCTGTGCCCCAACTACAACGATGCCCTGTCCGCCAACCTCACGGCGGCGGTAAATCGGCTGACCGCGCTGTACCGCACCACCTCGTTTGCGGACAAAGCCGTGTTCGGCATCGTGGTCTCCGGCTACTCCGGCGGCGATCTGGTGGCAAGCCAGCTGGTGTCGTCTCTGTGTATGAACAAGGGCTTTTGGCTGCCGCCGCAGTTTACCATGCTGGAAACTGCCAACGATGCCGGCACTGCCGTGCGTCTGCCGGGGATTGAAACCCGAGCCGCCGCCTTTGCCGATCGGATTCTCACCCAGCTAACAGGAATGGAACACTAAACAAAGAAGCACCGTGGAAAAATCCGCGGTGCTTCTTTGTTTGTTTTGTTTGCTTGTAGGTTTATTCGCCGTAGTGGCCCAGATCGGCGGAGGCGTCGGAGTTGGGGCCCTTGCCGAAGTGATAGTCATTGCCGGGCAGGATGGCATTGAGGATAATGCCGGTCAGAGCAGCGGTGGCGATGCCGGAGAGCTTGATGGTCACGGAGCCGATGGCGAACACGATGGCTTCGTTAGTGCCGGTACCGTATTTGATGCCGACAGCCAGCACCAGAATCAAAGCAGCGATGATGACGTTGCGGCTCTTGGTGAAGTCCACCTGGTTTTCCACCACGTTGCGCACGCCGACAGCGGAGATCATGCCGTAGAGAATCAAGGACACGCCGCCGAGGGTTGCCGTGGGCATGACCTCGATGACCGCTGCGAACTTGGGGCAGAAGGACAGAACAACTGCGAAGCAGGCGGCCAGGCGGATAACCCGGGGATCATAGACGCGAGTTAGGTTCAAAACGCCGGTATTTTCGCCGTAAGTGGTGTTGGCGGGAGCACCGAAGAGAGAGGCCAGAATGGTTGCCAGGCCGTCTCCGGTCAAGGAGCGATGCAGGCCGGGATCCTCGATGAAGTTCTCACCCACGGTGGAGGAGATGGCGGAGATGTCGCCGATGTGCTCCATAATGGTGGCGATAGAGATGGGGACAATGGTAATGACTGCGGTGAGCAGCAGACCCTTGACCCCATCTCTATAGCCACCATTATGGA
>JALCRR010000012.1 GCA_022652815.1 Oscillibacter sp.
CCCACCAGGCATGGTAATGCCTGATGGGTCTGTGCGCCTCTCCTGTTTGGGGTTTTAACATAAATGAGGTGCCATCAATTTAAATAGTCATGACATTGTTCACGGCGGCAGCAATGGTTTCGATACTGATGGGCTTTGCGATGTGTCCATTCATGCCGCTTTCAAGGCTCTTCTGGATATCCTGCGTGAATGCGTTGGCTGTCATGGCGAGAATCGGAATGGATTTTGCCTGCGGGTGCGCACTCTGGCGGATGGCCCTTGCGGCCTCATACCCGTTCATCACGGGCATTTGGATGTCCATGAAAATAATATTATAGGTTTCCGCTTTACTTCCCACCAACTTGTCGTAGCCGATGGCACCATTTTCCGCCGTATCCACCTTGGCACCGAATTTTTCCAGCAGACGCTTGGCCACCATGGTATTGATCGGGTGATCCTCCACCAGTAGTACACGCAGATTGCTGAAATTCACATCCGCCGTGGCAGATTTCGTGGCTTTCTCCGGGTACTGGGCGTTTTCCGCCTGGATTCCTTCGGCAAGGCGCAGGGGGAGGCGGACGGTGAACGTGGAGCCCTTGCCGACCTCACTGTCTACCGAAACGGTGCCGCCCTTTGCTTCTACAATGCTCTTCACAATCGGCAGTCCCAATCCGGTGCCCAAATATTTTTCTTCTGTTTCCAGCTGTTCAAAAGGCTTAAAAATGCTATCCAGTTTGTCCTTGGCGATTCCGATGCCATTGTCCGACACGGCAAATACCAGAGTGGTGAGCTGGGGATTCAGATTCGTTTCCTCGGAGGCTGTCAGTTTGATCTGCCCGCCTTTAGGTGAAAACTTGGAGGCGTTGTTCAGCAGGTTGATCAGCACGCGTTTGAGACGCACTACATCGCCCACGAAGAACTGATGCTGCATGTTTTTTTCAGTGACAAGCGTTTGTTTCTTCTGAGCAAACATCACGGCGGTCATTTCCACAACGTTTTGACATTCTTTTTGGCAGTCAAAGGTCTCCTTTGCCAAAACCATGTTACCGCTTTCAATCTGGGACATATCCAGTACGTTGTTAATCATGCGCAGCAGCAGCTTGGAGGAAGAGTCAATCACGCTGAGATTTTCAAGTGCCTTCTCCTTGTCGTCAATTTCCCGCTTTGTCAGCTCCGTCATGCCAATGATGGCGTTCATCGGGGTGCGGATATCGTGGCTCATGCGGGAGAGAAAGTCTGTCTTGGCTCTGTTCGCCCGCTCTGATGAGGTTAAGGCATGGGCGAGAGCCTCGTTTTTCTTCTGTTCTTCCGCCAGCGTCTCGGTTACGTCCACGCGCACAAAGCCGATGTGTTCCAGCTCTTTGTCGACATAAAATACCTGAATTTTCTTCGTGCGCAGTGCGCCGTGTTCATGGATGCGATAGTAGAACCAGTAGCTGTCCTCTGTTTTCAGATGTGCAAGGGCATAGGTGTAGGAAAGCTTTTCAATGCATTCCCGCTCGGACTCCTCGTCCGCAAAGGTTTTTGCGTACTCCTCATTGATTTTGCTGAAGACGCCGCTCAGAGGCGGAATGTTAGTCAAGTCATCGCGCATTGTCAACATGGTGTAGACATCCTGCCGGACATCCACATCCACCAAAAAGTCGCTGTATTTCTGGAAGCCCACCGTCACGGCCTTTTTGTAAACCGTCTCTTTTGTGATGTCGTACATGTTGAAGAAACCGACCAGCTCTTCCGTCCCGGGTTTTTTCAAAACCTCGATCGTCAGTTCCACATACCTGTAATAGGTCCCGTGCACCAGAATCTTGCACTTCACGCTCTGCCTTGCAATGCCCTTCGCGTAGGCGCGGATCAGCGGTTCCGTCAGGAATTTGTCCAATACCTCTCGCTTTTTGTCATCGCCTTTCACAATTTTGGAAAGTCTGGTAAAAAATGCATCGCGGTCATCTCCATACATGGCGATATAATCCGCGTTGTCCCGAGATGTCATGCCCAACAGTTGATTATGTGTGATATTACAGTAGGCGGAAAGAAGCACATTCTCCTTGGGAACATTGCGGTAACCATCCAGTGCTTCTCGATACTGTTTTTCCAGATCCATTTGTTTGGAAATGTCTACGCCTGTACCAATGGCTCTGATCGGATTTCCTCGCTTGTCAAAGAGCACAGTGTAGCTGATCTGATGGTAGACATATTCGCCCAGATCCGGGCGGAACATCCGTACCTTGGCCGACACGGCCTTTTCACCACTCTCAATCTTGTGGTACATTTCATGAACAGCCGCCGCGTCGTCCTTGTGGATGGCACCTGTTTCAAGCAGGCTGTCCGGAATGTTGGAAATCACCGACTCCACACCGTAATCTTTGTCCGTTGTGGCAGTGCGGATTATGGTACGGCTGCCGATGTCGTAGATCCAGCTTTCAATGCCGGTCTGCGCCGCCGTGATGGCAAACTGCTGCTCCAGCGATTTGAATTCATCGATGGTCTCGGCGGTGGCTACTGCCCAGCAGGGGCGGTTTTTCTCATCGAACAATGTGGTAAAGCGCACGCGCTTCCAAACGGCTTTCCCGTCTGCATCGATCGTCTTGATGTCGGCCATGACGGACGGCTTACCCGCATTCACTGCATCGATAAGTCCTTGATATGCCGCAACGCTCTCCGGCACAATGGCACCGGAATCGTATACGCTCTGGGGATAGTTTTCCAGCACCCTTGTCAACTTGTATTCGGCGATTGAGACGTCGTTCAGATGGGCGAGGTGGTTTTTGACGTCATATTCCCAATAGGCAAGTCCAGCGTGGGTGATGGCTGCGGTCAGCTTTTTCTGTGCCTGAGAAAATGCCAGCTCCGCCTTCTTTTTGTCCGTAATATCGACAATTACCACATAATAAGTTGGATTTTCCGTATTCCGACCGATCAGATAACCGGCGTCATAAAACCATTTTAGCTCGCCGCTCTTTGTCTCGACCCGGTACTCGCAGTGATCGGTATCGCCCACGGCGATCTGCACATTGATCTCGTCGATTGCCCGCTGTCGGTCCTCCACGTAAATCATATTGGAGAATTTGTTGGAAAACTTTTCGGCAAACTCCTCGGAGGTGTACCCCAGCATGGAGAGCATGTAGGGGCTGATGTATCCGAAATCATCGGTGATATAGCTGTACTTGAATACGCCGCCGGGTACATTGTAGATCAGCGTGCTGAGCTCCTGCTGCGTTTGTTCCAGCTCCAGCTCTGCCTGCTTTTGCTCCGTAATGTCCACAAAGGTGCAGTAAAAGTATTGCTCGCCTGCTTCATCAGTCAAAAGATCCGCGTGAATGGAGATCCATTTGATGCTGCCGTCCTTGCAGATGAGGCGATTCTCGTTTTTGACGGTTGTGCCGTGCTCCAACTGCTTTGCAATTTTGCCCACCATGATGGCCCCGTCGTCGGGATAGATCACGCCAGACATCTTGTTGTGGAACAGCGTCTGGAACTCCTCGCGGGTATAGCCAATGAAGCGGAACAGGCCATCGTTGGCGAAAATCACGTCCCAGTCGGCATTGAACCGGCACTTGAAAACTGCGCCCGGAATGGAATTGTAGAGAAGCTCCATTTCCCGATTTGCCTGTTCGGCGTGTTGCTTTGCTGTCATCTCGTCGGTGACATCGGTATAGACGGCGAAGTAATTGACCTGCCCGTTTTCATCAGACACAAGGCTGCTGCGGTTGTTGACCCACCGGTATTCTCCCCGACTGTTGGCAAGACGGTAAACGGAGTTGATGGGCTGCCCCGTTTGCATGGCAGTCTTAAAAATGTTCTCGACACGATCATAATCGTCGGGATGAACGCCGTTCATGGCATTGTCCGCATACAGGCGGGCAATGTTTTCCGGCGAGTCTCCCAGCATTTTGCACCAGCCTGTGCTGACGTAGATGGGGACAATTTTGCCGTCCTTAAGACCAATTTTGACAACGCCGCCGGGAATGTTGTCCATGATCGTCTGCATTTCGTGGCTGGTCTCTTGCAGCTGCTGCTGTAATTTTTTCTGTGCAGTAATGTCATAGCAGATGGAGGTCGTTGCCGTTTTTCCGTTTTCGGCGACAACGATTTTGCCTGCGTCATGAACCCACAGGTAGGTGCCGTCTTTTTTTCGGTACCGGTACTCCACCACATATTCATCGCCCGTACGGATCTGCTCCTGTACGCTTTGCCACACGGACTGTCTGTCATCTGGGTGCATCTGGTTGGCAATCAGCCCGCCGCACGCATCAGAAAATTCCTGCTTGGAGGAAAAGCCTAGATAGGAGAGCATAGTGTCACTGATGTAGTACAGCGGAAAGCCCTCCTGTAAATAGGCACCCAGCAGACCTCCGACAATGATCTTGGCGAGCATATCCTTTTCTGCCTGTAAACGAGCAATCTCATTGTCGTTTTCCAAGTCAAGTGAGGAATTCTCGTTTTCCTTCATATCGTTTCACCACCCAAAAGTTTTTCAAACGGATCCCCCGCGTGCCTGCCCCTTGTCGCAGATACAATCCCACACGGTTCGATAGAGCTGCTGGGGAATAATTGGCTTGGCAAGATGGGCATTCATCCCGGCGGCCATGCTCCGCTGCACATCTTCCGCAAAGGCGTTTGCCGTCATGGCAATGATCGGGATCGTCTTTGCCTGGGGATGGCTGCTCGCACGAATTGCTTTCGCTGCCTCGTTTCCATCCATGACGGGCATGCGGATATCCATCAGAATGAGGTCAAATGTGTTTTCCGGCTGATGGACAAACGTTTCAACACCGACCTGACCATTTTCAACCACCGTGACAGCAGCACCAGCCTTTTCCAAAATTCTGATCGCCACCTTTTGGTTCACCGGATGATCCTCACAGAGCAAAATTCGGATTCCGGACAGATCATAGACCTTTGGCTCGGACTCTTCTACATCAGAATGCCGGGGCGTTTTTTCTTGATCTGCCAACGGAACCGGCAGCTCCACAGTGAAGGTGGTGCCGCCCCCCTTGACGCTTTTGACGGAAATGGTGCCGCCCTTTAGGTCCACGATCGCTTTTGCAATGGATAGACCCAGGCCGGTTCCGGCTGCCTGCGTACTATTGGACGCACGGTAGAACGGCTCAAAAAGGTGCGATTGGGCTTCTGGAGGAATGCCAATTCCGGTATCGGATATTTCAAAACGATATCGGCCGATCTCGGCTTTTTGGGAGGTGATTTCCGAAATGCGATAGGCGACTGTCCCACCGCAGGGCGTGTATTTGATGGCATTTGAAAGAATATTGTCGATTGCTCTGTGAATTTTTGCGATATCGCCCACGCAGCGGTCATGCTTGATACTGACGTGCAGTTTAAAAATCTGCTGTTTCTGCAAAGCCAGCGCACGATAGCTTTGCGCTGTTTTATGCACCTGCTCCGTCATGGAAAAGTTCTGCCGCTCCAACTGCATCTTTCCATTTTCAATACGGCTCATGTCCAAAATATTGTTGAGCAAATCCAGCAAAATCTGGGAAGAGGAGCGGATGGTATCCAAACTTTCGTGTACCTGCTCGGGATTTTTCTCATCCTGCAGGGCAAGCTCGCACATACCCATGATGGCATTCATGGGCGTGCGGATATCGTGGCTCATGGAAGCGAGAAAGTCCGTTTTTGCGCGATTGGCCTGCTGGGCAATGGAGAGGGCTTCTTTCATCTGAGCATTTTTGGCCTCTTCCTCCCGCAGCAGGGCCGTTACATCCGTCCGGGTCATAATGTAGATCCGGTTTTCTTCATCATAAGGCACGTAACGGGTTTTGACCACACCCACCGTTCCATCCGGCTTCTGAAGATTGGACATGAACATATACGCTTTGTCTGCCGCGACCCGATTGATGATCATCTCGGGGGCGCAGCACAGCAAAAACTCATCCCGCTCATCCGGCGCGATCATTTGATCTGCATACTGTCTGCGCGACACCTCATAATCCACCACCTGATTGGGCACCAAATCGCCGTATTTGCCGTACTGGACCATGGTGTTGTGAGCCAGATCCACGCAGGCGATCCGCTCGTAATCATGGCTGCTGGCAAGCAAAAGGACCTCTTCTGCCATTTTTTGGTCATGAATGTCATAGCAGTATTCAAACAGCAGCCACTGCTTGGTGGTCGGTTCCAGAATTAGGTGGAGAATATTGCGTACCCAAAGCGTGTGCCCGTTGGGAAGTTTTCTGCGATAATCCTCGGAAAGTGTCAAGTTTCCTTGCCGAATCTGCTCTTTCAGATAAGTGATATCGTTGAGCGCAAGCAGCCGGGCCTTGGCATCCGCACCGACGACACACTCCGCTACATAACGGACAGCCTCGTGGAAGGTGGGGAGCTGCTTTAGGAGGGGAGCCTTCACGCCGGTCTGACCGTATTCCAGAGTCTTATCGGTATCCAGATTAAAAATGGCGTGGAACAGCAGATTCTGCTCGCCCAGTGTGGGCTTCTGACGCTCCATTTCATATTTCACCGCCAGAGATTTTTCAAAATCAATCAGACGTGCGGTGCAGACAGCCATTCGATCCTGTCCATCCACCGGCGGCAGATTGGTAAAGCGGAACTCGGCCCAGTGGGACTTTCCGTCCGGCAATATGGTCCGTGCTTCAAACACGGCCTGTCCGATGCCTTGCTTGATCTGCTCCACCGCATCCCGGTAGGCTTTGTGGTATTCCGGCAAAACAAAGCCGGAGTCCAGCCACGACTGGGGATAGTTGTCTGCTATGGCAGGAAGACCAAAATCCCGCATGGATTTTGGGTTATAGTAAGCTCGGCCCTTATCCGGGTCAAACTTCCAGTACCAGAGACCTGCTTCTTCTGTGGCGATATCCAGTGCGCGCTCGCTGGCCCACAGCTTTTGCGCCATTAGGCGCTCCTCAGTAATATCCGCGTAGCTCACATAGGCAAGCTGCGTACCGTCCGCCTGAGGGACAGCCACACCCTGCATGTTTACCCACCGATATTCGCCCAACTTGGAATTGTACAGGCGATAGGTACACTCGATTTTACCGGTTGTATCGAAGGCATCCAGAATCGCCTTTTGAAGTGTTGACAGGTCATCCAGGTGCACATTGGAATATTCCAGACCGTTTGCTGCGCTGAGCCGCTTTTCGGCATCCTCGCCCAACAGCTCTGAAAATTGTTTGCTGACGACAAGCGGGTTCAGCTTTTTTCCGTCCCAGCGGTAGAGGCACACGCCACCCGGCACAAGATTAAGAATGTCGTGGAGCTGCTGCTCCTGTTCCACTTGCTCTGTAATATTATAGTAGGTGGAATATGTTGTGGCTGTACCGTCAGTATGAATGACGGCTTTAATGGAAAGCCATATGAATTTAATTCGCCCGTCCGGGAAAACGACGCGAAAATCTCCTTCGGCATGAGACTTGGACTGAATCAGACGTTGCAGGATGCTCTCTGCTTTTTTAATATCCTCCGGATAAATATTTTGGAAAAGAGAGGCTTCGTATCGTGCCCGCAGTTCTTCCTCCGTACCTTCAAACAGGCTGCAAAAGCCCTCGTTCATATATTGGATGTGATAAGTTTGATGCACGGCGTCGGCATCGCAGACCACGATGCCGCATGTGACGTTTTGCAACATTTCACAAAATTGTTGCTGGGCCTTTTTTGTCTCGGTAATGTCGGTGAGATATTCGATATGCGCATCATGCCCCGCCCAGTTGATGGTGCGGCTTTGCGTCATATAATGGCGTCCCAGCTTCGACAGGTACAACTCCCGAGGCTGGCGTTCAAATGCCCGTCCTTGCTGGCTGCGGCAAAAGTCGCAGGGCTTGTCATATCCCATCAGATACTCATAGCAGCGCTTGCCCTCATAGTGTGGATCTGTCTTGTGATAAATGGAGAGCGCCTCACGGTTAACATACAGCAGTTCCCGTGTATCATCATCGCTGACAACGATGGCAACGCCGGAGTTCTCAACCACACTGCCGAGAAGTTCCCGCATCTGCGGCATCTCCGAAAAGACGGCGTGAATAATGGGACAGCCGTTTTCCGTGGCGGTGCGCTTATAGCTGCCATTGAGCCAGATCGTGTGCCCGGACACATGGACAACGCGAAAATCCACAGATACTGTTTCCTCACTGTTGGCAGCTTGGTCCAGTGCCTTAAGCACCTTGTCGGCATCGCCGGCGTAAATTGCGTTTGTCACGCAGGATTCCACCTGGTTTTTATATTCCTCCTGCGTCATACCGACAATCTTGGACAGCCCCTGGGACTGGTAGAGCACTTTGCAATCATTATTTTCCAACCGGTACAGGGCAACGCCACCCGGCAGAGAATTGACAAGGTTATCCAACTGAACCTGCTTTTGATGCTGCTCGGTAATATCGTAGCAAACAGAGATAATGACATCTTCGCCGTTTTCCGACGTAGACGTTCGCCCAATGTCGTGTATCCAGAGATAGGTTCCGTCCCGTTTGCGCATCCGGTAATCCACCGTATACCGATTCGACACGGCAAGTTGACGTGCTAATGCTTCATTCACCAAGGCACGGTCGTCAGGGTGCATGGCATTGGAAACAAGGCCGTCAATATCCAAGGAAAATTCCGCTTCACTGGCATAGCCCAGATATTGCAGCAGTCGGTCATCGATGAAATACAGGGGGAAACCGGGCTTTAAGTATCCGCCCATCAGGCCGCCGGACATGGTGGAAAAGACAAGTTCCCGCTTTTCCCGGGCAATCTTCTCCCTGCCCTTGGCAAGGGGAAAGTACTCGTCTGGCTGCTGATTGTCATCAGCCACGGAAAAGTGCATGGTGCATATTTTCGGAATGCCATTCACCACACGGGAAGCTCCCGTCACACGCAGGGTAACCGCGACCCCTTCATTTTCCATCTTCATTCTGAAAAAGGCCTCGCCGGAATCTCCGCTGATGGGCACGTAAGTCTCATCATAGATCGAGAGCTGATACGGTGTTGGGATGCTTTCAATTTCCTGCTGAATATAGGCGCGTGCGCCGGCAAGCCCATGCACGTCCTCCTGGTCGGAGGTGCCGAACCAGCAAATATCCTCCGCCAGAACGGAGAGCGCTCTTTCACAGTCTCTTTCCACAAAATCGAATCTGCAAAAATTCTTTAATAAATTAAGCGCATTTTCCATGGTATCACCTCCCTGGACAGGCAGTATGACAGCGATGTCCAATCCTTGTAATTTTAGATAGAACGATTTGCAATCAAGTCACTGAACGTGTGATACGGCTGCGGAATCAATCGGCGTATTCAAATGCATATTCATGATGGCATCCGTGAATTTTTCCGCGTCGTCCACAGAGACGCTGGCCGTCATGGCGATGATGGGAACGGTTACTGCGCAGGTGGGCAAGCACGAAAATCAACCTTGCCGTCTGCATAGCAATCAATCCTTTTTACCGTAGATGAAATCATACAGCGTCTGGTACATCTCCTGGGGCTCAATGGGCTTTGCCAGGTGTGCATTCATGCCGGCAGCTTTGGATTTTTGCACGTCCTCATCAAAGGCGTTTGCCGTCATGGCAATGATGGGCACTGTTTTGGCATCCTTTTTGGTCAGATGGCGGATGGAATTAGATGCCTGCAAGCCGTCCATCTGGGGCATCCGGATGTCCATGAGGATGGCGTCGTAATAGCCTTCCGGCGTGGTTGTAAACATCTCCAGCGCACGCAGACCATTCTCTGCGTGCTCCACCGTGAAGCCCTTGCACTCTAAAAGCCGCGTGGCGACTTCCACGTTCAGCGGATGATCCTCCGCCAGCAAAACCCGCTTGCCATCGAATTTGAAATCAGCGGTGACCACCGTCTCCTGCTCCGCCTGTTGGCCAAAGACCTTCTGGAATGCGGAGATCAAGGTGGATTTAAACATGGGCTTGCTCATCAGAAGATTGACGCCGGCCCGCTTGGCCTCCTGCTCAATAGATGCCCAGTCGTAAGCTGTCATAATGATGATGGTGACGTCGGGACCCACGATTTTGCGAATTTGCCGCGCCGTCTCAATACCGTCCATTTCTGGCATTTTCCAGTCCACCAGAATGAGGTCGTAGTACTGTTTGTCGGTCCACTTATGCTGAACCCGGTCCACGGCTTTGCGCCCGCTGTCCACCCATTCTGAGGTGACGCCGATCTCCTTGAGGGTGATGACCGCCTGTTCACAGACCATCACATCGTCGTCCACCACCAGTGCCTTTAACTGGCTGAAATTATACTGTGTTTTGCTCAGATAGCGGGTGCGGGATTCCTCCGTGATGCCCAGCTTCACGTCCACCGTAAACTCTGTGCCTGCGCCCACGATGCTGCGTACGCCGATGTGGCCGTCCATCATGTCCACCAAATTTTTGCAGATGGCAAGGCCCAGACCCGTGCCGCCATACATGGCGGTGGTGCCGGAGTGCTCCTGCGAAAACGCCTCGAACAGGTGGGGAATAAACTCCTCCGAAATGCCGCAGCCGGTGTCATTGATGACAAAGCGCAGCACCGCACGGTGCTTGTCCTTTTTCATTTGCCGGACGCTGAAGGTCACCTTGCCGTTGTGCGGCGTAAATTTAATGGCGTTGGACAGAATGTTGATGACCACCTGCTGAAGTTTCATGGCATCGCCGATGTAGTAATCCTCCACGTTGGAGTCCACAATATTTTCATAGTCCACATCTTTTGCCTTGGCCTGTGTATAGCAAATCGTGTTCACGCCGTTTAAAAACTCTGCAAAGGGTATTTTCTCATTTTTCAGCAGCATTTTTCCACTTTCGATGCGGCTCATATCTAAAATGTCGTTGATCAAAGAGAGTAGGAAGCGGGAGGAAATGCCGATCTTTCCGATGCAGTCGGCCACTTCCTCGTCATTCCCGATAGATTGGGCTGCAATGGTGGACATGCCGATAATGGCATTCATGGGCGTGCGGATCTCGTGACTCATGCGAGAGAGAAAATCGCTCTTGGCACTGTTGGCCTGTTGGGCGGCAAGCAGAGCAGCCTCCAGCATATTCTGCTGCTGCTTCTGCGCCTCCACCACGTCGGTCACGTCTGTGCGGGTCATGACGACCTGCTCCATCTCTTCGTTCAGATATGCGTACTGGAATCTCTTTTTCAGAAGATTTCCGTCACTGTCCACAGCGGTGTAGACAGAGGAAAACACGCGCTGGTTTTGTAGGTTTTTCTTGATGGTTTCCGGCATCATGTCGGAAATCGCCCGATCCACTTCCTCCGGAGCAATAATTGCGCGGTTGACCCGCTTCATCTCCGCCACATAGTCATCGGATGTGGCGGCGGGGAGCATCGTGCGATCCTCGCGTCCCAGATAGGTTTTGATGCGGTTACCGATGAGATCGATGTAGACAATAAAGTCGTATTCCAGAGAGGTGACCGTTTCAAGAAGGCCTTCCTTAATTTTCTCCTCGTTGATGTCGTAACTGTACATGAAAGACATCACGTCGCCGTTTTCCGGGTTCTGATAGGTCTTGACCGTGGTGTTGACCCAGAGAACACTGCCATCGTGGGCCTTGCGGCGATAGTCGATGGAGTAGCTGGTCTCGCCCTCACTAAATGCCTTCAGCACCCGCTGCCGATTGAGATAATGGCGGATCATGTCCTGCTCTTTTTCGGTGAAGCCGGTGGCAGCAAGCTGCTCAACTCCAATTTCATAGGGCGTCCCATCCGCAGAGATGCCAACAGCATCCTTGGCAATGTAGCTCTCCACAATGTTTTGGGTAATGTTGGAACGCACCTTGACAATCAGCTTGTCGCTTTGTGCTGCCTCAATATAGGCGGATTCTTCCTGGAACTTTCGCTCCATGTCCTTCACGTTGCTGATGTCCACGGCGCAGCCAATGGCGCTGACCGGCCTGCCGTCCGCAAAGATGGTGGTATAGGTGCAGCGCTTCCAAATGGGCGTGTCATCCGTCAGCAGCAGGCAAATATCTTTTTGCGCCTTTGCCGCGCCCAGGCTGACCTGCCGGTGCAGTTCACGGTAAGCCTCAATGCTGCCGCTGTGTACTTTTCCCATCTGAATGACACAATCAGGAAAATTTTCCAGAATAGGCGGCATGTCGCGAGTCATAGCGCCGTTGGACTGCTCAATGGCGCGTTTTGTGACCATATCATATTCCCAGATATACAGGTTTGAACCGGACAGAGCCACGTCCAGCTTGGTTCGGTCGATCCGCTGCTGAATTTCCTCGGTCACATCCCGACCCACCGCATAGGCGCGAACGGGTTTTCCGTGGGCGTCGAATACGTTGGTATAGCTGATGCGCTCGCACCACCACGCATTTGTCCGGGGATTCAGCGTCCAGAAATCGCCGCTGGCAGCCTTTGCACCCTTTTCCAGCTGACGGTACATTTCCGCAAATGCTTTTTGAGAGTCCTTGCGGATGTGCCCGCAGGCGATCAGCGATTCGGGGACGTTTTCCACCACCATATCAAAGCCGTGCTGGGTATGGGAGGAATTTGTCTGAACGATAGCATGGCGGGCGTAATCATAAGTCCAGAAGGCAATGTCGGAATTTTCCGTAGCGATCCGGAATTTTTCCTCTTCCGCCTGCAGGCACTGGTTCAACCGGCGCTTTTCCATCTCCACGGAGATAAAATAGGTCAGGTTCGTGAGAAAACCAATGTCGTTCACATGGATCTCGGGGTCATCCACGCCAATAAAGCCCTGCAGCTTCCCGCTAAACGAATAGGGCACGGCCAGAAGCCTGCGGACGCCCTGTGCGGTCAACGTGTCATATTCCTCGCGGCGTTCCGGCAGATCCTTCAGCGTCTCCACGTCCGGAATATGGACATGTCTGCCCGCCTGAAAGTTCTTCATCCATGCGTGCATCGCATCCAGCGGCACGGCCTGAAGATTCTGCATCTCGGGGGAAACACCCGCGGCGCACTGCTCATAGGAGCTCACGCCAATCTGCTTGTCCCAGTCAAACTCAAAAATATAGGCGCGCGAACCCAGAAAGTAATTCAGAATGCTTTTCAGCACAAGAGAGAGGGACTCTTCAAAATTTGGGGAGGAGATCAGCTTTTGCGCACAGCTGACAACAGTACGCTCGGTTTCCAGACTGATTCGCGTCAGCTCCTGTTGGCGTGATTGCTTGGTCACATCTGTGATGAGGCAGCCGCAGTAGCCATAGGCGATCTGATAGCACTGCACCATAAGATGCTTGCTTATTTCACAGCTGTACTTGGTAGCCTCGTGATAGTTCCCTTGAAACGCCGTATCGCCGTATAGCTCCAACCACTTGGGATCTGCGCTGCTGAAAATGGAAGAAAAGCTTTTACCCAAAAGATCTTCCAATCGTATGCCCTCCAGACGGGCAAGCGCCTCGTTCGCGTATTCAAAAACAAAATCCTGCGCTTTTTTGCCATCTGTAGTAATCCTTATCACACAAAAAGCAAACGGACTCCTATCATAGATTTCCTTTATGGCATCCTCGCTGAAATTCATTTTGGCTGTCCTCCTGCTTTTTTGTCGTCAGAACCGGGGCTTTTATGGCTTGCAAGCCCGGCACGAATGATAGAGAGCTGAATTTCCAGCTGCTCATCCACATCCACATCTTTGTTAAATTCGGGGTTTATCTTTACCTGAGCCAGCTGCTGAATCACCGCCCGGAAGGAGGGAACCAGAATGGACAGCGCCTGCTCTTTGACCACTGCAGGATTAATGCTTCCATCCCCAAAACCTTTCTCCAGAGAAGCGCCCATGATCTGATACAGGCTTTCCACATTGTCCATGTATACGTTTACGACCTGCTGATCGTGATAACTGCGGGCAACCCACACTTTTACTTCACTTACCAGCAGCAAGATATCCGGACGGCGTCTCAAAACCTCGCCGCGGATGTTTAAGACGCGGAAAATCTGTTCCATCCCAGAGAGCGCCTGATATTCCGGCGCCGAGATTACCTTACGCAGGTGATCCAGAATTTTGCTTGAGATAAAAGCCATATCCTCCAGAACGAGATTGTTTTTTGTCCCGAAGATATTGAGAACCGTCCGATAGACGACTCCTGATTCCCTGGCAATCTGTGCAATCGTGGTCATGGGAATGCCCTGCAAAATGAACAGTTTTGTAGAGACTTCAATGATGCGTTGGCGATTGACGTCCTTTCTCTCTTCGGATGTCATTGTACCCCTCCAAACCGTGTGCCGCGTATGTCCGCCGGTTTTCTGTACTTTTTGTATGGATGCGCACAACGGGTCTATTTTGACTCGTTGATGCGCAATTCCTGGAGCTCCGTTTCATCGGTGTACAGCGCATACAGAAGGACGGTGCCGTCCTCTTGCTGCTCGGGCACCACCTGCATCCGAAGCCAGATATAATTTTTCTTTTCTGCGCCCTTGTAAACGCGGAACACACAATCCACTGGCTCGCACCGGCGCATCGCGCCCGACATCATCTGGCGGACCATTGGGATGTCGGGTTCATAGATCCGATCGATGGACAGCTTTTTCGTGTTGTTCAGCAGCGTGTCGTTGTCCCGGTTCACCATTTTCAAAAACTGAGGGCTGTATTGCAGCGTATCCAGCTCTTCTCCATTCCAGCGATACAGGCACAGCGCGCCGGGCATATTGTTCACAATCGTTTTCAACTCCTGCGCAAGGTGCTGGTTTTTCAGCTCCGCATTCTTCAGCGCAGTGATATCCGTGAAAACCACGTAAAATTCCGTGCCGGAGGCCGCTGTCTGTCGGTAGCCCATGTCGTGTACCCAACAAAGCGTTCCGTCCCTGCGCTCGATCCGATACTCGCAGGAGCCATAGTCGCTCTTCTTGGATAGCTGCTTCACCTCCGCAAGGACATGGTCCCGGTCTTCCCGCCAGATCATTTTGTCAAAGCGGTTTTCAAATTTTAAGGAGAATTCCTCCCGGCTGTACCCCAGCATCCGCAGGGTATTCTCACTGACGAAGGTGAATTCCTGCGTTTTTCCGTTGTACCGGATCATTCCGCCGGGAAGCAGCCTCAGCAGCATCCGCTGGTCGTCGGAGAGCGCCTGCATTTCCCGATAGAGCTTGTTGCGGTCCGTGCTGTCCTGCACGTACTCAATCCGGGCCATTTTGCTTCCCCAGTCGATCAGCTTGCCTTTGAGCAGAAAGGTGCGGTCTGTGTTCGTCTCCTGGAATTCGTGCTCACAGTATTCGCGGGACATCTTTTCCATATGGGTGCAGTGACTGCAGGGGCTCGCATTGCCCCAAATCGCCTCGTAGCACGGTCTGCCCAGACATTCGGCCTTATCCTTGCCGGCCAGCGTACAGGCCACATCATTCAAATAGTAAATTTCATAGGTCTTGGTATCACATACCACAATGGCGTCGCTGGACTCATCCAGCAGCCAGTCCATGTTGCGGTAAAGCACATTTTCCGGCAGCACGATCTCGTCGCCGTAGATCTGGGTCCGGTTTTTCCCCAGACGCTTGGCTGTCAGCAGTGCTACGTCCGCATTGTGGTAGACGGTCTCAAAGCTTGTGCCGTATTTTGGAACCAGACAGGCACCGATGGAGCAGGAGACTGCCGTCTGTTCAATTTGAAAATGAAGTTTTTCCCGCATCCGCTCCAGTCGATGAGAAAGCTGTTCGGCATTAAAATCCGCTTTCATGAAAACGGCAAACTCATCCCCGCCCATGCGGCAGATGGTGTCCTGGTCTCGGAACAGGACTTTCAGCTTGGCCGCCACCGTCTGGATGGCCGTGTCACCGCAGTCATGGCCGTACAGGTCATTGATTTGCTTAAAATCGTCAATATCCAGCATGAAGAAAACGGCATTTTTGATTGGATCGTCAGAGAAAAAGTCCTCCACACAGCGTTCCATTTCAGCTCGGTTATGGATGCCGGTGAGGGAATCGGTTCTTGCCTCCTCCTCCAGCTGCTGCATTTTAGCAAGAATCTGCTTTTCCTGGAGGAGCGTTTGCAGAGTACTGCGGGCCGTGACATTCTGCACGCGGTGGACCGCAATTTCAGGCTGATAGGGTTTTGGCAGATAGTCGCTGGCCCCCAGAGAAAACACGCGCTTTTCCGCCTCGTCGGACGGCTGGGAAGTGACGATAACGGGAATTGGCACATACAGCGGATTGGCTCTGAGTTTTTGTAACAATTCATACCCATCCATCACGGGTATGATCAAATCCAGCATGATAATGGCGATCTCATCAAAATGCTGCTCCACATACGCAAAGGCCGCCTGACCGTTTTCCACTTCCACAATGGTGTAGGCATCACGAAACGTCTCTGCCAGCATAGCGCGGCTAGTCCTTGAATCGTCCACAATCAGCATGGTTTTTGCATCTGATTTTGTGCTGGCCTCAATATAGTGCTCAGCCCGGTTGCGGTTGATGGAAGTAGTATTCGTCAGCATTGATTCGATTAAAAGCTTCAAAAAATCCTGCTCCGGCATGGGCTTTGCATAGTAGTAGCCCTGCACATAGGTACACTCCAAATCCCGCAGAATGTTGATCTGCTCCTGCGTCTCCACGCCCTCGGCCACCACCAGCAGATTCATCCACTTGGCAAGGCTGATAATAAAGCTCAGGATACTGCGCTTGTTTTCCCTGGCTGTTTCCTTTTGAATGAAGCGGATATCCAGTTTTAAAATGTCAATCGGCAGCTCAGAGAGCATATTGAGGGACGAGTAGCCGCTGCCGAAGTCGTCCATCTCAATGATGAAGCCAAGCCGTTTCAGCTCGCCGACCACACGGATCAGCTGCTCAGGGTTCTCTGTATAAGCTGTCTCGGTGATCTCGAGGTGCAGCTGGCTGGGATGCAGTCCGTGCTTTTTGACGATTGCCAGCATCGTTTGGGGAAGGTCATCCTGATAGATGTCCTTGCGGGACACATTGACCGAAACCGGCACATATTTTTGATAGCTTTTGACCCACTGCGCAATTTCTTCGCAGGTCTGATCCCACACATAGCGATCCAGCTCCGTAATAAAGCCGTTTCGTTCAAACAGGGGGATAAACTCGCCCGGGCTCAAGAACCCAAGCTCCGGGTGATTCCAGCGGACAAGGCTTTCTGCACCCGCAAGGCACTCGCTGCGCAAATCATATTTGGGCTGAAAATAGATTTCAAACTGGCCTGCCCGCAGAGCCTCGTTCATCACATTGGTGATTTCCTGCTCTCGCAGCAGCCGGCGGCGAATCGAATCGTCGTAATAGGTACAGCAGCTGCGGTACAGCCCCTTGGCGGTATCTGCCGCAAGTCTTGCGCGATCACACATCAGCGTGATGGGCGTGTCGTCCCCGGGCTCCACCTGATAAACGCCAAATTTCATGGAAATCTGCATGTTCAGCGGATAATTGCTCAGGCGCTTTTCGGAGCTGCTCACCGCACGATTGAATTCCTCGGCGGGGATTTCGCCCGGAATCAGGGCATAAAAGGAATCCCCGTGAAAACGGCTGGCGATGCTCGATACCGTTCGGATACTTTTCTGAAGCTTTGAGCCCAAGAACTGGAGCAGCTGGTCGCCCTCTGCGATACCGAAGCTGTCATTCACCAGCTTGAACCGCTCAATATCCATTGCAAGCAAAGAAAAGGCCTGATCCGGTCTTTGCTTCAGCTCCTGCGTGACATGGCGATAGAATGCCTCCTTGGTATAAAGACCTGTCAGCGAATCGCGTTCCACTGAAACAAGAGCGCTGCTTGATTCGTGCAGCTCAATCAAGTTGGCCAACCGCTTTTTTAAAACCTGGGGCTCGTACGGGCGGGATACGAAATCCCGTGCGCCTGCCTCCAGAACCTTGATCTCGGTTTCTTTCCGGTCAATCTGTGAAGTCACAAGTACCGGGATGGAGGACAGTTCCGGAACCTGCCCCATTGCGTTCAAAACGGCAAAACCATCCATGACAGGCATAATGATATCCAACAGGACAGCGGACAGCTGAACGTTCTCCCGCGTCAGAATATCCAATGCGACTTTCCCGTTTTCTGCTTCCAAAAGTTCGTACTGATCCTTCAGCAGGTTCTTTAAAATCTTTCGATTGATTGCATTGTCATCTACAATCAGTACAGTTTTTTTCATAGCCAGCTTCCTCCTCGGGCTTCAGCGGCCCGATTTTTTCAAAAGTACGACCCGATCATATACAAATGCACACACAGTGCAATTACTTGGCAAATAAAAAATATTGACGCCGAGATCCCCTCTTTTTCGGTACCAGACAGCCCCTTGAGTGCGCATTGAAAACCGGCGTTCAAATGATCCAATTTCCTCTGAATGTGCTTTACTTTCCATAGGGTAATCAAGAGCAATCCAAATCTGCGTTTTCTACAAAATTCGACAAAAAAGGCGCAAAAATTTTTGAAAAAGCAGTTCAATCAAATAGAACCGGTATAAGAACAACGGATGCACGATGTTTCGATGACCGGGAAACTCCAGCGAAACTTGAGCGTGGCATACAGCACATTTAGGGCAGTTAACTGCAAGCAACTTGCAATGTTCTTGAAACCGCCTATGATCAGCTTCTGAAACAGGCGGTCCGTCAAGCCCAGAATGTGTGGCGCTTAAGTCTGCTGAGCGGTTTTTTTCATAAAGGATATCACTGTTTCCACATGCAGATCGATCTGTTTTTTAAAAGACGCCGGGGAATAGTCTGTCTGCGTATAACGAGCGATCTCCATTCTCTGAAGCATACCGATGTAGGTGTTGGAAAGAAGCGCCGTATATGCGTCCGGGTCAATGTCACTCCGAATGCTTCCATCCTCAATTCCCTTCAGAATTATGGCTTTGCCATACTTCATGGAATTGTTTACCTCATCTAGATACTGGTCCAAAATTTCACTGGAAAGGTGATTTTCGTACGCAAAAAGCTCCAGCTCCGAGAGCATCAGCCATGGAGAACAGTCCGTCCCGCAAAACGAAAACATGATGTAATAAAGCTTGCGCAGCTGCTCCAGACCGGAGGCATCCGCTGGAATTGCAGCCATCATCTCTTCGCAGACGGCATGATACTGCTCTCTGCCGACGGTTCTCATCACGTCGCAGACAAGCTCAACTTTGTTTCTGAAATATCTGCGAAGCGTACGAATGCCCAACCCGGAGTTCTCGGCCAGAAGCTCATAGCTGACAGAGTTCACGCCATATTTCAGCATGCAGTCGTAGGCCATCCGCCGCGCATGCTGCATGTTGTTTTCTCGATCCTGCTCTGTTGGCATATCAGCGATCCTCTTGATATGTTCACCGTCTGTGGCAACATTAATGTCACAGACCGATAAAAAATATAACTTTCCTCATAGTATTCTTATTCATCATACAATTTTTTTCCCCAAAAAGCAATAGAGCAAAGAACGGGTTCTAGTCTTTTTTTACATATTGTTATTCAAATTTCGGCTCAATCAGTATCTGACAGATCGAAGACTAACGTTAGGGCAGGGATATCCGGCGAATCGACCAAAAATCGGACTTTGATACCCATTCCAGGCGGCAATCAGTAGAATCATAGCACATCAAATAGAAAGAAGCTCACGCTTGAATTATCTGTCGGTGGTGCAAAGTGCCCAACTGCTGCACAGATAATGCTGCAATTTTTTCCTTCTATGACGAATTTTGTTGATTTAGGTCGCAAGGGGAAGTGAAATTATAATGTATTGTTATATGCTCAAAGTGCATGTACATGCTTTTGGATTGGAACAGCACAGCCGGAATGGATCAAATGCACATCCATTCAGACGGATCAGACGCTGTATGTCTATATTTTTAGCGATTTAAAATCACCTGTTTACCATGCATGGATGCAGCAGTAGCGAGAAGGAGCGTGAGCGGATATGTGGCATGTAGAGACGGATTATTTTGCGTTGATCCTTTTTGCGATCATGCTATACAAAAACAGAAAACTGAAAAAGGAACATAGCTATCGGGATAACGTGTTTTACTATGTCATCCTGGCCAGTGTTTTCAATGTTGTGATTGATATTATCTCCTCTACGGCCATGAACGATGTGACCAACTGGTGGATCTATCAGATTACGATGACGGCCTATGTGATTACAATGCCGATGCTTTCCGCCATTTGGGTATGTTATACCGTTGCGCTGATCTATGACGGAAAAAGCCGGAAAGAACTGCGGAGCTGGTTTGCCTTGATTATGATGCCTTTTTTGGCTTATACCATCTTGGCGCTCACAAATTCTTTTACCGGATTGTTTTTCGGGTTGACGGCAGATATTCAGTATTCCCGCGGCCCACTGTTTATGCCGGTTGGAGTGGGCTTTATTATGCTTTATTCTGTGATTGGCGTTGTCATTGTGCTGCTGAATCGAAAACGGATTCAGCCGCGTTCCAATGTCATGCTGCTGGCTCTCTTCTTTTGCACCACGGCGCTCTCCATATGGATTCAGCTGGCCAATCCGGGCTGGCTGATCATCAACGCCTGCTATGCCATCATTTATGTTTGGTGTGACATAACCATTGAGGAACAGCGCCGCAAGGGGCTTCTGGATGAAATTCGGCAAAAAAATGAACAGCTCGAAGAAGCTGTGGAGTGTGCAAAAGTAGCGTCGCAAGCAAAATCAAGCTTTCTTGCAAACATCAGCCACGATATGCGCACCCCAATGAACGGAATTATCGGTCTGACAGGGCTCCTGCTGGACAAAAAGAATCTGCCCGCCGATGTTCAAAGCGACATTACCGCGATTGATGATTCGGCGAAATACCTGCTGAGTCTCATTAACGACACGCTGGATATGAGCAAGATCGAAAGCAATAAACTGACGCTTCATCCTGAGACCGTCGACTCCAAAACGCTGATTGACAATATTGTGATGACAGTGTCACCCTCTGCAGCTGCAAAGGGCGTTACCATTGAGGTCGTGCCGATCCATGTCGAGTTTGCAAATATCCGCGTGGATCGGGTGCGCGTCCAGCAGATCTTTATCAATGTGCTTTCCAATGCGGTCAAGTTTACGCCCAATGGCGGGAAAATCCGAATAGAGATCGAATGCTTGAAACGGGAAAACGGAATCGCCTATGACCGTATCAGTGTGGAAGATACCGGGATCGGTATGAGCCAGGAGTTCCTGCCAAATGTTTTTGACCCCTTTGCGCAGGAGAATCAGCAGATTTCCAGCAGCTATACCGGCACCGGGCTTGGCATGGCGATTGTAAAAAGGCTTGTGGAGCTGATGGGCGGCACGATCCAGGTGGAGAGCGAGTTGGGCGTCGGGACAAAGGTGACGGCCTATCTCAATTTTGAACGTGTGGACGGCTCTCATACCGAGACAACAGAAAAGCACTGCGTCATCAGCGCCGACGCATTGAATAAAAAACGAATCTTGCTTTGCGAGGACCATCCGCTCAACACCCAGATTGCAACAAGGCTTCTGAAAAAGAGAGGAATGCTGGTAGAATGCGCCGAAAATGGACAGGTCGCCGTGAATCGATTCAAGCAATCGGAAATTGGACACTTTGACGCCATATTGATGGATATTCGGATGCCTGTCATGGATGGGCTGATGGCAGCAAAAGCCATTCGTGCCCTTGACCGTGCAGATGCGAAGGACATCCCGATAATCGCAATGACCGCCAATGCCTTTGACGAGGATGTGCAAAAATCCAAGGCTGCCGGAATGAATGTGCACCTGGCAAAGCCAATCGATCCGCAGCAGATGTACCAGACGCTGTATGATTGGATCTGCGGGAAGGACAAAACGCAAAAATCCTAATGCACTCGATTACGTCGGTTTTGCCTGCGCATACCTTGTGGAGTGTAGCAGGCCACCTTTCGGAAAATTTTAAAGTGCTGTTTGAACATGTTTTTTAAAAAAGAAACGCTTATGGCAGCAAATGGGTCATGAAAGAATCTGAACATACATTGGCGCAGAGGAAAGAATATGATAAAAGGATTGGACAACACAAAGGAGCAGCAAGAGCTTTTTCAGTCACTCATCCGAGACTATAACGCAATTTATTATGTCAACTTAGATGAGGACAGATTCTCCGTTCTTTATGCCAACAAGGTTGTTAATCAGGATGTTCGGCGTGCGGATTTTGAAGAAAAGCTCTTTAGCCAGGCAATGGCGGAGTTTACGCAAAGATATGTCCGAGAAGAGGACAAGCACATGCTTTTGCAGCTTACCGAGTGCAAGTATGTCATAAAAAGGCTGGAAGAAGAGGACTCTTACGCGTTTCGATATCGCGTCAATCCGTTAAACGGTTTGGAGTTTTTTGAAGTATGCATGGCAAAGCCGAGCGGGACCAGCGCGGGGAACTTTGCAATTATGACGGTGCGTAACTGCAATAAACAGGCGCGCGAAGAGCTGGCATATCAGCTTGAAATTGAGGAGAGAAACACCGAACTCAAGGCAGCCTTAGCTGCGGCGAAACAGGCCGAGCGATCCAAGGCGGACTTTTTTGCAAGAATGAGCCATGACTTGAGAACCCCGATGAATGTGATTTTAGGGCTTGCCGGGTTATCTGCGGACGAAAGCAGCATGGAGCAGATGCAGGAAAACATGAAAAAAATATATTCCGCCGGTGAATATCTGCTTAAAATCATCAATGACAGCTTGGATTTTCAAAAAATTGAAGCGGGTGGCTTGCAATTAAATCCGGAAATTGTCCGCACGAAGGATTTGATCGCCAGCGTCACCGAACTGGCTACCCGGGCAAATAAGGACAAGCCGCTGGAGATCAGACTCCAAAATAAAGGCGTGAATGAGGATGCCTATTTGAAGGTGGATCCCATACGGATCAAGCAGGCGTTCGTAAATCTGCTGAGTAATGCCATCAAGTTTACTCCCGCCGGCGGAACGGTGGAGGTCACGCTTGAGGTGATGGAAAGAAAAGAATCCGCGGTTCATGACCGAATCACAATTTCGGATACAGGAATCGGAATGAGCGAGGATTTTATCAAGAACAAAATTTTCAAACCGTTTGCCCAGGAACACAACGAGGTTACGTCCAATTATGCGGGGACAGGCTTGGGGCTGTCCATTGTAAAGCAGCTTTTGGATCTAATGGGCGCAACAATCAAAGTGGAAAGCGAGCTGGGCGAGGGCACAAGGTTTACGGTGGATATTGACTTTGAAGTGGTGGATGCCGAAAAGGCAAAACAGTCGATTCAGGCAAAGCAGGAGAAAAACGGCAGAGTTGCGCCCCAATTAGATGGAATCCGCGTGCTATTGGTGGAGGATCATCCGCTCAATGCCCAAATCGCCATAAAACTGCTCAACAAGGTGGGCTGTGAGGTTACCTGGGCGGAGAACGGGAAACTGGGCGTGGATGAATTCCTACGCTCGGAGCCGTTCCAATATAACGCTGTTTTAATGGATATCCGCATGCCGGTGATGAACGGTCTGGAGGCGGCAAAGGAGATCCGCAGACAGGAACGGCAAGATGCCAAACGTGTGCCGATCATTGCCATGACAGCAAACGCCTATGAAGAAGATATCCGGGCTTCACTGGATGCCGGAATGAACGCACACCTGGCAAAGCCCTTTCATCCGCAGAAATTATACGAAGAACTAGAAAAATGGGTGCGGAGTGCTGCTCCAGAGAACGAGGGGGACAGTAATTTGCAAAGGCCATTTTTTGATTGACGGGTGCCTATAAACGTGGTAGAATGCTCAACTGTTGATACTTCAACAGTTGAGCATTCTAATTGAGGTGAGTTGTCGTGCAATTTCACAGTTTGTATCTGCTTCTTCGCTGCGCCAAAGAGTTTGGCCACGGTAAAATCAAGAGTATGGGCTTCAGCGATACCGAGCATCTGATCTGTACCTTTCTTCTTGGCCACGACCATGCGTCGCAGGACGATGTTGCGGACGCACTGAAGCTGGATAAAACAACCGTTGCAAAAGCTCTGCTGTCCCTTGAAAAAAGGGGATTTGTGGAGAGAGCGGTGAACAGCCAGAACAGGCGAAAATACGCACTGACACTGACAAACAGCGGACGGGACAGCATTTCTGACATTGTGGATGTATACGATGCGTGGTTTCGGGAGGTCAGCGCCTGCTTGACACATCAAGAGCAGCTGCAGTTTGAGGAATATTGCGGACGACTGCTGACCGTAGCGGAAAAATTGAACAAGGAGAGCAACGAAATTGGGTAATAAGCAAACAGAACTGATGGGCAATGCCCCCGTTTCAACAGCCATTTTGAAGCTGTCGATTCCCGTGGTCTGCGGCATGATGGTGCAGGTTTTATATAACCTGGTGGATACATTTTTTATTGGCAGGCTGCACGATCAGAATCAGCTGACCGCCGCCAGCATCACAACGCCGGTGTTCATGATTCTCATGGCCATATCGACCATTGTGTCTACCGGCGCCGCATCCTATATTTCGCGCTGCATCGGGCGCAAAGACAGCGAAAGAGCGAACAGAACCCTGACGACCGGCGTCATGATTTGCACGGCTCTGGCCGTAGTGGCCATGTCAGCGGGACTGCTGCTGATCAAGCCGTTCGTCATGGCGCTGGGCGCATCTGCCGAAGTATACCCGTTTGCCCGCCAGTATGTGATGGTCATGCTGCTGGGCGCCATTCCGGTGATGCTCAGCTTTACAGGCGGACAGATGCTGCGCGCCGAGGGCGCGGCGATGCCCTCCATCATCGGTATGATGATTGGTACCGTTGCCAACGTCATTTTTGACCCGATTTTTATTTTTGGCCTGCATTTGGGTATTTTGGGCGCAGGAATTGCCACGGTTTTGGGCAACGTCGCGGCGCTGGGATATTATATCTGGTATTATCTGTCCGGAAAATCTATCCTGCGGATCAAACCGTCCTATCTCACCCGAGACAAAGCAATCTGGAAGGAAATCTTTTTTATCGGAATTCCCGCCTGCTTAAGCCAGCTGCTTTCCAGTGCGGCCTTGATGACATTAAACAACCAGGCAAAAGCATACGGTGATACGGTCTTAGCCGGCATGGGCGTATCGTCAAAGCTGGCCTTCATCGGCACATTTATCTTTATGGGTTTTGCCGCAGGCTGCCAGCCGCTGATCGGCTATAATTACGGTGCCCAAAATTACAAACGCGTGCGGGAAATTTTCAAGACCGGTATGATGATGACGTGCTGTATCGGCATTGTACTGACCGTCGTTTTCTGGCTTTTTGCCGACGGATTGGTTGCCTTTTTTACTCCGCTGCCGGAGGTCGTTATACAGGGAGCCCGCGTATTTCGAATCAGCATTTTTGCCTTTGTGATTTTGGGGCCGCAGATGCTTGCAACCACAGGCATTCAGGCGTTCGGCAAAGCAAAGGAATCCCTAATTCTGTCTGTCGCCCGACAGGGGTTCGTTTACATTCCACTGCTGTTTCTGCTGCAGTCATGGATGGGCTTCACCGGCTTGATCTGGGCGCAGCCGATTGCCGATGCCATTACGCTTTGTCTGGGCCTTGCGTTCTTAAAGGTGATTTTGAAGAAATGTACCCGTGAAGATTCCTCCGATCATACGGACGCGGAGGACACAGCCCGGGAATCGGATTAAAGGGGCGATTTGATGAAAAAGGTTGTTGCGTTGCTGGGAAGCAAGCGCAGGGGGAACACATACCATCTTCTGATACAGATCAAGGCACTCCTGGCAGAAAACGATGTTGATCTGGAAATCATCGAGCTGTATCGCTTTGAAATCAAGGATTGTGCGGGCTGCACCGTCTGCGTGTCAAAAGGCAGCTGCATCCTTTCCGACGATGTTCCGCAAATCATGGAGCAACTGGTAAAGGCAGACGGAATTATTCTGGCCTCTCCGGTGTATCTGCAGCAGGTCAGCGGCAAGATAAAAACCTTTATTGACCGTACCTGCAGCTGGTACCACAGACCTGCCCTCACAAAAAAGCCGATTCTGTGCGTTGCCACAACCAAGGGCTCCGGCCTGAAGGCCACGCTTTCCTATCTTCAAAACGTTGCAACGCAGTGGGGCGCACTGAACGCCGGGGCCATCGGCAGAACAATTTTCAATCTGGAAAAGCACGTTGGAAAACGAGAAATTGCAAAATTTCTGCAGCTTTTGGATGATCCGGAAAGCTATGCCCCAACCCTGCACCAGCTGATCGAGTTTGAGGTGCAGAAATCGCTTGCCCTCACGTTAAGCGAACTGGACACGGCCTACTGGAATGCACACAACTGGAGCAATCAGTCCTATTTTTATCCGTGTAAAAGGGTGCCCTTTAAGCGCGCTATCAGCGGCGCCATCGGAAATCTGATGCGAAAGCGCATGGGGAAAAGAAACACGGATATTTCTCATTAACCTAAAAAACGGCTGCGGTACGAGGGGCGTCATCGAGAAAACCCGAGCTTGTTCTTTGCGGGATATTTGCGAAAAATCAACCTGCCAATTCAAGAAAGTGCGAGGGAGGGATCGGCATGAAACAACTTGCGAATTGCATCACATTTGCACGGTTTCTGTTCGCCGTGGGGATGGTGCTGGCTGCCCCGTTTTCCGCGGCTTTTTGGATCTGCTATTTTGGCGGCGGGGTCAGCGATCTGCTGGACGGCCCCGTCGCACGCTATCTGCACATACAAAGTGATGTCGGTGCAAAGCTGGACAGCGCCGCCGACCTTGCCTTTGCGGCGGCGATTGCGGTGGTTGCCGTGAGGCACATTCCGCTTCCCAGGTGGCTCTGGGCTTGCGCCGGGTGCATTGCCGCTGTGCGGCTTGCGGGCTACGGCATTGGCTTTGCCAAGTATCGCACCTTTCCCGCTCTGCACACGTTGGCCAACAAGGCAACCGGCGCGCTGATCTTTGGGTTTCCGCTTTTGTATGCGATCCTGGGAATGACCGCGGCGGGCATCATCCTGTGCGCGGCGGCGCTACTTTCGTCTGTGGAGGAGCTTGTAATCACACTCAACTCTCCCACTCTGAACCGGGACTGCAAGGGAATCTTGCAAATGAATACCATAAGGAGGCAAAACCATGAACGAGCGTGAAGAACTGCTGGCACGTCTGACCGACAAAGACGCTGGGGCTGCCTGTGCCTTTGCGGACGCCGTTGCGGCGGAGAGCCGGGAGAGTGACCGGTATTTTTTATATCTGGATGACTTTGCCGCGCTGCTGCGTCACAAAAATTCGCTGGTGCGAAACCGTGCCATTTCCATTCTTGCCGCGCTTGCCCGCTGGGACACCCAAAACCGCTATGACGCCTTGATGGGCGAGTTTCTGCCCCATATCACGGACGAAAAGCCCATTACTGCCCGGCAGTGCATTAAGGCGCTGCCTGAGATTGCGGCTGCAAAGCCGAACTTGATCCCCCAAATCCGATCGACGCTGGAAAACGCCGATCTTGACGGCTATCGCGACAGCATGCAGCCGCTGATCCTCAAGGACATCGTGGGTGCGCTGCAGCAGCTTGCAGCGCTGGAAAAGAAATCTGAGAAGATCATAGACGATCTGAATTGATAGCCGTGGCGCTCTCCAAAATCTCGCGCTGGAGCTTTTGGGTCAGCTTTTCGAAAACGAGGGCGTAGCTGTCGTCGATCAGCTTTTCAAGCAACTCGTCGGGCAATTCGCCGCCCAGATCAACGGAGATCCAGGTGCGCTTGTCCGCGTAGAAACCGGGCATAATTTCCCGGTACTCCGCTCGAAGCAGCTGGGAGAACATGGGGTCGCACTTCAAATTCAGCAGATCCTTCTCCGCATATGCCGGGGCGTGTTCGCCGGAGGGGTGCATAATCGCTGCAAACAGCTTGCCGCCCACCATGTAGCGCTGCCAGCCCCATTCCATTTTATAGTCGTTGGTGACGCCGGTTTTTGCCAGCAGATATTTTTCCAACCACGGGTAGTTCATCGGATTTCCTCCTAATGCAGATCGCCGTACAGAGCGGCGATCTTTTTGATTCTGCGTTTCATTTCCTCACGGATGTGCTCCGGCTCCAAGCATTCGCACCGATCCCCGAGACCGAGAAGAAGATTGTAATTATAATCGTTCTCGATAAATGGAAAATTGACCAGGTAAAATTCATCCCCATCGGCTGAAAAGTCCTCATAAGGACAAAAGTCCAGCACTTGATCCATCACCGATCTGTGGATGCGGAGTTTCACGGTTGTCTGCATGGCATCCAGCGCGTCTCCAAAGTCCAGAGTCGGTTCTTGATACGCTCTCGGCGCAAAGGTTTCATCCTGCATCGCTAGGTTCGACATGCGGGAGAGCTTGAATAGGCGATAATCGTTTCGGATGTGGCAATACCCCTGCAAATACCAGTGGCTGCTTTTCAGTACCAGCTGATACGGCTCCACGGTCCGAACGGTCTGATTCCCGTGATGGCCTGCATAGGCAAAGGTGAGAAGTCTGCTCTCCTGCAGCGCGGCTTTGATCATCTGCAAATACGGCTGAATATTCCGGTTGCCCATCCACGGACTTAAATCAATCCGGATTTGATTTGCTTTGAGCTCAATGTCCTTCGCACTGTCCTTGGGAATAAAGCGCCGGACTTTTGCGAGGGTGTTGACCAGTTCCTCCCCACGCATCATACCAGAAAGACCAGAAAGCCCTGTTAGGAGCGTGGACAGCTCGGCGGAGGAAAAGACCGTCCGATCAAGCTTGCAGCCCGGCATAATTTCAAAGCCGCCGCCAACTCCCGGGGTGGAGCGGACGGGAATTCCTGCCATATTGATGGCGTCGATGTCCCGGTAGATGGTGCGGGGAGAAACTTCGAACAGCTCCGCCAGCTCCTGCGCGCCAATGCGCTCTTTCTCAAGAAGAATCATAATGATGCTGACAAGTCGATCTACTTTCATCTGCCCCACGCCTTTCCAAAATTTCTTTCAAATTATTGACATACAGCTGTCAACAATTCTATCGTACAATAAGGACGCAGATAAATCAACAGACAATGAAAACGGAGGAAAACCCATGTTCACGATTTATGTTTACGTTCTGGATACGCTGGCCGACTGGGAGCTGGGCCATGTGACTGCGGAGCTGCATTCTGGCCGATTCTTTAAAAAGGGCGCGCCGAAGATCTCACTGAAAACGGTGAGCTGTTCCAAAGAGCCGATTCAAACCATGGGCGGGCTGACCGTTGTGCCGGACTGCCTAATCGATGAGATCGCTGTCAGCGAAAGCAGCGTGCTTCTGCTGCCGGGGGCCAACATGTGGAACGAAGCGAAGTACGGCACCATCATCGAAAAGGCCCAAGAGCTTCTTGCTGCAGGAGGTGTGGTGTGCGCGATCTGCGGGGCAACCGCCGCGCTGGCCGGTGCCGGACTGCTGGACAACCGCCCGCACACCAGCAACGGGCCGGGATTTCTTGAGATGTTTGCGCCCTCTTACAAGGGGACGGGCTTTTATGTGGATCAGCCGTCCGTAGCGGACGACAACTTGATCACCGCCGCCGGTACCGGGGGGTTGCTGTGGGCAAAGCAGATTCTTGCGCGTCTGGACGTTTTTGCGCCGGACACGCTGGAGGCGTGGTATGATTATTTCACGACCGGTGCGCCGCAGTATTTCTACGCCCTCATGCAAACGCTGCCATCCGGGAACGAAGGCTGATCTGACATTCCACCTTTATAAATATTCTGTGCCAGGCAAAGACTGAAATGCAATATCCAATTTTGAGCGCCGGAAACGGCGCTCATTTTTTTACGAGGCACTTGACAGCTAATGCATATTAGCTTTATAATATGGCTAATATAAATTAGCTAAGGAGACGAGCATGAAGCAGGAAACAACGAAAGATCGCATTTTACTTTCGGCGCTGGATTTGTTTTCCCAATACGGCTATGAGGCCGTCAGTGTGGAACAGATCGCAACGGCGGTGGGCATCAAGGCACCGTCGCTTTACAAGCACTACAAGAGTAAACAGGATATTTTCAACGCCATCTTTGCGGAGATGCAGCGCCGTTATGATGAGCAGACAGAGAAAATGGATCTCCATCTTGCGGATGCCGCGGCGGATAAAAACCGCTTTTCAAAAATCACATGTGATACCCTGGTAAAAGAGGTGCAGGACCTAATCGGCTATTCCCTGCACGACGAGTGCGTCAGCCGCTTTCGTCGGCTGATGACCATTGAGCAGTTTCGCTCGCCAGAGATTTCCGCGCTGTATACGCAGCGCTATGTGGACCGTTTAGTTCAATATCACGAAAGGCTGTTTGCAGGGCTCATTCATGCGGATGTGATGAAAAATGGGGACATCCACAGTATGGCACTGCAATATGTTTGCCCTATTTTAATCTCCCTGTCGGTCTGTGACCGGCAGCCCGAACTGGAAGCACAGGCAATGTCGCAAATCGACGCCCATATTCGACAGTTCATGTCCGCCTATCATACGGATTTGGGAAGGGCAGGCAAAGCAACATGAAGCGCAAACCCTTTCTGAACTGGTGCGGACTGCTGGGGGTGGTCAGCCTTTTATCCTATGCCGTAGCCGTTGTGTTCTCGCCGCTTGCATATCCAGGCTATCGCTGGATGGCGCAGGCGGTGAGCGACCTCAGCGCTGCCAACGCGCCCTCGCTTTCTCTTTGGAACCAGCTCAGCAGCCTCTACGGCGTATGCGGAATCGTCTGCGTGATGATGGTGTGCGTCGGCGTGCAGGGCAAGCTGACAAGGCTGTTGCGTCTCGGCGTTTATCTGTTTGGGGGGATGAATTGGCTTTCTTGCGTGGGATATTCCATGTTTCCCCTAAGCGACAGCGGCTATGCCGGCGCCTTTCAAGATGTGATGCACATGGTCGTGACTGCGGGCGTGGTGGCACTGTCCATCGCCGCACTTGTATGCTTCATCGTTGGCGGCGTCAGAGAAAAACCATATCGCTCGTATGCCGTGTGGGCTGCCATTGCGCTCGAAATGATGATGGTCGGCGCGATTGGAACCGGGACGGTTCCAATCGCCTACTTCGGGATCGTTGAGCGATTCAGCGTCTTTGCTGCTGTGGGCTTCAACGCCGTTCTGGGCGTGAAGCTGTTTCGGGGCATCGCATAAGGCAGGATAACGTAAGATGTGACCGCAATTTTGATGGTGGTGGGTGGTCGGCTGCTGTGCTGTCGGCAATGCCATAAAGTTTAAAAAAGAAGGTTTTTATGATGGATGCAATTCTTTACACAAGCAATACGGGCTTCACGGAGCGGTACGCCAAGATGCTCGCGGAGAAAACCGGCCTGCCGGTCTATGCGCTGGACAAATCGCCCGTTCCCACCGGAGCGGAGATTATCTATCTGGGCTGGGTCATGGCGAGTGGCGTCAAGGGCTACAAAAAAGCGGCGAAAAAGTACAAGGTCAAGGCTCTTTGCGGCGTCTGCATGGCCACAACAGGCTCCCAGATTACCGAGCTGCGCAAGGCGAATTCCGTGCCGGCAAATATGCCGGTTTTCACGATGCAGGGCGGCTTTGACATCACCAAGCTCCACGGCATGTATCGATTTATGATGAACACCATGGTCAAAACCGCGGGAAAAGGCTTGAAGAACAAGACGGACCGCACACCGGAGGAAGATGAGATGCTGGAGATGATGCTCCACGGCGGCGACTATGTCAGCGAGGAGCACATGAAGGCCATTCTGGACTGGTACCGCGAACAAAAATAAGGAATCGGGGCGTACAAGGTGAAGCGCTGCATTGACTGCGCCGGAATCGCACATAAAAACCATATCTAAAATTTGGAGGTTACTGCTATGACGATTCCGGCTGACAAAATCTTTCCCCGCTCTGGGGACAGTCAGACCATTTATTTAAAAAATGCAATCACCGACCCCAGTATTGAGGTTGGTGACGATACGATTTATAACGACTTTGTCCATGATCCGCGAGATTTTCAGAAAAACAATGTGCTCTATCACTATCCAATCAATCACGATCACCTGGTGATCGGCAAATTCTGTTCCATCGCCTGCGGCGCAAAGTTCCTCTTGACCAGTGCCAACCATACCATGCACTCGCTCTCGTCCTATACCTTCCCCATCTTTTTCGAGGAATGGGGTTTGGACAAGAAAAATGTGACCGACGCATGGGACAACAAGGGCGATATTGTCATCGGCAGCGACGTCTGGATCGGGTACGAGGCCGTCATTTTGTCCGGCGTGACCATCGGCGACGGCGCGATCATTGGTACACGGGCGGTGGTGACAAAGGATGTGCCGCCCTATACCATCGTGGGTGGTGTTCAGGCAAAGCCAATCCGCAAACGGTTTGATGACGATACGATTGCGGAGCTTGAACGCCTGCACTGGTGGGACTGGAGCCGGGAGCAGATTTCCCGCAACCTCGCGGCCATTCAAGCAGGGAACATCAAAAACTTGAAATAAGGAAAATCTATACCCAACAGCGTGAACAAGCATCCGAAAAAAGGCGGGCTGTGCTATGCACAGCCCGCCTAAACTTTTTAAACTTTTTCCAGAGCTTGATCGACTTTCCCCGGACTCAAAAAGCTATTAAATGTGGAAGCACTTTTGAATATCGCTGTGATTGCCAAGAACCAGCATGGTTTCCTCGGCGTTCAGCTGCGTATCCGGGGTGATCGTCATGTTCATCTTTCCGTTTTCCTTAACGGCCATTAGGTTGATGTGGTACTTGCTGCGAATCCCCAGCCCTCCAACGGATTTTCCAACCCAGCTCTGGGGAACGGATATTTCGTAAATTGCATAGCCGTCATCCAGCGCAATGTAGTCAAAAATATGATCGGAGCTGCAGCGAATGGCCGTCCATGCAGCCAACTGCTTTTCGGGATAGACCACTTCGTCCGCACCGTTGCGCATAAGAAATTTGGCGTGAACATCCTGGGAAGCCCGGGCTACGACGCGCTTGGCTCCCAACTCCTGCAGCAGGGATGTGGTTTCCAGGGAGCTTTGAAAGTTGTCCCCGATTGCAACGATGCACACATCGAAGTTGCGAATGCCCAGAGACTTCAGAAAGTCTTCGTTGGTACTGTCACCAATCTGCGCGTTGGTGACAAAGGGGAGAACGGCGTTTACGCGATCTTCCTGCATATCAACCGCCATCACTTGACTGCGCAGCTCACTGAGCTTTATGGCAATATGACGTCCAAAACGACCAAGGCCAATTAAGAGAATGGATTTCATGTTTTCCACCTTACCCCACTGTTATTTTTTCCTGCGGAAGTTTTGCGCCGCAGGGATGCGTTCCTGTAAAGGTTGCAAAGACCAACGTCAATCCGCCGACACGGCCAAAGAACATCAGCGCCACCAGAATCCCCTGGGAAAATAGCGAAAGATCCGGCGTAATTCCAAGCGTTAATCCCACGGTACCGATGGCCGAGGCTGCTTCAAAAAGACAGGTGAGGACGGGAATTCCATCCATTTCACCGATCAGAATGCCGCCCACAAGAAATGCCGTCAGATACATCAGCATGACCGCCATTGCGTTCCGAACGGCCACGGGAGAAATTCTGCGTCCGAAGCACTGGGCATCCTCCCGCCGCCGGAATGCCGCTGCTGCGGAAAAGATGAGGACAGCCACAGTCGTGGTCTTCATGCCTCCGGCAGTTGAGCCGGGCGATCCGCCGATAAGCATGAGCAGAATTGTGACAATGCGTCCCGTTTCACTGAGCGTACCCAGATCTGTCGTATTAAATCCGGCTGTTCTTGGCGTGATTGCTTGGAAAAGGGAAACCCAAATCCGCTCTCCCAGCGGGAAAGCGGAGTATTCATGGAAGAAATAAAAAACCGCTGCCGCAGCGATCAAAAATCCGGTTACACTCAAAATGACCTTGCTCTGCATCCGATAGTGCTTCAGATGGCAGCCGTTTGACCGAATATCATCCCAAGTCAGAAAACCGATGCCGCCGGTAACAATGAGCGTCATGATGGTCAGATTGATGACGGGATTTTGGGCGAAGAAGGTCAGCGAGGAAAACGCCTGCCGGGAGCCCATCAGATCAAATCCGGCGTTGCAGAAGGCGGAAACGGAGTGGAAAACGGAATACCACAGCCCGTGTGGCACACCGAACTCCCTGCAAAAAGTCGGTGCCATGAGGACGGCACCTGCCAGCTCAATCACAACCACGGTTTTTAAAACAAAATTGGTCAGGCGAACAACACCGCCCATCTGCGGCGCCGAAATGGCCTCCTGCAAGGTGCTGCGCTGCATCAGTCCAATTTTTCTGCCGGATATCATGGTGATGGTGACGGCAAACGTAATGACGCCCATTCCGCCGACTTGAATCAGTGCCAGAATGACAACCTGCCCGAACGAGGACCAGTAGGTTGCCGTGTCCTGCACGACCAATCCCGTGACGCAGGCCGCAGAGGTGGCCGTAAACAGTGCGTCGGAAAAGGAAGCGCCGCCTGGATGGCGTGTCGCCACAGGCAGCATCAGCAGCAGACTACCAACAAGGATCAGAATAAAAAAACCCAGCAAAATAATTTGAGATGGAGAAAGGTGCCTTTTGGGCCCCGAAGTTTTCATCAGAATTACGCATCCTTTCCTAGGGGTATAATCTTTTCCTATAAAATTATAGTCTTCGAGGCATAAAAAGGGTGTGAGCATCGAAGGCAAAATATTAAAATTTCGTAAAGACACCTCCTATCATACGAGAAAAGTCTCCGTTAATCAAGAAGGAAAATACTTTGCGTCGAGAATAAAAAATAAGCAGAGGAATTTAGGTATAAGAAACCTTACCTTCAGATGCGCTTTTGGTCACATTTTTCGGCAAAAAAACACGCTATGATTCGGATAAAATCCGCGCTCCGGATTTACCGAAGCGCGGATTCGAAAGAAATTTGATATGCAGGAAGCAGACTTAATGCCAGAAGGAAGGCGGGGGGACGGCAGTCGATTACCCCACGCGGGCCTTTTTCGGCAGGAGCTTTCCTGCAAGCAGGCACAGAAGAATTGTCAAAAGCATATCCGGCAGGGTGTTACCCACTACGATATCCACGCCCATCAGCCAGCGGTAAAGCACAAAGCCGATCACCCAGATCACCAGATTCTTTCCGCTGAAATCCAGAGCGAAGCTGTCCTGCTTTAGGAAGAAGTAATCTGCAATCTGAATGGCAATCATGGGCGCAAATACCGAGCCGATCAGATAGAGGAAGTTTGTGATGTCGTCCATGGGAAACACCACCGCACCGATGATGCCGATGACCGTTACCGCAACGGCTGTCCATTTTCCGTTGAGCTTTGTGGACAGAGACTCCGCAGAGATGCCGGCGGACCAGGCGTCCAGAAAGGTCGTCGTCACCGTGGAGAGAATCAGAATCACCAGTGCCGCGATGCCCAGTCCGGCTTTCACCATGATTGCAGTGATGTCGCCTTCCCCGGTGTAAATGGCGGCGCCCATGCCGATGACGTACATCCAGCAGGAGACAAGGCCGTAGACAACGGTGCTGGACATGGTGGCGGCAAAGGGGTGCTCAGCTTCCCGCGTATAGTCGCTGATGAGGGGCAGCCAGGAAAGGGGCATGGCAACTGCCAGCTCCACGGCTGCACCGAAGCTCATGGCCTCGCCCAGATCGCCGGAGACCGGCGCGCCGCCGAAGAAAATCACCTTGCACAGAATCAGCGTCAGAAGAAACAGCGCTGCCATGGCAATTTTATTGATGACGCCCAGATTGGTGATGCCCACCAGAATCCACACGATAATCAGTCCGCCGATGACAAGACACCACACCCAGGCGCCGGTGGCGAAAATGCCGTTCACCGCCAGTGCGCCGTCATAGATCATGATGGCTGTCCAGCCTACCAGCTGTAAAACATTCAGAAATGCAAAGAGCAGACCGCCCTTGCGGCCGAAGCTCATCTTGACGGTTTCCATGGCGCTGCGGCCGGTGCGTCCGCCGATATAGCCCGCCAGAAACAGCATGACGCAGCCGATGATGTGACCCACCACAATGGCAGCCAGACCCTTTGCCATGCCCAGAGGAGCAAAATAAGTGCCGGTCAGAATTTCCGCAATGGAGACGCCGGCACCGAACCAGATCAGTCCGTTTTGAAAGGTAGAGGTTTTCTTCATATCTGCGCCTCCATCTTGTAGTCGGCCTTGATGTCAAAGGCGTGGTCCATGGGGCCTGCGCCGTGGCCAAGATTCAACTGTGCAGCCAGCGCACCGGAGATGTAGGCCTTGGCCTTTTCCACGGAGACGTCCAGAGAAAAGCCCTTGGCAAGATTTGCCGCAATGGCGGAAGAGAGGGTGCAGCCTGTGCCGTGGGTGTTGGGATTGTCAATGCGCCGTCCTTTGAACCACGTTCCTTCACCGCCGCGCCAGAGAAGGTCGTTGGCGTCGTTGAGACTGTGGCCGCCCTTGCACAGCACCGCGCAGTGATACCGCTGGGAAATGGTTTTGGCTGCTGCGGTCATGTCGTCAATGGAGACAATCTTCTGCCCGGAGAGAATTTCTGCTTCCGGAATGTTGGGCGTCAGAAGATCCGCCAGAGGCAGCAGCTTTTCTTCCAGAACAGCGATGGCGTCGTCCTGCAAAAGCTTTGCGCCGCTGGTTGCCACCATCACGGGGTCCACCACGATATTGGTTGCGTGGTATTGCTTGAGCTTTTCCGCGATGACGGTGATGAGGGCTCCAGAGGAAACCATTCCGATTTTCACGGCATCGGGGAAGATGTCCGTGAAGATCGCGTCCAGTTCCTCTTCCAGGAAGTGCGGAGTTGTCTCCATAATGTCTGTTACGCCGGTTGTGTTCTGGGCGGTCAGGGCCGTAATGGCACTCATGGCAAATACGCCATTGACTGTCATGGTCTTGAGATCTGCCTGGATACCGGCGCCTCCGCTGGAATCACTGCCAGCGATTGTCAATGCTGTTTTCATTTCTTTTTCTCCTTTTTCTGCATTGATTTTATAAAGCGACACGAAGGTGGTGCCCCCGGTGTGCCGCCGAAAAAGGCCTAACGGCCGTTTTTCCGAACTTTATGAAATTGTGGCGCTGCGCCAGTCGCGGATGGTCTCGTCACAAAGAGCGGTCATCCGGCGCCATTCCGTTTCCCCACAGGGATCGTACACGCCCACCGTGTAAAACCGGGCGGCTTTGGCTGTCTCCGCGGCAAAAACTGCGTCCTCGTAGACGGCAATCTCACTCGGCGCGGCACCAAGACGATGCGCCGCTTCCAGATAGGCATCGGGCCGGTCCTTGCCGGCACCGACCTCCTCACAGCTGAGGAAAAATGCAAAGTCGTCCGCCACGCCCAGCCGGCGCAGGCAGGCTTCTACCAGAGACTTTTTGGTGGCGGAGACAACGCACAAAACCGCACCCGCTTGATGCAGCGCGTCCAGATATTCCCGCACGCCGGGCTTGAGGGGAATGTCCGCACGGTAGTGGTTTTCCATGACGTCATTCATGGCTGCGCCGATGCTTTCCGGCGTTCCGGAAAGACCAAACTCCTGCATGAAAAGCGCGGCGGATTCCGTGATGGTCATGGCTTTTACCCGTTCCAGCACGGCGTCCACATTTTGCGTGACGCCTTGATCCGCAAGAAACTCCCGACCAAGCCGCTGCCAGTATACCATGGAGTCCACCAGCGTCCCGTCCATGTCAAAAATGCAGAAGCGTTTATTCATGGGCGGCAACCATTTGCGCCGAGAGCTTTTTCAGCTCTGCCGTGGCAGAGCCGGGATTCTCCGCCCCGAAGAGCGCGGAGACAACGGCAACGCCGTCCACACCGCTGCCGGAGAGCTCCAGAATGTTGCGCTTGCTGATGCCGCCGATGGCCACCACGGGAATGCTGACGGAATTGCGGATAGCCAGCAGCTGCTCCCGGGTCATATCTTTTGCATCTTTTTTCGTAGAGGTGTGGAACACGGCGCCTACGCCGATATAGTCCGCGCCGGCAGCCTGCGCCGCAATGGCCTCAGCCACACATCCGGCGGAGATGCCCAGAATCTTGTCCGGCCCCAGCATGGCGCGGATGTCCCGTCCCTTGATGTCGCTCTGTCCCACATGCACGCCGTCGGCATCACATTCCAGAGCAATTTCCACGCTGTCGTTAACCACGAAGGGCACACGATAGCGGGCGCACATGGCCTTCAACGCGGCAGATTCCCGTTCAAAGTCCGCCTCCTCCAGATCCTTTTCCCGAATCTGCAAAAAGGTGGCGCCGTTTTGCAGCACCTGCTCCGTGACCTCACTGAGCGTTTGACCGGGCTTCAGCCACATCCGGTCGGTAATGGCGTAGAGGAGCATGGAGCTGCGGATTTCTTCCTTAGTAAATTTCATAGCGAACACCCTCCGTCAGTTGTTTTTCTGTTAGGTTGAAGATTGCGTCAATGAGATCGGTACGGAAGGTCGCATTGCCAGTGCCGTTTTTGATGCGCCGCTTTTCCGCAAGCTCACCGCTCACGCCCATGGCGGCCATGGCGGCGCAAGTGGCAGTAAAGGCGTCCTGCGGCATGGCGCCGCAGAATGCGCCGATCAAGGACGTCACCATACAGCCCGAGCCGGTGATGCGGGCCATGGTGGCGCAGCCGTTTCGCAAAGCCACCGTCCGCTCTCCGTCAGAGATGACGTCGATGGGGCCGGAGATGGTGATGACCGAGCCGGTTCTGGCGGCCAGCGCTTTTACCATTTCAATCGCCTGCGGAAGGTTTTCCTCACACACGGCGTCCAGTGCGCCCACGTCCACGCCGCTGCCGGAGCTGCGGCCTGCAAACAGCCCCTTGATCTCGGAGGCATTGCCGCGAATGGAGGCAAAGTGTACGTCAGACATCAGCGCGCCGATCTTTGTGCGGCGAAGTGCGGTGGCTCCCGCGGCAATGGGGTCCAGCACCACGGGCACACCCAGGGCGTTGGCTTTCTGTCCGGCCAGACGCATGGAGGCTGTCTGTTCAATGGCGCCCATGTTGCAAACCAGTGCGCTGGCGGCAGCCACGGTTTCCTCAACCTCACGGATGTCATAGGCCATGGTGGGTGAGCCGCCTGCGGCCAGAATGATGTTGGCACAGTCGTTGACCGTGACAAAATTGGTGATGCATTGAACCAGCGGCGCATTTTCACGCACCGCACGCACGGCACAGGCAAAATCGATCATAAAAACAATGCTCCTTTCAAACCGCCCTGATTTTAAGACAAAAAAATCGCAGACACACCAAAATCGGTACGTCTGCGGCAAAGTTTCACCGTGTTTATCCCTACGTTGGCATGATCCAAATCAGGTCGTGGGTCGAAACCTTACGGTTTCCTCTCAGCCCGCGCACAGCGGACTCCCCTTTTTTTCAATTAACGCCATTATACGCCGCTTTGCCGGAAAAAGCAACAGTTTTTGCCAGACGTATTTTGGCGGGTATCAAATTCTTTCTTGACAAGCTGACGGCATGGTGCCATAATGCGACATGAAAAACAGGGGAGCCGAAAGGCTGAGAGGAAGCATCTGCTTCGACCCTTTACCTGATGTGGGTAATGCCACCGTAGGAAGTCATGATGTGATTTTTTTCGGGAGACATCCACGGGTGTCTCCCGTTTTTTCACAAAATTTACGAGGGAGATCGAATCATGAAAAACAATTCTGTAAAAAAACTGGCTCTGGCCGGCATCTTCTGCGCAGTTGCAGTTGTGGGGAGCCTTTTTTCTTTCCCGGTTCTGGGCAGCCGCTGCGCACCCGTGCAGCACATGGTGAATATTCTCTGCGCGGTTCTGCTGGGCCCGGGCTGGGGCATTGTGGTGGCGTTTGCGGCAAGCCTGCTGCGCAATCTGCTGGGACTTGGCAGTCTGATGGCTTTCCCCGGCAGCATGTGCGGCGCGCTGCTGTGCGGCATCGTCTTCTGGAAAACGAAAAACCTGCCCGCTACGCTCTGCGGTGAGGTGCTGGGCACCGGCATTCTGGGCGGATTGCTGGCCTATCCCATCGCCACGCTGTTCATGGGCGTGGATGCAGCGGCCGTGGCGTTTTACGCCTACATCATCCCGTTTTTAATTTCCACGGTGGGCGGATCCCTTCTGGCGGGACTTTTGGTTCTGGCACTGCAAAAGGCCGGCGCACTGAGCCGGATGCAGTCCGCAATGGGGAACTGAATTCCGGCTTTGACCTAAATTTGCAAGGAAATCTGAAGAAGGAGGGGCAGAACGCTGTTTTGCCCCTCCTCTTTGCGTACCCGGCGAGCACGGACACAGCCCGTTGAAAATGCCGTCCATGGGGAATATAATGCGAAAGAAGAGATCGAATGCCCAATGGAAGAATCGGAGCGTTATTTGCCGCATGAGCAAGAAGAGGAGAACATCATGGCAGAAATCATCGACCTGAGCAATTATTTACAGCAGGAACCCGACCCCGCCGATATGACTCGGGAGGAGCTGCTGACCAATCTTCAAGCGCTGCGCCAGCGGATCAGCGAGTTGGATGAGCGGGAGCCGGCGGACATGGACAGCGAGGCGTATGAATCCTGGGGCGATGCCCATGAGGCGCTTGAAGATCGGGTGGACGAAATTCTGGATCGGCTGGATGAGCTGAAGTGACCGTGCCGCCCACTGTCGAACCCGACCATGAAACGATCAGAACATGTGGAGGAAGGCTATGATACAACCCATTATGAAAGACCCGGCGTTTCTATCGCAGAAATCAGCTCCGGCAACGCCGGAAGATCTGCCTGCGGTGCAGGATCTACTGGAGACGCTGAAGGCGCACAGTGAGGGCTGCGTAGGGATGGCGGCGAACATGATCGGTGTTTCCCGGCGCATCATCGCCTTTGACAATGACGGAACGTATGAGGTGATGTTCAACCCGATCATTGTGAAAAAGTCCGGGCTCTATGAGGCCGAAGAAGGCTGCCTTTCCCTGCCTGGCACACGGAAAACAAGGCGCTTTCAGTCCATCAAGGTGGAATACCAGAACGAAAAATTCCAGACCCGGCTGAAAACCTTTACCGGTTGGACGGCGGAAATCATTCAGCATGAGATAGACCACTGCGACGGAATCCTGATCTGAAGCACAAACCCACCGCTCTGCCCATGGCAGAGCGGTGGGTTTTGCGGTTTCGGCCAGATTAATCGTCAAACAGCGGCTCAAACTGCTGTTGAATCCACGGAATCCGATCCGTCACGTTGGGCTTGAAGAGCGCGGCCACGGCGACCACAAGCTGCCGCTCAGGATTTACGTAGATGACATTCCCGCCGTCACCAATCGCGGCAAAGCGCTTCCCACCGGTGAGCCACCAAAGATAGCCGTAGGGCAGACTAGCTTCCGCCCACAGACTGTGCATGGCGGTGCTTTGGGCAATCCATTCGGCGGACACAATCTGCCGACCCTCCCAGCCTCCGCCGTTTAGGTAGAGTTGACCTAGCTTTGCCATCTCGGCAGGCGTTAGGAAAAGACCCCAGCCGGCGGTATGGAATCCTTGAGGGTCGATGACCCATCCGCGGGTATTGGGGTTGTTCATCACGGCGAAGTGCTCCGCTTCGCTGTGCAGAGTAAGACTGCCCGGAACCCGAATGCCCAGCGGCGCAAACAGATTTTCCTCGGCAAAATCGAGAATAGGTTGCCCCACCGCTCTGACGAGAATGCCGGACAAAATTTGCGGTCCGCCGATGGCGGCATAATGAAAGGTCCCGATGGGCTTGTCACCACCCAGTAAATCCAATGCGTCTTGAATGGGGTTGGCGCTGGTAAAGAACTGCTGGTAGGGCTCTATGTCATATTTGTACGGAGCGGTCATTGTCAGCAGGTGCCGGATGGTAATTTTCTGAATGGTTGTTTCTCCGGTCTTTACTTCGTAATCCGGGAAGAAGTCCAGCACGCGCTGATCGACGCTTTTTAAAAGCCCCTGATCCAGAGCAATGCCGATGAGAATGGATAGAACGCTTTTTGTGACGGAAAAGACGTGAAGCGCCTGATTTGCCGTGTAGTTGTTGTAATAATGCTCCCAGCACACGGCACCGTTTTTGCGCACGACGATGCCGGTGATGTTGTCATACGTGCTGCGGACGGTTTCACCGAGCGCATCCAGCTTTTTCTGATTCATACAATCAGTCTCCTTATTGTTTTTGAAGGATATCCTCAAAAACAACGATAAATCCATTAAAAATTGATTGCAAGGCCTATTTTAAACTATTTTAAGAGATTTTTCTTTTGAAAAGTTTTAACTTTCCCTTGAAACTGCATTGCCGTTTTAAATAAAAAATGGTATTATCAGACAAAACCGTGTGGACAGGAGAACATCACGCCGCACGGAAAGTCATGCACCATTCGTGGTTTCGATTTATCATCAGTTCATACGAAAGGAGCGGGAACATGGATTGGATTACAGGCATTCAGCGGGCTGTGGACTATGTAGAGGCACACCTGGCGGAGCCCATTGACTATGAAGAAGCGGCAAGGCAGGCATACTCGTCCAGCTTTCATTTTCAGCGGGTGTTCAGCATTCTGTGTGGGTTTACCCTTGGCGACTACATCCGGATGCGGCGGCTTTCACTGGCCGGCGGTGAGCTGGCGTCCTCCGATGAAAAAGTCATTGATGTCGCCCTGAAGTACGGCTATGAAACGCCCGAGAGCTTCAGCCGCGCGTTTACCCGGTTCCACGGCGTGTCGCCCTCCCAGGCAAAGAGCGGCGCCGAACTCAAATCCTTCTCCCGCCTTTCCGTAAAACTGATTTTAGACGGAGGCAATACCATGAATTACAGAATCGAGACACTGGACGCATTTCAGATCATCTGCAAAAAGATCAATGTGTCCTGCAAGAAGGAACTGACCACGGCGGAGATTTCCAGCTTCTGGGGCCGGTGCAGCACGGACGGCACGATTCCGGCTCTATGCAAGTATATCCCGGAGCACAACCTCTTCGATCAGTGCATTGTGGGCGCCTGCTTCGGCAAGGACGCGAAGGACGAGAACTTCCCCTATGCCATCGGCGCACACTACAACGGCGCTCCCGTTCAGGAGCCGGAGCTGACTGTGGAGAACATTCCCGCCCACACCTACGCGGTGTTCCCCTGCACGGGCAAGATGCCTGAGGCGTTCAACAAGCTCTATCAGCAGATTTACAGCGAGTTCTTCCCCACCAGCGACTATCAGCCCTGCGGCGGTACCGACTTTGAAGCGTACCCCTCGGCGGACGTATCCAGCCCCGATTACAACTGCGAGATCTGGATCGCAGTGGAAAAGAAGAAATAATACCAAAGCAGGGGGAGCACGGCGGTGCTTCCCCTACTGACGTTGGAGAGGAGCCAAAACGATGCCATTTGATTTCAAAAAAGAGTACCGAGAATTTTACCTGCCCAAAAGTAAGCCGGAGATTGTCACAGTCCCGCCCGCCAACTACATCGCCGTTCGGGGCATGGGCAATCCCAACGAGGAGGGCGGCGCATACGCCCAGGCGGTCAGCGTTCTTTACGCGGTCGCCTATACGCTGAAAATGAGCGGCAGGGGAGGCCACAAGATCGAAGGCTTTTATGATTATGTGGTTCCGCCGTTGGAGGGCTTCTGGTGGCAGGAGGGCGTGGACGGCATCGACTACTCCGATAAATCCACATTCTGCTGGATTTCCGTCATCCGTCTGCCGGACTTTGTGACGAAGGCGGACTTTGCCTGGGCGGTGGAGGAAGCGGAACGGAAAAAGAAGCTGGATTGCTCGAATGCGGAATTTCTGACGGTGGACGAGGGCGTGTGCGTGCAGATCATGCATCTTGGCTCCTTTGACGATGAACCCGCCTCCGTTGCGATGATGGACGAATACCTAAAGCAATGCGGGTACTGCAATGACCTAACGGATACCCGTCTGCACCACGAGATCTATCTTTCTGACGCCCGGAAGGTGGAAACCGCCAAAAGAAAGACGGTCATTCGCCATCCGATCAGAAAAATCGGAGGCTGAAAATGCGCCTAACTGTCCCGTTCAGATTTTTTAACTGGAAAAGAGAGATAACATGAAAAAGCAAGCGTTTACTATTGAAAACGGATCGGTACAAATTCCCGCTGTTTTGTGGGGAGAAAAGAGCGGCCATCTGCTGCTGGCAGCCCATGGTGCTCAGTCTAACAAGGAGGACACCGTGATCGCGCTGGCGGCGCAGGCTGCCGAAAAGGCGGGCATGTGCACGCTGAGCTTCGATCTGCCGGAGAGCGGCAGCCGTCTTGCACAGACGGATTACCCCTGCAACCCCTGGAACGGCCGCAGCGATTTGCTGGCAGTCTGGAAATATGCGAGCACGTTTGCCGGGGAGATCAGCGTGTTTGCGTGCAGCATCGGCGCCTATCTGACGCTGCTGTCCATTCCGGACATTACGCCCCGGCAGCTGCTGTTTTTGTCCCCCATCCTAAGCATGGAGCATCTAATTCAGGGGATGATGGCTGTGGCGGGAGTGACGGAGGCGCGGCTGGAGGCCGAGAAGGTCATCCCCGTGGAGAACGGTCCGGCGCTGGACTGGGACTACTATTGCTATGTGCGGGAGCACGCGGATCTTCATTGCGCGTGCCCACTGGCAATTCTGCGCGGCGGGCAGGATATGCTATGCACACAGGCCGATGCGGAAGAATTTGCAGCGCGCTGCGGCGGAAAACTCACGGTATTGCCCACCGGAGAACACTATTTCCACACGTATGACCAGCTGGCGTTTTTCTGCACCTGGCTAGAAAAGACGATTCTGCCAGCAAAAGAACAGCCAAATGATTGAAAGAAGAGAAGATTTATGAAACATATTGTGGTGATTGTGGGCAGTCCCCGAAAAGGTGGAAATACCGATCTGCTGGCTGATGCGCTGATTGCCGGTGCTTTGGCAGTGGGTAATACCGTAGACAAGATTTCTGTGGCGGAGGAACATATTGCCGGCTGCCTTGGGTGCAATGCCTGCCGCAGAGACGGAAAGAACCATTGCGTGCAGCACGACGATATGGATGACGTATATGCCCGCATGGCAAAGGCCGATGTGCTGGTATTTGCAACGCCCGTCTACTTTTATGGCGTTTCATCTCAGCTGAAGTGCCTGATTGATCGACTGCATAATCCCATTCGCAACACCTTCCAAGTGAAGAAGCTGGCGCTGCTGTCGGTCTGCGCGGATACACTTCCGACGGTTTTTGATTCCATTAAAACGATGTATGCCTTGACGCTCAGCTATTTTTCGCTGGAAGATGGCGGCATGGTTTGTGTCCATGGCGTGGAGGCGCGGGGAGCCATTGGAGGCAACCCAGCCTTGAAGAAGGCGGAAGAATTAGGACGCAGCCTTTAACTGGACATATACTAAAAAGGGCGGGACACCGAAATTCTCGATGTCCCGTCCTTTTTAGCATACTGATTTTTAGTGGCAGCTGCCTCCGCAGCCGTGATCGCCGCAGGCATGTCCCTCGCCCTCGTGATCGTGGTGGTCACAGTGGACGTCCGGGTCATAGCCCAGCGTGCCGGCCAGCAGAGCCGCAACGGCTTCATCCGCACTGCCCTGTACGCCGCCATAGAGACGGATGCCTGCATCGGCCAGAGCCATCTGCGCACCCCCGCCGATACCGCCGCAGATCAGTGTATCCACGCCCTGCTCCCCGAGCAAAGCGGCCAGCGCACCGTGGCCGCTGCCGTTGGAATTAAGGATGGCGGACGATTCAATTTTACCGTTTTCAACGGTATAGAGCTTGAATTGTTCCGTATGACCAAAATGCTGAAAAATCTGGCCGTTTTCATAAGTAACTGCAATTTTCATAGAAGATTCCTCCTGCTTTTTTACTTGCGTTTGCGCCTGAACTGCTGCGCGGTGGCGGCGACACCCGCCGCAGGAGCACTGGGACTCCTTTCCGTCGCACAGACGGTATTCTCCGCCGGCAATCACCAGCGCCTTTCCTTCAACCAGGGATAGAGCCAGCTTTTTCCGGGCATCGTTGTAGATCTGCTGCACGGTGGTGCGGGCAATCTTCATGTAGCCTGCGCATTCCTCCTGCGTAAAGCCCTCATGGTCGATCAGCCGGATGGTTTCATACTCATCCACCGCCAAAACCACGGCATCTTCCGGGCGTGAGGCGGCATCCACCGGCACAAACTGTGTCCTGCATGGCATGCAGCAGACTTTTCTCCATTTTTTTGGTCTGGGCATGGGCAAGCCTCCTCATTTCCCATCAGATGATTTGCGACATATGCCGGATATACGTTCCAGTATACTTGATTTATGACATATGTCAAGAATTATGTAAGACTTTTCTTTTTAACATTTACGGACAGTTAAATGATTACCTCCTGCTTCTGTAAGAGAAAACAGAAGAAACTGTAAAAAATGAGCATAAAAGCAGAGAAAACATAATTTCCTGGCCAAATAGATTTGACTTTGCGGGACAAAGGTATTATGCTTATTTTCAGACAAGGGTGTAAGCCCGTTTTAAGGAGGTTTTGTCCATTATGGCAAAGTATTGCATGCTCACGTTCACTCCCGGCGCTGGACAGAAGTTCACTTATGACATTTCTGCCAAAAGTGTTCAAGATGTGCAGGCCAAGGCTGAGAAGGGTGCCACGGTTATGCAGGTCTATCAGTACAACGACGCAGGAATCCTGACCAAGGACGGCATTTTCTAAGAGAAATTTGCTCAATATTGAAGGGATCCAAAAAGCACCCCGACGCCATGCGCGCCGGGGTGCTTTTTGGGTGAAGGAGAGGAAAAAAGCATTTAAGTAAATTTAAGGCGCTTGCGGTACCATACAAACAAGATTTGAAAAGGCTGTGCAGCATTCTTTTCGTTCCGACCGGATAGAGTGTGCCTTCTCAATCGATCTTCTTTTTTCTCTCTCCAAAAGCAGAAAGGCCGTGCAGTCATGCACGGCCTTTCTGCATATTTAAAAGAATTTTTTGCGATTTTGCCTTGAAGCTGTCTCTTAAACGGGAATCAGTTTTTGTCGTTTGGCTCCTCTGTAAAATCCACATCAACTGCGTTTGCAGCGGCTTTGGCGTCCTTCGCTGCCTGCTTAGGCGTGCTGGACACCCGGGAAACAATCCACACATCGCTGATGCCATCGTACAGCAGAAATGCGCCGATGATGCGCACGACGGTATTGAAGGCGTCGAAGGGGTCATAGACCAGCAATGCGCCCAGCGCCAGCGTGATGATGCCCAGTGCCAGCGCCGCACCCCACCGCGCATAGCCGTTTCGCTGCAGTGTGATGGCATCGCCGATGTCGCCGACACCATGGACGCAGATGAGGATACCGATAATCCGCGGAATGACAACGCTGACAAGACTGGGCTGTGACATGATGTAAATGCCTAGAACCGCCAGAATCACACCCAAAACGAGGCGGGATCCGGCGTAGAGCGTTCCATCCCGGTGGGTAAGAAATGTGATGACATCCACAATGCCGCATACAACCAAAACCAGTCCCAGTACCGTGCAGAACAGCTTTGCCGTGACGCCGGGCCATACCAGCAGCACAACGCCAAGCGCTGCATAGAGAATGGCCGTTGCCAGAGAATTTGTCTTAATTTTTTTCAGAAAATCACTCATGAGAAGAACCTCCGTTTTGGGCATTTTCAGATTGTACTGCTTTTCAGTATTTCCATTATACACGTTTTGCGCGCGCTGTGAAGTGCTTTTTCCGGAAGCACGGCCTTCCGGGCTAAAATGACAAGAGCCAAAAAATCAGAATCAAAATTGTATATTATGACTAAAAAGAAAACGTTTAACCAAATTTTGCTATCATTTATAACAAAAAGTTATGGGTAGTTCTGGTAGATTTCTATATCGGAAAGCCCTGTGAATTCGTTGACACTGTGCGACGAAAAGGACTATACTAAAAGAGCTGACAAGCAGCTAAAATGTGGCAAATTTTGAGGCAATGTGACAGAATAACAAACCGAATGAGGAGGATCCAAAATGAAAGACATAGTCGAGATCCGCTGGCACGGACGCGGTGGACAGGGCGCCAAGACGGCATCCCTGCTGCTGGCAGACGCGGCCTTCAACACGGGCAAGTATGTGCAGGGCTTCCCTGAGTACGGTCCCGAGCGCATGGGTGCGCCCATCACGGCGTACAACCGGATCAGCTCGGAACGCAGCACCGTTCACTCCAACATCTATTTCCCGGATTACGTGGTGGTGGTTGACGAGACCCTGATCGGCTCCGTGGATGTCACCGCAGGTCTGAAAGAGACCGGCGCCATCGTCATCAACTCTTCCAAGACCCCGGCAGAGCTTCGCCCGAAGCTGAAGGGCTACAAGGGCAAGGTCTGCACCATCGACGCCGGCAAGATCAGCGAAGAGGAGCTGGGCAAGAACTTCCCCAACACCCCGATGCTGGCCGCCATCGTGCATGTGACGGGCGTTGTCAAGGAAGACGAGTTCATCAAGGACATGGAAGGCTCCTTCAAGCATAAGTTTGCAAGCAAGCCCCAGGTCATTGAGGGCAATATGCGCGCCCTGAAGCGTTCTATGGAGGAGGTGCAGGTAGGATGAGTTACAAAAAGGCTGAAGAGATGACGAACACCGTCACCTGGAAAGATATCACCCCGGGCTGCAACATTTATGAGGGCGGCACGTCCGAAGTCGTCGAGACCGGCGACTGGCGTACCATGCGCCCCATCCTGCATGCGGACAAGTGCAAGCAGTGCCTGCTGTGCGTACCCGTGTGCCCCGATATGTCCATCCCCGTCGACAAGGACGGCAAGCGCGGCGATTTCAATCTGTTCTTCTGCAAGGGCTGCGGCATCTGCTCGGTTGCCTGCCCCTTCGGAGCGATTGAAATGGTCAAGGAAGAGAAATAAGGGGGGAGAAAGAACATTATGGGAATCAGAGAAAGACTTTCCGGCAACGAAGCCGTTGCCTTCGCCATGAAGCAGATCAATCCCGATGTGATGGGCGCATTCCCGATTACCCCGTCCACCGAGATCCCTCAGTACTTCTCCGCATATGTTGACAGCGGCAAGGTCGACACGGAGTTCATCCCCGTGGAGTCCGAGCATTCCGCTATGTCCACCTGCATCGGTGCAGAAGCCGCCGGCTGCCGCGCCATCAGCGCAACATCCTCCTGCGGCCT
>JALCRR010000013.1 GCA_022652815.1 Oscillibacter sp.
ATGTCAAGTGGTCTTGTGTCAAAATCAGCCGCACCCTCCGCAATGCAACCTATAAAGGGTATATCTGTTATAACAAGTCCAGAGTAAACAACTTCCTTGAAAAGAAGCGCATCAAAAATCTGGACGAGGATAGCTTTATGCTGGTACGCGGTAACTTTGAGCCTATCGTATCGGAAGAATTGTGGGATCGCTGCAAAGAAATACGCGAATCCAGAATCCGGGAACGCAATATGCCTGATGGGGAAATGCGCCGTTTGGGGAGCAACCGTCCAAAATATCTTTGGTCGAGAAAGCTCCAATGCCGATGCGGAGGAAACTTCAGGCGTTTTCGCTGGCGCGTAATTCAGGAAACCGGCGTACAGATTTTTGGCTATGAATGCTACCGCAGAAAGCGGAACGCAAGCAAAGCCTATCTGGAAAAGCATGGGGCTGAAGCTGCCGAGGTTTGCGATGCACACAGCATTCCCGAATGGAAGTTGGAATTGATGGCAAAGCAAATATTCAGTCGGATTTGGGGCGACCAGAAGGAAGCCGTACTGTTGGTTTGCGAAATGCTGACCCAGTGCGCAAAAATCGGCCCGACCTTTATTGAGCTGAACAGTGGGCTTGAACAGCAAATCAAAAAGCTGGAGGAACGGCTCACAAAATACACAGAGATGCGGGCAGATGGAGAGCTTGACAAAGAACAGTACGCACAAATGTCCAAGGATACCAAAGCCAAGCTGAAACAGCTGAAAGCGGAGCAGCAAGCCGCAATGACACCGGAAGAAACGAGCGAAGCCGCTGCTTTTGATTTGAACGCTGTGCGGCAAGCACTTCAGCAGATGATAGACCTTGCCCAACCGAAGATTGCCGATGGTGTGGTGGATGAATTCGTAGAAACCATCACGCCGGTGCAGGATTACAGCTACCGCTGGAAACTGTGCTTTGGCACCCTCAAGCCGGAGTACCACACCAATTTGATGAGCATGGAAAGCAAACCGATTTTGAGCTTTGTGATTCCTTTTGAAACGGCAAAGGAATTCCGCGAGGAAAACAAAATGGATGTGCGCTTCCGGCGCAGCCAGTGGAACGACCTCCATATAGAAGTCTATCTGTAAAAACAAAAAATACGCACATCACCTTACGGCGATGTGCGTATTTTGCTTTATGGGGATTTAGCCGCCATTTTTAGGAAAAACGGCGCAAACAAGCGAAATTATTTCTCCCGCTTATTTTTAATAGCAGCCTGTGCGGCAGCCATGCGTGCGATGGGCACGCGGAAGGGAGAGCAGGACACGTAGTCCAGGCCAACCTTGTGGCAGAACTCCACGCTGGAGGGATCGCCGCCATGCTCGCCGCAGATGCCCAGGTGCAGGTCGGGACGAGTGGCGCGGCCCATTTCGGCAGCCATCTTGATGAGCTTGCCGACGCCCTTCTGATCCAGCTTGGCGAACGGGTCGTTCTCGTAAATCTTCTTGTCGTAGTAGGCATCCAGGAACTTGCCGGCATCATCGCGGGAGAAGCCGAAAGTCATCTGGGTCAGATCGTTGGTGCCGAAGGAGAAGAACTCGGCCTGGGTCGCGATCTCGTCAGCGGTAATGGCGGCACGCGGAATCTCGATCATGGTGCCGACCTTGTACTGCATGTTGGAACCGGCGGCCTTCAAAATGGCGTCGGCAGTTTCGGTGACAACGCTCTTGACGTAGGCCAGCTCCTTGACCTCACCCACCAGAGGAATCATGATCTCGGGGACCATCTTCCAATCGGCATGACGGGCCTGAACAGCCAGAGCAGCCTTGATGACAGCGGTAGTCTGCATCTCGGCAATTTCGGGATAGGTGACGGCCAGACGGCAGCCGCGGTGACCCATCATGGGGTTGAACTCGTGCAGGCCGGCGATGATGGCCTTGATCTCATCCACGGTTTTGCCCATGTCCTTGGCCAGCAGAGCAATGTCCTCCTCACTGGTGGGAACGAACTCGTGCAGAGGGGGATCCAGGAAACGGATGGTGACGGGGCAGCCCTCCATGGCTTCATAAATCGCCTCGAAGTCGCCCTGCTGCATGGGAGCCAACTTCTCCAGAGCCTTCTTGCGCTGCTCGACGGTGTCAGAGCAGATCATCTGGCGGATGGCGGGGATACGGTCCGCGTTGAAGAACATATGCTCGGTGCGGCAAAGGCCAATGCCCTCGGCGCCGAACTTACGAGCCTGTGCGGCATCGTAGGGAGTATCCGCATTGGTACGGACCTTCAGGCGGCGGTACTTGTCGCACCAGCCCATGACCGTGCCGAATTCAGCATCAATGGTGGCTTCCACGGTGGGGATCAGGCCCTCGTAGATGCAACCGGTGGAGCCGTCCAGAGACAGGGCGTCACCCTCGTGGAAGGTCTTGCCAGCCAGCTCGAACTTCTTGTTGTCCTCGTCCATGGTGATGGCGGAGCAGCCAGACACGCAGCACTTGCCCATGCCACGGGCCACAACGGCAGCGTGAGAGGTCATGCCACCGCGGACGGTCAGAATGCCCTGGGCTGCTTTCATGCCCTCAATGTCCTCGGGAGAGGTCTCGAGACGAACCAGAACGACCTTCTCGCCGCGCTCGGCCCACTCCTTGGCGTCCTCGGCGGTGAAGACGATCTTGCCGGCAGCGGCGCCGGGAGATGCGGCCAGAGCCTTTGCAAGCGGGCCCTGAGTCTTGAGCACCTTGCCGTCAAACTGGGGATGCAGCAGAGCGTCCAGAGAGCGGGGCTCGATCATGGCGACGGCCTGCTTCTCGGTGATCTGCTTTTCGTTCACCAGTGCGCATGCGATCTTCAAAGCGGCAGCGGGCGTGCGCTTGCCGTTACGGGTCTGCAGCATGTACAGCTTGCCGTTTTCCACGGTGAACTCCATGTCCTGCATATCGTGATAGTGATTTTCCAGCGTGTTGCACACGTCCTCAAACTGGGCGAATGCGGCGGGGAACTTGTCGGCCATCTGGCTGATGGGCATCGGGGTACGAACGCCGGCAACGACGTCCTCGCCCTGGGCGTTGGTCAAGAACTCGCCGAACAGGGCGCGCTCGCCGGTAGCGGGGTTGCGGGTAAATGCAACGCCGGTGCCGCAGTCGTCGCCCATGTTGCCGAAGGCCATCATCTGCACGTTGACAGCGGTGCCCCAGGAATAGGGGATGTCATTGTCACGGCGATAGACGTTGGCGCGGGGGTTATCCCAGGAACGGAACACAGCCTTGATGGCACCCATCAGCTGCTCTTTCGGGTCGGAGGGGAACTCCTCACCGATCTTGGACTTGTACTCTGCCTTGAATGCACCGGCCAGCTCCTTGAGGTCGTCGGCGGTCAGCTCCACATCCTGGGTGACGCCGCGCTCGGCCTTCATCTTGTCGATGAGCTGCTCAAAATACTTCTTGCCGACTTCCATGACGACGTCGGAGTACATCTGGATAAAACGGCGATAGCAGTCCCATGCCCAGCGGGGATTGTTGGACTTCTTTGCGATGACGTCCACAACCTGCTCGTTCAAGCCCAGGTTCAAGATGGTATCCATCATGCCGGGCATGGAGGCACGGGCACCGGAACGAACAGAGACCAGCAGGGGATTTTCTTGATCGCCGAACTTTTTGCCGGTGATCTGCTCCATCTTCTCGATGTACTCCATAATCTCGGCCATGATGTCGGGATTAATCTGCTTCTTGTCCTCATAATACTGGGTGCAGGCTTCGGTGGTAATGGTAAAGCCCTGGGGGACTGGCAGACCGATGTTAGTCATTTCGGCCAGGTTTGCGCCCTTGCCGCCCAGCAGCTCACGCATATTTGCGTTGCCTTCCGTAAACAGGTAACAATACTTTTTGCTCATGTTTTTCCTCCGTCTTTCTATCGCTGCCAAAATAGCAGACAAATGTACGCTGTTAAACGATTACAAAATTAGCATATAAATTATAATGTGTAAAAACTCGGAAAACAATACATAAATCTGATAAGAAATTGATTTTCAAACCCAAAAAATTTGAAAATTTATGTGCAAAGTATACAATAAACGGTTACGTAACAAAGAAAAATTTTACGTCCTTTCATTTTTTGGCTTTCTATGGTACGATGAGCAAGAGTTTTAAAAGAGGCGGGTGCTCTTATGGCAGAGTGGAAACTGGACGGAAATCAGGATATTGCAGCGCGTCTGCGGGAGGCGGCCTCCCAGGGAACGCTGTCCCATGCCCTGCTGTTTACCGGGAGCGGAGATCGAATGGAAGCAGCGACCTATGCCGCGGCGGCCTTTGAGTGCGAAGCGGAGAAAAACCGCCCCTGCGGCGTGTGTGCAGCCTGCCGCAAGGTGCAAAAGGGCATCCACCCGGATGTGACAGTTGTGCAGGATGCCGAACACAAAAATATTGCCGTGGATGTGGTGCGCGCCGCCCGATCCGACGTCTATATCCGACCCAACGAGGGCAGACGGAAGGTCTATATTTTTCCGGACTGTTCCATTTTAACCGAGCAGGATCAGAATGTTCTGCTGAAAATTGTAGAAGAAGGACCGCCCTACGCGGCGTTTTGCTTTTGCGCGGAAAATCCCTCGTCGGTTTTGCAGACGCTGCGTTCCCGGTGCGTGGAGCTGAAGCTGCGCCCGGCGGGCAGACGGGCTGCGGCAATCGGGGATCAAGCGCAGCTTTTGTGCCTGGCCGTGGGAAAAAAGAAGCCCTGCGGCGTGACGGAAGTTTTGATTCGCATGGAACGGGCAAAAATGACGCGGGAGGAGCTTGCCACCATGCTGTCGGAAAGCTACGCGGCCTTTGCGGCGGCACTTTTGACCCTGTGCGGACAGGAGATCGGACCGGAGGAACGGGAAACTGCCGACTTTCTTGCGAAAAACTTGACAAAAACACAAATTATGCGCACAATAGAATTGTTGCAAAAATACCGGCAGGAATGCCAGTTTAACGTAAGTGCAGGCCAGGTGCTGGGCGCTTTGGCCGTGGAATTGGAGGGTATCCTTTGACAGAAGTAATCAGCGTCCGCTTTCGCGGCGGATGCAAAAACTACTATTTTGATCCCAAGGACGCACAGGTGAAGATGGGAGACCAGGTGATCGTGGAGACCACCCAGGGCCCGGAATTTGCCACCTGTACCGAGGGAAATCACGAGGTGGAGGACTCCACCATCGTGAAGCCGCTTGCCGCGATGATCCGCATGGCGACGGAAAATGACCGCCGCACCGTGGAATACAACCGCAAGCGGGAAAGCGAAGCCTTTGACATCTGCGAAAAGAAGATCGCCGACCACGGTCTTGATATGAAGCTGGTCAACGTCAACTGCGCCTTTGACGGCAGTAAGATCATCTTTTTCTTCACGGCTGACGGCCGTGTAGATTTCCGCGAGCTGGTGCGGGACCTTGCCGGCGTGTTCCGCGCCCGGATCGAGCTGCGCCAGATCGGCGTGCGGGACGAGGCCAAGATGATCGGCGGCCTTGGCATCTGCGGCAGACCGTTCTGCTGCTCCCAGTTTTTGGACGGGTTTATGCCTGTCTCCATTAAGATGGCAAAGACCCAGAACCTCTCCCTAAACCCCACAAAAATTTCCGGTACCTGTGGCCGTCTGATGTGCTGCTTGAAGTATGAGCAGAACGCCTATGAGGACGCAGCCAAGCGGATGCCCAAGAGCGAATCCTTTGTCCAGACCCCTGACGGCCCCGGCAATGTGAAGAGTGTGGATTTGCTGCAGGAGAAGGTCAAGGTCAACCTGGACGGCAGCATGCCCAACGAGCCGCTGAAATGCTACCACAACTGCGAAATCTGCGTTTTGCGCAACGGAAAGGGCACCCGCGACGGCATCGAGATTCCCGCTGCGCGCCCGGAACGCTATGTGGAGGAGAAGCCGGAGGAAGAGGAAACAGCCATGTTCTCCACTCCGACAATCAGTGCGCCTCCTTTTTATATGAATCATCTGGAAAACCAGGTAGAGGAAGCGGAAACGCTTCCCGTGCGGGAAAAAATCGGTGGTCCGGACAGCCCGGAAAAGCGCCGGCGTAGACGGTCCCGCGGACGCCGCAGTACTCCGCGTACAGAGAGTACCGCAGGTGCGGATAAGTCGGCACAGAGCGCGGGAAAGACCGCCGAAAGACCGGCAAAACCTGCCGCCCTTAAACCTGCCGGGGAAAAGCCTGCGGCGCAGAAGCCGCGCGCAGCTGCCAATCAAGAGAATCAGGACGGCGCCGTAAAGCGCCGCCGTCCCCATCACCGCGGCGGACGCCGCCATCATGGCGGCGGAAGCGGCGCACCGGAGACACCCAAGACCGAATAACCGGACGGGGAGAGAATTTGTTCTCTCCCCGTTTTAAACGTAGTGATATGAAAAAAGGAGACTGCTCATGGGAAAATTTGACGGCGTGCTACTGGCCAGCGATTTTGACAATACCCTAATTTATACGGAGGACGCCCTGCGCACCGGCGGGCAGGTGCCCACACTGTCGAAAGGCAACCGGGAGGCACTGGAATATTTCACGGGAAATGGCGGACTTTTTACCATCTCCACGGGACGAGCGCTGGCGGCTTTCGAGCATTATGCGCCGATGCTGCCCATCAATGCGCCGGGTATCGTATGCAACGGTGCGGCAATTTATGACTTTGCACAAAAGGAGTATCTGGAATTTTCCATGCTGGAGGAGACGGCGCTAGAGCGCGGCCAGCAGGTTCTGGAGGCATTTCCCACCGTCGCCTGCGAGGCCTATCACCCGGAAAATGTGATTCATGCGGTGCATCCCAATGAGATCACCCGCAAGCACGCCCACTTGACCCATGTGGAGGTTGAGGAGAAGGCGAGCCTGCTGGAGGTCCCCCTGCCGCTGGGCAAGCTGCTTTTTGAGGAGGAACTGCCGGTTTTGGAGCAGGTGAAGACTTATCTGACTGAGAAAGGCTGGGCCGGGGACTACGAGCTGATCTTTTCTACCAAGACACTGCTGGAGCTGACAAAAAAGGGTGCCAGCAAGGGCGGCATGGTGCTCCGGCTTGCGGAGCTTTTGCACATTGACCCGCGCAATCTCTATTGCGCCGGGGACGAGGCCAATGATCTTTCCATGCTGAAGGTGGCGGCGGAGGGATTTGCACCGGAAAACTGTATCGAAGCTGTGCGTCAAAGCGGAGCAACCATCGTCTCCGACGCCCGAAAAGACGCCATGGCCGACATTATTGCGCGGCTTGATAAAAAATATTGAGCATTTTAAATCGTTGCGGCAGAGCGGATTCACGCTCTGCCGCAAACTTTTTTTAAAATATTTGAAAAAGCCTATTGACAATCCGCCAATCTGTGCTATTGTATTAATTGCTTAAGACAACAACACAAACCACAGGAGGTGTGCAATGAACTGGCAATTTAATAATGATGCGCCGATATATTCCCAGCTGATCGGACAGATCAAGCAGGGTATTGTTTCGGGTGCATTTCCGGCAGGCGAACGACTGCCTTCGGTACGGGACATGGCCACAGAGGCCGGCGTGAATCCCAATACCATGCAGCGTGCGCTGACAGAGCTGGAACGGGACGGACTGGTATTCAGCCAGCGGACCGCAGGTAGATTTGTGACGGAGGATCGGACAATGATTGAAACAGCAAAAAGAAAGCTGGCGGAGACGCACATTCAGTCGTTTCTCACGGCGATGAGCCGGCTGGGCTATCAAAAAGAAGAAATCTTGACGCTGGTTCGTCAAGAAGCGACGCAGGGAGAGGAGTAACATGGACAATCTGGAAAACGAGGCACTGAGCACGCAGCACTCCGGCGGTGCCGTTTTAGAGTGCAAGGATCTGAGCAAGAGCTACGGCAATATGCCGGCGCTCAATCACATCAACTTTTCCATCGAGCCGGGTCGAATCGTCGGCCTGCTGGGTCCCAACGGCAGCGGCAAAACGACCCTCATCAAGCTGGTGAACGGACTTTTAACGCCTTCCTCCGGTGAGGTGCTGGTGGACGGCATGGCGCCCGGAAAGCAGACCCGGGCGGAGGTTTCCTTCCTGCCGGATCGAACCTGCCTGCCCACCTGGATGACAGCGACACAGCTGCTGGACTTCTATCAGGACTTTTACGCGGATTTCCGCAGAGACGCGGCGGAAGAAATGCTGGAACATCTGGGCATCAACAAAAAGCAGACCATCAAGCAGATGTCCAAGGGCACGCGGGAAAAGGTGCAGCTGATTATGGTGATGAGCCGCAGCGCGAAGCTGTATCTGCTCGATGAGCCCATCGGCGGCGTGGACCCCGCAACCCGCGACTACATCTTGACCACCATCATCACGAATTACAACCCGGAGGCGGCGGTGATTATTTCCACCCACCTAATCTCCGATGTGGAAAAAGTGCTGGACGAAGTCATCTTTATCAATCAGGGCCAGATGGTGCTCCAGTCCTCTGTGGATCAGATCCGCGAGGAGAAGGGCATGAGTGTGGACGCCCTGTTCCGGGAGGTATTCAAATGCTGAGTAAACTTTTGAAGCACGAATTTCGTGCAACGGGCCGGATTATGGGCCCTCTGTATCTTGTTTTGCTGGCGTTGAGCATCTGCGCCAACTTCTCCATCCGTCTGTTGGACAGCTCCGACGCACGGTTTCTCAATATTCTGGGCGGACTGATTATGGTTCTGTTCGTTCTTTGCATTACGGCTGTTTGCATTATGACGCTGGTGCTGATGATTAACCGCTTCCGTACGAATCTGCTGGGCGACGAGGGCTACGTGATGTTTACCCTGCCCGTCTCCGTCCATGAGCAGGTTTGGAGCAAAATCATCGTTTCCGTCGTGTGGTTTATTGCCACGGGCGTGGCGGTGTGTCTGGCAGCTCTGATTGCCGCATTCCGCGTGGCCTATGTCGGACAGATTGTGGAGGCAATCCGCGAGGTGATGGCACATATCACCGCTTATTACGCCATCAACGGCGTTGGCTTCCTGCTGGAGTTCATCGTTTTGTGCTTCGTGGGTATTGCCTCCAGCTGCCTGCAGTGCTATGCATCCATGGCAGTGGGCCACAGCTTTGCCAACCATAAAACCCTTTTGAGCGTGGTGTTCTTCTTCGTGTTCCAGTTCGCGCTTCAGTTTCTGGGTCTGAGCGGTGCGTTTTCCTTCGAGGGCTTCAACTTCGGTGGGCCGCAGGCAATCCATGCCTTCATGCTGATCTTAATCGGACTTTCCGCAGCGGTCGGCGCAGTTTTCTATATTATTACGACACAGATGTTGAAAAAGCGTCTGAATCTGGAGTAAGATAGCAGACAGGGCGGAGCAGACTTCGGTCTGCCCCGCCTTTGGCAGTTGAACCGTTCCGTCCTGTGATGGGAGGATCGACGATAGAACCCTGAAAGGGCAGCTTTGGCATTTACCAAGGAGAGGAGCAGCGGCGTGGCATTTCTGGAAACGGTACTGGGAAGATGGCTGATGACGGCCGGCATCGCAATGGTGCCGGTGATTGAGTTGCGCGGCGCCATCCCCATCGGCGTTGCCGCGGGGCTTGCCCCTTGGGAGGCGTACCTGGCTGCGGTGATCGGCAATTTGCTGCCGGTGCCGCTGATTATGCTGCTGGTGCGGCAGGTGTTTGACTGGCTGCGCGGCGGCAAGTGGTGGGGGCCGAAAATTGAGAAGCTGGAAGCTCGCGCCCACCTAAAGGGCAAGGTCATCAAGAAATACCGTCTGCCGGGACTGATTTTGCTAGTGGCCATTCCGCTGCCGGGAACCGGCGCCTGGACCGGTGCACTGGCGGCGACGCTGCTAGACATTCGGATGCGGGATGCAATGCCCGCAATTTTGGCGGGGCTGCTGATTGCTGGCGGCATTACGCTTGGCGTGACCTGCGGCGCTTTTGCCATGTTTGGCTGAAAAAATGGGTTGGCAGGGCAGATGCCGACCAAGGCTTGCTTGGAGTGAGAGATTATGAAACGGTACCAAATGACACGCAGATTTCTGATTTTCTGGACGCTGTTTATCGGCATCGGCGCTGTGGGAGGCGCCTGCGCCATGCTTTACGACCCCACCGGGGCGTTTATGGGCATGGATGTGGTGCTACCCTATTTTCAGATCCTGCCATTTGCGGATATTCTGTTCCAGAACTTTGTGTTTTCCGGAATTTCTCTGCTGGTTGTCAACGGTATTTCCAATTTGACCGCAGCCGTGCTGCTTTTCAGAAAAAAGCCGCTGGGCATCAAGCTGGGCGGAATTTTCGGCTGCACGCTGATGGCCTGGATCTGCATTCAGTTTTATATGTTTGAACCCAATACCATTGATACGGCATACTTTCTCTTCGGCCTTGCCCAGGCTTTGACCGGCTATGCCTGCTGGGTGTTTTATCGGCAGGTGAGCTGGAAAGCGGAGACGGTGGACTACCCACACATTGGGCAGAATCCGAAAACGCTGGTGGTGTATTTTTCCCGGCTGGGTCGGGTGAAGCGGCTGGCCTGCGAGGAGGCTGAACGCACCGGCGGAGTACTTTTCGAGGTTCGGACAACGGAACGTACCCGGGACACGTTGGGCTTCTGGTGGTGCGGCCGATTCGGCATGCATCAATGGGCCATGCCGATTGAGGAAATGCCCGACCATCTGGAACAGTATGAAACGGTGATTCTATGCACGCCGGTGTGGGTCTTTACGCTGTGTGGACCCATGCGGGAGTTCTGCCGCCGTGGGGCGGGAAAGATCCGCAGGGCGGAATATGTGGTTGTTCACTTTCAGCCCTGGCCCAGCGTCGGGGTCTGCCGGGAGATGGACCGTCTGCTGGGGATTACGGCGGAGCAGCGCACCGATGTGCGCTGCCAGCTGGGACACTACAAAGTCCTGCATCAAGAAGCAGCGAGACAAGACTGCTCTGAAGAAGAGCCGTCGATGGTGGAGAAGGAATAAAAAGCGTACCTCTGCTGATGCAGAGGTGCGCTTTTTGTTTTGGGCAGCCGCATAATACCTGTGTCCAGAATTTTATATACCGAAGAACAAGAGCTTTCCTTGACATGATCATACCTATTCGAGTAAACTAGGGTAGCAATAGGTTGTCCTTTTGGGAGCTTTTTCCCTGTCGGATATCAAACATAGAAGGGGTTGAGGCAATGGAAGAAATTTTACGCATGGAGCACATCACCAAGCAGTTTGGCAGCGTATACGCCAACCGGGATATTAATTTGGAGGTCCGGCGCGGCGAAGTACATACCCTCCTGGGCGAGAACGGTGCCGGCAAGAGCACCTTGATGAACGTGCTGTTTGGCCTTTACCAGCCCACTGCAGGTCAGATTTATCTGAACGGCAAGCCGGTAAAAATCACCTCTCCGGCCGAGGCAGTGAAGCTCGGCATCGGCATGGTGCACCAGCACTTCATGTTGGTGGAGGCCATGACGGTTTTTGAGAACATTATCCTGGGCGACAAACGCACCAAGGGTGTTTTTATTGACCGAGACGCTCGCCGCAAAGAGATTACGGAGCTTGCGGACCGCTACGGTCTGGAGGTGGAGCTGGACAAGCCCATCACCGAGATTGCCGTGGGTGCGCAGCAGCGCGTGGAAATTTTGAAGGCACTGTACCGCGGAGCGGAGCTTTTGGTGCTGGACGAGCCCACCGCAGCCCTAACGGACCTTGAGGTCGAGGGACTGTTTGAGATTATCGAGAAGCTGAAGAAGGAAAACAAGAGCGTTATCTTCATCAGCCACAAGATGCGCGAGGTGCTGAAGATCTCCGATCGAATTACGGTTCTCCGTGCCGGACAGACGGTCTGCACGGTGGAGCGCAGCGAAACCGACGGCGCAAAGCTGGCCAATCTGATGATGGGTCGGGAACTGGCGCCCTCCCATTATGAGAAGATCGAGCAGCCCGGCGAGCCGGTGATGACCCTTGACCATGTGAGCTATCACAAGGCATCCAAGCACAGCGGACTGAACGATATTTCCCTGTCCATCGGCCGGGGCGAGATCGTGGGAATCGCCGGCGTGGACGGAAACGGCCAGAGTCAGCTTGCCCAGATCGTCACCGGCGTCCTAACGCCAGACGAGGGCGAGGCAGATCTGAAAGGCTCCAAGGTGGCAAAATTTACGCCCAACGGCTTTATTGTGGAAAATGTGGCCCACATTCCGGAGGATCGGAACAAGATGGGGCTCATCGGCAATATGTCGGTGCAGGACAACATCGTGCTGAAAAGCACGGAAGAACCCCGCTTTTCCGATGGCCACGGTGCCCATTTGAAGAAAAAAGCTATACACGAATATGCCCTTTCCATGCAGGAAAAGTACGATATTCGCTGTGAATCGGTGGAGCAGGAGACGAGAAACCTCTCCGGCGGCAATCAACAGAAGGTCATTCTGGCCCGGGAGCTGGAGGGCAACCCCGATCTTCTGGTGGCGGTGCATCCCACCCGCGGATTGGACATCGGCGCAACCCGCTTTGTCCACGACTCCATGATTGATGCCCGGGGCAAGGGCTGCGGTGTGCTGCTGATCTCCGCAGACTTTGACGAGGTGCTGGAAATTTCCGACCGCATCATCGTCATGTTTGAAGGACAGATCATGGGCGTCTATCCCGGCAAGAATCCTCCCATTGAGGAAATCAGCCTGGCCATGGCCGGCAAGTGAGGAGGAACGACATGAAACTCAAAAAGACTCTGATGAGCGTTCTGGTGCCGCTGGCCTCCGTCATTCTGGCCTTTGTCATCGGCGCCATCATCATCGCCGCTCTGGGCGGAAGCCCCGTGCAGGCGGTCGCGTATCTGTTTCAAGGCGCCTTTGGCACCCCCAACAACTTTGCTTCCACACTGGTGAAGGCAACCCCACTGATTTTTACAGGCCTTTGCGCCTGCTTCGCATACCGTTGCGGCGTGTTCAACCTGGGCGGCGAGGGCCAGTTCATTATGGGCTCCATCGCCACCTGCTGGGTGGCCACCACCTGGGGAATTGAAGGCCCAGGCGCCATGGTTTTGTGCCTGCTGTGCGGCATCATCGCCGGCGGTATCTGGGGCGCTATTCCCGGTATTCTAAAAATTACCCGGGGACTGAACGAAATGATCGTGTCCATTATGCTCAACTACGTGGCAACGCTGTTTATGGGACTGCTCTACACCAGCGTCCTGCGAGACGGCAATGTGCCCCAGACGGCTGCCGTTCCCGACGCGACTCAACTCCAGCGCATCGTCCCGTCACTCCGCGTGACCTGGGGCATCGTCATTGCGCTGGCTGTTGCGGCGGTGGTGCAGTATTTCCTGTTCAGCACCTCCAAGGGCTTCCAGCTGCGGGCAGTGGGCCTTAATATGACCGCCTCCCGGTTCAACGGCTTTTCCGTGAAGAAATACATCCTCTTCAGCTTTGTCGTTTCCGGCGCGATTGCCGGCCTGGGCGGCAGCGTGGAGCTGCTGGGTACCCAGTACCGCCTAATCAGCGGCTACGCCGTGGGCTACGGCTTTGACGGCGTCGCCATGGCGCTGATTGCCCAGCTCAACCCCGTGGCCACGGTGATTGTGGCCTACTTCTTCGCGGTGCTCCGTACCGGCGCCAACACCATGCAGGCCGGCACTGGCGTACCCACCTCCGTGATCGACATTATTCAGGCGCTGGTCATCGTTCTGGCTGTGGCAGGCTTTGCACTGGTGAAGCTGCCCCAGATCCGACAGTGGCTTGCCGGCCGCGGCGGAAAGAAAACCGCAGAGAAAAAGGAGGAGAAGTAACATGGATATCGGTGAACTGATCCTCTCTACCGTCCGCATGGCCACCCCCATTCTTCTGGTGGCACTGGCGGAGCTGTACTCCGAGCGGGCAGGCCTTGTCAACATCGGACTGGACGGCATCATGTCCTTCGGCGCTTTGGCGGGCTTTATGGTCTGCTTCATTACCGGCAGCCCGTTCCTCGGAATCCTGGCCGGTGCGATGGGCGGCATTCTCATCAACATGATCTATGCCTACTGCACCATTTCCCTGTGCGCCGAGCAGATCGTTTACGGCATGGCCATCAACATCTTTGCCCCTGCCGTGGCGTCGTTTATCTACCGTATTTACTTCGGCGTCAGCTCCACACTGGCGCAGGACACCCTAATGAAATCCATCGCCATCCCGTATCTCAAGGATATCCCCTTCCTGGGCAAGCTGCTCTTCGACCAGACGCCCATGGTATACTTTGCCTATCTGATGGTGGTCTTTACCGCGATCTTCTTCAATAAAACGAAGAAGGGCCTAAATTATAAGGCCGTGGGCGAATATCCAAAGGCGGCTGAGACGCTGGGCATCAACGTCATCCGCCAGAAGTATGTTGCCTGCATGATCTGCGGCGCACTGGCCGGTATCGGCGGCGCGTACTTAACCACCTGCTATGTCAACACCTATTCCGACGGCGTAGTGGCTGGACGCGGCTTCATTGCCCTGTCTGCCGTCATTTTCGGACGGTGGAGCTCCGGCGGCGTACTGCTGGCCTGTCTGCTGTTCGGCTTCTGTGACGCTTTGCAGCTGCGCCTCCAGATTATGAACACCTCCACGCCCTATCAGCTGTTCCAGATGATTCCGTATGTCTGCACGCTGGTGGCGCTGGCTGCGTTCGGCATTAAGAAGGCCGGCCCGAAGGCCAACGGCAAGCCCTATATGCGCGAGGAGCGCTGATTGATCGGTCATAAGGCGCAAGCCTTTGTGATATTGCTCTTGGAAAAAATGAAGTATGGAGGAATTTGAAAATGAAGAAAGTCTTTGCACTCGTTCTCACCCTGGCCATGGCACTGTCCCTGGCCGCCTGCGGCGCAGCCAGCAAGCCCGCCGCATCTGCATCTGGCAGCGCAGCTGCTTCCGGCTCTGCCGCTGCATCCGGCTACAAGGTCGCCATGGTCTGCGACTCCAGTATTTCCGACGGCGGCTGGGGTGCTGCCTGCTACAACGCCATGGTGGATGCCGCTGCCGATCTGGGCTGGGAAACCGCCTATTCCGACTCCGTTGCACAGTCTGACTATGCAAGCTCCATCACCAGCTACTGCGACCTGGGCTACAACATGATCTTTCTGCCCGGCAACCAGTACTCCGATGCAACCGTGCAGGTTGCCAAGGACTATCCCGACATCTGCTTCGCCGTTTTGAACGGCGCTGAGGATCTGCCCACCGACAACATCACCTCCATTCTGCCCAACGCAGACGAGATCGGCTACATGGCCGGCGCTCTGGCTGGCCTGATGACCAAGACCAACGTCCTGGGCTTCATCGGCGGCATGGAAATCGACACCACCAAGGCAAAGCTGGCCGGCTACGAGGCCGCTGCCAAGGCTGTCAATCCCGACATCACGGTGCTCTCCGCCTATGCAGGCTCCTTCGATGACACTGCCAAGGGCATGGAGCTGGCCAACGGCATGCTCTCCAAGAACGCTGACGTGTTCTTCGGCGATGCCTCCGCAGTTGACTCCGGCGCCCGTCAGGCAATCGACACCGCCAACGGTGACGGCGAAATTGGCATCTACGATATCGGCCAGCCTGCCGATCTGCTGGGCCAGAATCCCTGCGTCATCTGCTCTGTTGTCACGGACAACGCCGGCATGCTGAAGCTGGCTATGCAGGATGCCCAGGCAGGCTCCTTCGGCAACAAGACCATCTATGGCTCCTTCGAGAACGGCTGCCTGAGCGTCGGCGCCTTCAACGATGAGCTGGTCTCCGCTGACATCCAGAGCGCTTACATGGACTTCATCGATCAGATGGCCGCAGGCACGTTCCCCGGCTAAGCTGAAAAAGCAATCTCACTGATAAAAGGAGCGCCCGGCCAAAGGCCGGGCGCTCCTTTTATAAGAGTTAAAAGAATCAGCGGTTTTTCGCGTTGTAAACCTTGCGACCCTCGCTCCAGACGGCGCGGATGGCATCCGGCTGGCGGACGTAGACGCACCGCTCAAACCGCTCCTGTACGGTTAAGGGACGGGTTGAGGGGACCAGCGCACTGTCGTCCAGCACCATCGCGTGAAGGGCATCGCCCTTGGCGAAGCCCGCTCCGGCGCCAAAGAAATTCGCGCCTGCGGTCGTGCCCAGATACCAGCCCTCGGCCACGGTCAAAAAGTCTGTGCGCCAGTTGTCCATGATCCGCCGATCCTTGGAGGCCTTGATGGCATCCGCCACGGCGTCGAACATGTGGATGGAGCAGCCGCCGGCTACATCGCTGCCGAGAGCCACCTTCAGCCCCTCATTTAGCATGACCCGCACCGGCGCGGTGCCAGAGCAGATGGCGTTGTTGGAGTTGGCGCAGTGGGCAACAGTGACGCCGGCATCTTTCATGGCCTTGCGCTCCCGCGCGTCAGAGTGGACGCAGTGAGCCATAATGGTGCGGTCATTCCACAGCCCGTATTCCGCGTAAGTCTCCCAGTATTGCTTGCATTCCGGGTGCAGCTCCCGTACCCACTCGATTTCCCGATGGTTTTCCGAAAGGTGGGACTGAACGGGAAGGTGCCGCTCCTGGGCAAGTTTGCCCAGAAACGCCATCAGCTCGTTGGTGCAGGACGGGGTGAATCGGGGCGTCAGAATGGGCTTGATGTGCGGAAAGTCTTGACATTCCTCCAGCCAGCGCAAGGTCTCCCGCTGGGATTCTTCGGTGGTTTCCTGCAAATTAGATGCGCCGTTGCGGTCCATGTTGACCTTGCCCACATAGCCCACGATGCCCGCCTTTTCCAGCTCCTCCATCAAAATGAGCGTCGCCTCCCGGTGCAAAGAGGAGAACAACGACACCCGGGTGGTGCCGTTTGCCACCAGCTCATGGGCAAGATGGCGGTAGACCGTCCGCGCGTAGTCAGCGTCAGTGAACCGTGCCTCCGTGGGGAACGCATACTCGTTCAGCCAGTCCAGCAGCGGCAGATCCATGCCCATGCCCATCATGGCGTACTGCGGGGCGTGCATGTGAAGATCGGCAAAGGACTGAAGAATGAGGCAATCGCCCCAGTCCTCCACAGGGACGGCGGCATAGCGCTCCGGCAGCTGGGAGAAAACGCCGATGATGATGCCGTCCTCGGCGATGAGATAGCCGTATTCGGTGATGTCCAGCTTTCCGCATTCCGGAGCCGAAACGATATTCCCTTTCAAGATTGTGACTGCCATAAAAAAACACCTCACATAAAATCGGTAAAACAAAACGAGTGCCCGTCTGGATGCACGAATTGCGTCCGGACAGACACTCATAGTCAGACCTTAGGCGGTCATGTAGAAACTTCCGCACCGTTTTCCTCCCCCGAACAGGCAGGGCGAGCCTCAGCGGAATTATATGAGTTGTTCACTTGTTTTGTTTCCACCGATAAGATACCATATTTGAAACGGGAAATCAACCCCGCAGCTCACAGCTCCTCCACGGGAAGATCGGTGAGATAGCGCCGGAGCATATCAAAGGCGTGGTTGCAGGTGACGCTGCGGATGCGATCCCGGCGGCGCTTGCCCAGCTGAAGCTTGCGGCAGAATGTGCCATCGGGCGTTGCAAGTCCTACGAAAACAAGACCTACGGGATTTCCGCGCTCATCGCAGTCGGGTCCGGCAACGCCGGTGACGGACACGGCAAGGTCGGCGCCGGTGATGCGCCGGGCACCCTCTGCCATGGCGCGGGCGGTAGGCTCCGCCACGGCGCCCCATTCATCAAGAAGCCCTTGATCGACGCCGAGAACATCGTGCTTCACCGACGTCCAGTAGGAGACAACACCGCCCCGGTAGACGGCGGAGGCACCCGGCAGGGAGGTGAACTGGGCGGCAATCATGCCGCCGGTGCAGCTTTCCGCCGTGGCAAAGGTGACGTTTTTCTCCCGCAGCAGCTTCAAACACTGGGCGGGAAGGCCGGAGACATCGACGCCGTAGACATAGCTACCGAGGGCGGATTTGACTTCCTCCACAACGGGCGCGAGCATAGCCTCCGCCTCCGTGGAGGACGCGGCCTTCGCCGTGGCGCGAAGGCGAACCTCCGCCGGTTTTGCGTAGGTGGCGAGACTGGGGTTGACCATGTGAACCATCCGGTCATGGAGCAGCTCCTCCACGGAGGATTCGCCCAGACCGAAGCACATGATGTCGTGGGAGACGATGGTTTCGTCGGAAAGACGCTTCAGATACGGAATGGCACACCGCTCCACCATGGTCTCCATCTCAAAAGGCGGGCCGGGGAGCATCAGCACAGAGACGCCGCCGCTTGTAAAGGCACAGCCGGGGGCGGTGCCCACGGCATTGTCGAAAATCGTGCAGCCCTCGGGCAGCTCCGCCTGCTGGGTGTTGTTGAGGGGCATCTCCCGATGAAGCGCCTCCCGGTAAAAAGAGCGGATGCCGTCCAGAATGTCCTCATGAAGAACCAGACGCTGGCCGAAGGTCTCGCAGATGACCTGCTTGGTGAGATCGTCGTAGGTGGGCCCGAGGCCGCCGGTGGTGATGATGATGTCCGCCCGGGTGCGGGCCAACTCCAACGCTGCGCGCAGACGCTCCGGATTGTCGCCCACCACCGTATGCCAGTACACGCTGATACCCAGCGACGAGAGCTCGCAGGAAAGATACTGGGCGTTGGTGTTGGCGATATTGCCCAGCAGAATTTCTGTGCCAACGGCAATGATTTCCGCAGAATGTGCCATAGTGAAAACCCTCTCTTATTCTTCCGTCCGTGCGGGTTTGCGCACGATGGTGCCGTCGCCCTTGATACGGATGTTTTCAACGCCAGACAGGGCTTTTTCCACCAGTGCATCGACGTCCAGCGCCTTTTCTGCGTCCCGTACATCGGACACAAAGGGCTTGGTGCAGGGATGACGGGGCGTAAAGACGGTGCAGCAGTCCTCATAGGGGAGAATGGAGGTTTCAAAGGTACCGATCTTCCGGGAAATTTTCACGATTTCGGATTTATCCATGCCGATCAGCGGACGCAGAACGGGCATATCCGTCACGTCCTCGGTAACGCCTAAGGCCATCATGGTCTGGCTGGCCACTTGACCCAGCGATTCACCGGTGACGAGCGCCCGGGCACCGGCCTTTTGTGCCACGGCCTGGGCAAGACGCATCATAAACCGGCGCATAATGAGCGTGAAGTAGTCCTCCGGGCAGTTCCGACGAATTTCCTCCTGAATTTCCGTGAAGGGAACAACGTGAATGATGAGCTGGCCGCACCAGGGGGTTAGGAGCTTTGCAAGAGACAGAACCTTTTCAAGCGCCTGCGGGGAGGTATAGGGCGGGGACTGGAAGTGAACCATCTCCAGCCAGACACCACGTCGGGCCATCATCCAAGACGAAACAGGGGAGTCGATACCGCCGGAGAGCAGGCTCATGGCTTTGCCGCCGGTGCCCACCGGCAGTCCGCCTGCACCCTCGGTAGCGGGGCCGTGGACATAGGCTGCCCGCTCCCGGATTTCCACATGGACCGTGAGATCGGGATTGTGAACATCCACCGCAACACCGGGGAACGCATCTGCCAGATTGCCGCCGACAGCCTGGGAGAGCTGGATGGAGGTCATGGGGAACTGCTTGTCCGCGCGGCGGGACTCCACCTTAAAGCTCTTTGCCGCGGCAAATTCGTCTTTCAAGTAGCGCTTTGCCGTTTCGGTGATGGCATCCACGTCCTTGGCACAGGGAAGTGCCCGGGCAATGGCGGCTACGCCGAATACCTGCAAGCAGGCGCGGTACGCCCTGTCCATATCGCATTCCTCGTTGCGGGGCTCCACATAGATGGTGCTCTGCTTCGTATAGACTTGAAAGCGCCCGTAGGGCTTGATATGGCGGGAGACATTGGCCGTCAGCTTGTCCTCAAACACGTTGCGGTTGAGACCCTTCAAAACGACCTCGCCCAGCTTTAAAAGCAGAATTTCCTGCGTGGTTTCCTCAGACATACGTTACCTCCGAAGCCGCGGTCTTTTGCCGCGAAATATTTTCCCCATGATAGCACACCCCATAAAAAAAGAAAAGGGACAACCCTCCGGGGAAGGAAAAACGTTTTTCTGGGAGTGGCTTATTTGGGGGCTGCCACAGAAAAAGAGACAGCATCCAAAAATAATCTTCCCATTTTGTAACCTTTTCCCCCGAAAGTTCATCTATATATTTGACCGGTCAAGAAAGCCGCGCAAAAGACGCGGCGGAAATGTGAAAGGAGGTTGCCCTATGCCTTGCCTCACAAAAGCGTGGTTTACCGGGCAGGTGGTGCAAAACCAGACGGCCCTTTACCGAACTGCACGCACCATCTTAAAAAACAGGGAAGACGCCGAAGACGCCGTGCAGGAGGCCATTCTGGCAGCTTACGCAAGTCTGGATACGCTGCGTACACCGGAGAGCTTCAAGCCCTGGATTCTGCGGATTCTGACCAATCGGTGCTATGACGTATGCCGCCGCTCCCGCCCAACCGTGGATTTGTCCGATGTGGAGAACGTACTCTGCGCATCCGGGACGGATTGCACGGAAAAAATGTCGCTCTGGCAGGCGGTGGAGCAGCTTCCCGACGACCTGCGTACGCCGATTACCCTTTTTTACTATGAGGACCTGAATATCCGGCAGATCTGCTCGGTGCTGAACCTCTCGGAGCCGGCTGTGAAAACGCGGCTGCACCGGGGACGGGCGAAACTGAGAGAGCTGCTGGGAGAGGAGGGAACCTAAAATGAATGAATTTGATGAACTGCTGAAAAAAAGAGCGCGGGAAGAGCCATTCCCCCTGCCGGAGGATTATGCCGGCCGGGTGTTTGCCGCCTGCGCTTCTCTGGAGGAAAAACAAGTGAAAGCAAAGAAAACCCATACGCTGCACCGCTGGGCCATGGGTGTTGCCGCGGCTCTGGCTGTATTTGTCGCCGTTCCGAATCTCTCTGCCCCCGCTGCTGCCGCTATGGAGCGGATTCCGGTGCTGGGCAGCATCGTGAAGGTCATCACCTTCCGCACGTATACCTATGACGACGAGCACGCCCACGCGGACGTCTCCGTTCCCCAAATCGAGGGCAGCGGCTCCGCCGCCGCTTCCGTGAATGCGGATGCCCAGAAGTACACCGATGCGCTGGTAGAGCAGTTCAAAGCCGACTGCGCCGATCTGGGCGAGGCCTACGAGGGACTGAACGTGACCTATGATGTGGTCACCGACAGCGATACCTGGTTTACCCTGCGGGTGGACGCGTTGGAGACGAAGGCCAGCGGCTACCAGTTCGCAAAGATTTACAATATCGACAAGACCACCGATCAAGTGGTGGCGCTGGACGGCCTTTTCAAGGACGACTCCGACTGGGCAAAGGCGTTGTCCGACGAGGTACTGCGCCAGATGAACGAGCAGATGGCGGACGCCTCCTCCGGCACCGCGTATTTTACCGAGGACTTCACCGGTGTGACCGCGGATCAAAACTACTATTTTGACGCGGAGGGCAATCTGGTGCTGGCTTTTGACGAGTACACGGTGGCTCCCGGCTCCATGGGCGCGGTGGAATTCACCATCGCCCCCAGTGCCTATGAAAATCTGCTGAAATAAGCGCATAAAACCGGCTGTGAATGCTCACAGCCGGTTTTGTTATCCCTTGAGAATGTCGGTGTTGCGATATTGAATGGCCTCCGCCAGGTGGGCAGCTTCAATGTTAGCCGCTCCGTCCAGATCGGCGATGGTCCGGGCAACCCGGAGAATCCGGTCGTGGGAGCGGGCGGTGAGACCCATGCGCTCAAAGGCGTTTTTCATCAGCTTGTCGCAGGTTTCATCCAGTGCGCAGAACTCCTTGAGCTGGGCGGGGGTCATGTAGGCATTGCAGGAAACGCCGCTGCCGGCAAATCGCGCTGCCTGAAGTGCCCGGGCTTTGTCCACCCGCACCTTGATGTCGGCGGAGGACTCCGGCGTTTCTTTCCGCCGCAGCGCCTCGTATTCCACGCTGGGGACGTTGACGTGGAGATCAATGCGGTCCAGAAGCGGGCCGGAGATTTTCTCGACATATTTCTCAACATCCCGGTCAGAACAGGTACATTTTCCGGACGGATGACCCCGCCAGCCGCACTTGCAGGGATTCATGGCGCAAACCAGCTGGAATCGGGCAGGCAGATGCAGCGTGCCGCCGGCGCGGGCAACGGTGACTTCCCCGTCCTCCAGCGGCTGACGCATGGCCTCCAGCACATCCCGGTGGAATTCCGGTAGCTCATCGAGAAAGAGAATCCCGTTGTGGGCAAGGGAAATCTCTCCCGGACGCAGGGCGGGACCGCCGCCGGCCAGTGCCGCGGCGGAAGCCGTGTGATGCGGGGAGCGGAAGGGACGATGGATGAGCAGGGGATGATCCCGGTCCAGCAGTCCTGCCACCGACCACACGGCGCTGGCCTCCAGCGCCTCCTCTCGGGAAAGCTCCGGCAAAATGGAGGGCAGGCGCTTGGCCATCATGGATTTTCCGGCGCCGGGAGAGCCGATCAACAGAATGTTGTGCCCGCCTGCGGCGGCGACTTCCAGCGCGCGCTTGACGTTTTCCTGCCCCATGACGTCCTGAAAATCCGGCAGGATCTCGTCGGGAGCCTCCGGATCCCAGGGGGATTCCGGCGTGAGCACTTCTTCCCCGGTCAAGTGGCGTAAAAGGGTACCCACGTCCGGCACACCGTAGATGGTCAGACCTCCGGCAAGCGTTGCCTCCCGGGCGTTTTCTGCCGGGACAAACAGCTGGCGGATGCCTGCTTTTTTTGCGGCCATCGCCATGGGCAGCACGCCGTTGACGCCCCGCAGCGCGCCGGTCAGACTCAGCTCGCCCAGAAACGCCGCGTCCGGCGGCAGGTGCTTGACATCTCCGCTGGCGGCGAGAATGCCCACAAAGATCGGCAGGTCGTAGACCGTGCCCTCTTTTTTCTGGCCGGCCGGCGCCAGATTGACCGTAATGCGGCTGACGGGGAATTTGCACCCGCAGTTTTTCACCGCCGCCCGAACCCGCTCCCGCGCTTCCCGCACAGCAGCATCCGGCAGTCCGACAATATCAAAGGCCGGCAGTCCGCCGGAGAGAAAACACTCGGCGGACACCTCGTAGCCGGAAAGACCGGTCAGCCCCAGAGAACGCACGCTTACGACCATAACTGGACTCCTCCTGTCAGAATACGCGCATATTGATGAAAAAGGCGGCTTTGTGAAAGGACGGGAGCGTTGTCTGATTTCGCCTGGAGACAACACACCCGTCAAAAACCGCTTGTGTGAACGGAAACATTTTACCACAACATGACGAAAAGCGGAACGGAAAAAATAAAAAAGTACCTAAAAAACCATAGTTGATTTGTCCTTTCTGCAGAAATTATAAAATTTGTGCAAAAAATAACAAGCCAAACATTTACATGCAAAGTTGGTGGTGATATAATACCAGTGCATGAAATCTGCGTTGGCACAGATTTCGTGGGCTCGTTAAAATGCTGTCACCCGGGCAGCAAATATAGGAGGTAAGTTTATGGCAAGAAAGTTCAAGTCCATGGACGGTAACAACGCCGCTGCGTATGTCAGCTATGCGTTTACCGAAGTGGCGGGAATTTATCCCATCACGCCGTCCTCGCCCATGGCAGACCTGGTCGATCAGTGGTCTGCTGCCGGCCAGAAAAACATCTTCGGCACCACCGTTAAGGTGTGCGAGATGCAGTCTGAAGCCGGTGCTTCCGGCACCGTCCACGGCTCTCTGGCAACCGGCGCTCTGACGACGACCTATACGGCATCTCAGGGCCTGCTGCTGATGATCCCCAACATGTACAAGATCGCAGGCGAGCTGCTGCCCGCAGTGTTCCATGTTTCTGCGCGTACGGTTTCCACCCACGCACTGAACATCTTCGGCGATCACTCCGACGTCATGGCATGCCGCCAGACCGGCTTCGCCATGCTGTGCGAGAACGATGTCCAGGAGATCATGGACCTCTCTCCCGTTGCCCATCTGGCAGCGATTGAGGGCCGCGTTCCCTTCATCAACTTCTTCGACGGCTTCCGTACTTCCCACGAGATCCAGAAGGTCGCTGTGTGGGATTACGCTGATCTGGGCGAGATGTGCGACATGGATGCAGTTGCTGCATTCCGTAAGCACTCTCTGAACCCCGAGCGCCCGAATATGCGCGGCTCTCACGAGAACGGCGACGTCTTCTTCCAGCACCGCGAGGCTTGCAACAGCTATTATGATGCTCTGCCCGAGGTTGTTGAGAAGTACATGGACAAGATCAATGCCAAGCTGGGCACTGATTACAAGCTGTTCAACTACTACGGCGCACCCGATGCTGACCGCGTGATCATCGCCATGGGCTCCATCTGCAATGTTGCAGAGGAAGTCATCGACTACTTGACCGCCAAGGGCGAGAAGGTCGGCATGATCAAGGTTCATCTGTATCGTCCTTTCAAGGCTGACCGTCTGATCGCTGCGATCCCCTCCACCTGCAAGAAGATCGCCGTTCTGGACCGCACCAAGGAGCCCGGCTCCCAGGGCGAGCCTCTGTACATGGACGTTGTCACCGCACTGCACGACGCTGGCAAGAACGATATCGTTGTCACCGGTGGCCGTTACGGCCTGGGCAGCAAGGATACGCCTCCTGCCTCTGTGTTTGCTGTGTATGACGAGATGAAGAAGGCACAGCCCAAGCATGAGTTCACCATCGGCATCGTCGATGACGTGACCCATCTGTCTCTGGCTGAGGAAGCTGCACCCAACGTGGCTGCCAAGGGCACCATCGAGTGCAAGTTCTGGGGCCTGGGCGGCGACGGCACCGTCGGCGCAAACAAGAACTCCATCAAGATCATCGGCGACCATACCGACAAGTACGTTCAAGCGTATTTCCAGTATGACTCCAAGAAGACCGGCGGCGTCACCATCAGCCATCTGCGCTTTGGCGATCAGCCCATCAAGTCCTCTTACTACATCAACAAGGCTGACTTCGTGGCCTGCCACGTTCCCGCCTACATCACCAAGAAGTTCCCCATCGTCCGTGACGTGAAGCCGGGCGGCGTGTTCATGATCAACTGCAAGTGGACTCCAGAGGAACTCAACGAGCATCTGGATGCCGCTTCCAAGCGTTACATCGCCAAGAACAACATCCAGCTGTACACCATCAACGCCATCGACCTGGCTATCCAGATCGGCATGGGCAAGCGTACCAACACCATCCTGCAGTCTGCATTCTTCTCTCTGGCAAAGGTTCTGCCCGAGGCTGATGCTCTGAAGTTCATGAAGGAGAAGGCCACTGCCTCCTACCTGAAGAAGGGCCAGGACGTGGTTGATATGAACCACAAGGCCATCGATCTGGGCGCTACCGCCTACACGAAGATCGAAGTTCCCGCCGACTGGGCAAATGCTACCGAAGAGGCTGACACCAAGACCCTCACCGGCAAGCCCGAGCTTGTCGAGCAGGTCAAGACCATCCTCAACCCCATCGGCAAGATGGACGGCGACTCTCTGCCCGTCTCCGCATTCTCCAAGCACGTTGACGGCCAGTTCGAGCTGGGCGCTGCTGCTTATGAGAAGCGCGGCGTTGCCGTTTCCGTTCCCACTTGGGATTCCACCAAGTGCATTCAGTGCAACAACTGCGCTTATGTCTGCCCCCACGCCACCATCCGTCCCTTCGCGATGACTGAGGAAGAGGCCAAGGCCGCTCCCGCTGCCGCCAAGATCGTGGACGTCAAGGCCGGCAAGGGCAAGGGCGTTTACAAGTACACCATGGCAGTTTCTCCTCTGGACTGCATGGGCTGCGGCGTCTGCGTTGGCCAGTGCCCCGTCGGCGCTCTGACCATGGTCGCCCAGGAAGACGAAGCTGCTCAGCAGGACGTCTTTAACTACTGCGTTGCAAAGGTTTCCGAGAAGAAGGATATGCAGGACAACACCGTCAAGGGCAGCCAGTTCAAGCAGCCCATGCTGGAGTTCTCCGGCTCCTGCGCAGGCTGCGCCGAGACTTCTTATGCTCGCTTGATCACTCAGATGTTCGGCGATCATATGTACATCTCCAACGCAACCGGCTGCTCCTCCATCTGGGGCGGCCCCGCTGCCACTTCTCCTTACTGCACCGACAAGGCCGGCCACGGCCCCGCATGGTCCAACTCCCTGTTCGAGGACAATGCTGAGCACGGCCTGGGCATGTTCCTCGGCCAGAATGCAACCCGTCAGCGTCTGGTTGCCAAGGTCAAGGAGCTGGCTGGTGTGACCACGGTTGCCTCTAAGAAGGCTGCCTGCGAAGAGTATCTGAACACCATGGATGACTGCATTGCTAACAAGGCTGCCGCTGACAAGCTGGTTGCCGAGCTGGAGAAGGATGCTTCCTGCGAGTACAGCAAGGAGATCCTGGCTGATGCAGAGTATCTGGCCAAGAAGTCCATGTGGGTCTTCGGCGGCGACGGCTGGGCTTATGATATCGGTTTCGGCGGCGTGGACCACGTCCTGGCTTCCGGCAACGACATCAACATCTTTGTCTTCGACACCGAGGTTTATTCCAACACCGGCGGACAGGCATCTAAGGCCTCCAACATCGGCCAGGTCTGCCAGTTCGCAGCTGCCGGCAAGGAGATCAAGAAGAAGTCCCTGGCTGAGATCGCCATGTCCTACGGCTACATTTATGTGGCTCAGGTTGCTATGGGCGCCAACCCCGCTCAGACTCTGAAGGCTATTTCCGAGGCTGAGGCTTATAAGGGCCCGTCTCTGATCATCGGCTATTCTCCCTGCGAGATGCATAGCATCAAGGGCGGCATGATGAACAGCCAGAAGGAAATGAAGAAGGCTGTGGATTGCGGCTATTGGAACCTGTTCCGCTTCAATCCCGCAGCTGAGGGCTCCAAGTTCACCCTGGATTCCAAGGAGCCCGCTGGCGGCTATCAGGAATTCTTGATGAACGAGGCTCGCTACTCTCGTCTGACCCGTGAGTTCCCGGATCGTGCAACCGATCTGTTCGAGCGCAACGAGAAGAACGCTATGGCTCGCTATGAGCACCTGCTCAAGCTGAAGGCCATGTACGAGGGCTAATTTTCCCGATTGAAACCTGCGGGAGAAATCCCAAGGGGTAAAGAAAGAGGCAGGCACATTCGTGTCTGCCTCTTTCTTATGCAGGGATGGGAACCCCACGCCCTTCCTATAAAAGCAAGGAGCCACCGTTTTAGAAAACGGTGGCTCCTTTGAAAACTCTAATTGTCCGGTAAACTGTTTACGCCCGAATGGGCGCTGCACAACAGACCCAGCGCTGGTTTACTGATAGCTCTCGTTGGTCAGATAGCGGTAGAATGCGGCATTGACCCAGATCTGGTTGGGTGCGCAGGTCAGAGACGGGGCATCCTTGGCGACCTCAGACTTCACAGCGGGCATCTGATCGTTGGTGGCAAAGGGGTGGATCGTGTAGCTGCCGTCCCGCACCACAACGTCGTTAATCTGCTGATATTCGGGAGCAGGCATAGCCACCTTGGTACTGTAAAGCGGCTGCCACCATGCGCCGTAAATCATGCCTTCGCCGTTGGGGGCAGCATCGCTCTTCTTGGCGTTGGTCATAATCACCTTGTCAAATGCATCGCGGTCTGCCTTGGTCTCGAACTCCAGCATCAGATCGTACTCAACTGCGTAGCACAGGTACATATTGTCGGAAACCTTGCGCACCTCATAGGTGGGGGTGGAACCGGGCACCTTGCCGTCGCTCCACTCCAGCAGGTACTCGTAAACAGAGACCTTCGGCTCCAGCTGCACCTTGGCAGTCAGACCCTCACGATTCAAAAGACCCATCAGCTGCACCGCATGGGTGATGTCGCTGTGTCCGTACTGAATGGTGTTTTCCTTTAGAAAGCGGGCAGAATAGCCGTCATACTTCAGATTGTAGCCGGTGGTTGCGCCGCTCTTGACAATTTTGACGCCCAGATCGGAGAGTGCTGCGTCATCAAACAGGGTGAAGGAATTCCAGGTGGACATCAGACGGGCACCGATGTCGCTGTCGCTGGAATAGCCGATATAGTTGCGGCCCAGACCGGCCATGTCGGCGGCATTCATCAGCAGAGCGGAGGCGGTGGAACCGTCCAGCGCAGCCGTCAGATTGACAGTGGCGGGAATGAGGCTGTTGTCCAGTGCGCAGGCAACATACTTGGTATCGGCGGCGGAAACGGTGCCGTAACGCTTGCAGGTTGCCGCAGCGGTGGAGGCGGAGTAGTTTTCAGCCAGCTGCGTCATATTGGCCAGAGCGACCAGAGACTTGGCAGCCGTTGCTGCCGTCAGCGTGCCGGTGCCGGTCACTGCGCTGCCGCCAATTTTCTGAATGGCTGCGCTCCAGGTGGACCAGGAAACGGTTCCGCTCATCGGAGAAATGCCGAAATACTCCTTCAGATAAGCTTGATCGTTTGTAACGTCATTGCCGGGAGTGCCCAATTCCACGGATTTTGTGGCGGAGTTCCAGGATACTTCGCGGCCCAGAGCCTCGCTGACTGCACGGATCGGCACATAAGTCGTTCCATCGCAGTAAAAGGCGCTGACTTCCTTGCCAGAAACGTCGGTCATACGGGCTTTCAGCCCGTCAATGGTCAGGCCTACGCCGGTGGTGACATTTAGGGTTTTCTGCGAGGTGGAGGCGCTGACGGGAAGCATCAGTGCCAGAGTCATGATGACGGCCAACAGGCCTGCGCCTATGCGCTTTTTCGGTAGCTTGTTCATCCTTTTTACCTCTCTTTTCCTACTTCTTTTTTGGGGAGCACTTATGTAATTTTCCCATGTATGGGTTTATGAAGATCATACCATTCACATTTGGGGAAGTCAATCGAATGGTACGACCTCACATATAGAAAAAGATTTGCTGCGGCGGGAAACTTTGTTTTTTGGTAACTGGATGTTTCAGTTACTTTCCTTTGCCATCGAGGAAAGCCCATGATATACTAACTTTACACGGCAACCGCACGGATTGCGGAAGCTGCCATCAAACCGAGTTGATACGGTCAAGGAGGCCTTTTTATGGACAATCGAGACATTTGCCGTCATGCTGTGGATTTTATCCGCGGAAAAACCACCGCGCAGCCGAAAATTGGCGTAGTTTTGGGCAGCGGGCTCAGTGATTTTTGCGGGGAATTGCAGGACGTTACAGAAATTCCGTTTGTCAGCATCCCTAATTTTCCCCGCGCCACGGTGGAGGGGCACACAGGCGCGTTCCTGTTCGGCACGTACCGGGGAATCCCGGTGGTGGTTTTGAATGGGCGGCTCCACTATTACGAAGGGTATGCGCAGCAGACCATCACGCTGCCCACTCGCGTTTTTTCCAGCCTCGGCGTGCAAACTGTGATTCTGACCAACGCCGCCGGCGGCATCAACGAAAGCTTCACGCCGGGAACGCTGATGCTGCTTACAGATCACATCAACTTTTCCGGGTCCAATCCGCTGATCGGAGAGAATCTCGGGGAATACGGCCCCCGCTTCCCGGACATGTCGGACGTGTACAGCCGAACCCTGCGGGAGGCGCTGCTGGCACGGCTTGAGCGGGAGGAGCTTTCTGTCCGCCAGGGCATTTATATGATGTACAGCGGGCCGAGCTTTGAAACACCCGCGGAAATTCGGATGTTCCGGATGCTGGGCGCCGACGCCGTGGGCATGTCCACCGTCCCGGAGGCCATCGTGGCCAATCACTGCGGCATGAATGTCCTCGGCATTTCCTGCATCACCAATATGGCGGCGGGAATCCTGCCGCAGAAGCTCAGCCAGGAAGAAGTCATCGAAACCGCTGCGCGAGTGAAGCCGACCTTCCTGCGGGTGCTGTCATCTGCCATCGAAACTGCTGACGCAGCCTGTAAAAAGGAATAAAAGGCCTCCAAAAAGCGGACCAGAAGCCGTAAAGCACGGTTTCTGATCCGCTTTGATATTTTGACTTGCGTGGTGGGTCCGGTCCTTTGACGGGCTGAAGCCTGCCAAAGCGCACATAAGAAAGAAACGGCACTTTCAGCGGGGATTGCATTTCGCCTCAGCGTGTCTGCTCAAGCAGAAAGTGGGCAATACTCTCCATGGCTGCGCCGGCCTTGCGGATGGGGAACATCTGAAAAACATGCCACATGCCCTCGCTGATTTCCAACCGGCAGGGAACCCGCGCCTCAAGCAGCTTTTGATACAGCTGTTGGGAATCGGAGAAGAGAATTTCGTGGTCGCCCACTTGAATCAACGTGGGCGGAAAGCCTGCAAAATTCCCGAATAGCGGCGACAGGGAGGGGTCTTGAAGCCTGCACGTGCCGGCATAGGCGGTGCGTACGGCTTGAATGTATTCCGGCGTCAGCATGGGATCAATGTCCGCACGCTCCAGATACGATGCCCCGCTCATGGTCATGTCCGTCCAGGGGGACATCAAAATCAAGGCACCCGGCAGCCGCCGTCCGGCGCTGCTGAGCTTTTGGCAGAGAACCAGTGCCAGATTTCCTCCGGCGGAGTCCCCGGCCAGCACAATATTTTCCGCGCCGTACCCTTGCAGCATCAGGTAATCCCAGGCGTGCAGGGCGTCTTCCACCGCGGCGGGGTAGGGGTGCTCCGGCGCAAGACGGTATTCAAAGCTAAGCACATCATAGCCCAGCGCCGCCGTCAGCTTGGAGGAGAGCACCCGGGAGTAGCCGAGATTTCCGCTGGTATAGCCGCCGCCGTGGCAATAGAGCACGGCGTGCCGGTTACCATGGGGGGCTTTTAGCCGCATCCATGCGCACTGCATGCCGCCCAGTTCAAATTCCTCCCAGTTCATCCCGCTCATGGGCGCAGCCAGACGCCCCAGAATCTCTTGATTCCGGCGCTGACGCTCCAGCTCCTCCGGCGTCATGGACTCCGGCGAGCCTGCACTGTGAAGCGCTTTGAGCGCCCGCATATTTAGATCCATTCGCTTGTCGGCAACTGCGGCTTTTCCGCGCCCGACCAATTTTCCCTTGTCCATGGTGCCCCCTTACGGATTCATGGTGTCATCGTACCATAATTTTTCCCAAAATGGAAGCATTCCGGCACGCCTTGCGCAAGAATATGCTCTGTGATAGAATGAGTCGAATGGAGGCGATGCCTGTGAAAACAGCAAAAGGACGCTGGTACAAGCTGGACAGCGCGGGCGTCTTGTATTCCGCACTGCAAACCGAGGAATACTCCGCCACCTATCGCTTTTCCGCCGTTATGACCGACATGGTGCAGCCCGCTGCGCTGCAGCAGGCCATCGAACGGGTCATGCCGCGCTTTCCCGGCTTTGCGGTGCGGATTCGCCGGGGCGTTTTCTGGTACTATTTAGAGCATAATGATGCACCGGGCCCCTTTTTGAAGGCGGACACCTCTGACCCCTGTCAGCCGTTTCGGTTCAAGGAGGACAACGGCTGGTTGATTCGCTTTTATTATTATCGCCGCCGCATCTCCATTGAGGTGTTCCACGCGCTGTCCGATGGGGCGGGAGCGCTGACCTTTTTCCGGACGCTACTGGCGGAGTATCTGCGCCAGACCGGCGAGACAATCCCTCAAGAGGGACTTTTGAATGTGGACGAACCTCCCCGCCCGGGAGAGCTGGAGGATGCCTATTCCCGGTATGCCGGGCAGCACGCAAAGCGGCTGGAGTATCTGCCGAAAGCCTATCAGAACACGGGCACGCCGGAGCCATTTTACACCTTTCACGTGACCATGGGCTTTTTGCCGCTGAACGTGCTGAAAGAGAAGGCACATTCTTGCGGCGCGTCCATTACCGAGTATCTGTCCGCTGCGCTGATTTACGTCATTCTCGAAAAGCAGCATCGGGAGGGGCTCCATCGCGAGCGCCCAGTGGCGTTGGCTGTTCCGATTAATTTGCGGGCCTATTTCCCCACGGAAACCCTGCACAATTTTATTACCACGGTGCGCCCGTACATTGACCCGGAAATGGGGGAGTACACCTTTCAGGAGATCGTGGCACAGGTGCGCCATTATATGAAGCTGCACGTCAACCGTCAGGAGCTGCGGGCTTCCTTTACAGGCAATGTCCGCTTTACCCAGAACAGGCTCCTGCAGATTGTGCCGGTGTTTCTCAAAAACCCGGTTATGGCGCTGAATTACCGCCTGCTTGGCGTGAAGCCGTACTCCTGCACCTACACCAATCCCGGCCCGTTTCAGGTGCCGGAGAGCATGCACCCGCATATCGCCCGGATGGAAGTTGTTCTGGGACAGGCGACGATACCCCGCTGCCACTGCGCCTCCATCAGCTATGAAAATACCATGGAGATTACCTTTGCGGGAACACTGGCGGAGACAGAGACCGAGCGGGAATTTTTCCGCTTTCTGGTGCGGGAGGGAATTCCCGTCCGCATAGAGAGCAACCGATCAGAGAGGTGAGAGCAAATGGCTTATTGTGTGAACTGCGGTGTCAAGCTGAATGACGGCGCAAAACAGTGCCCGCTGTGCGGCACCGAGGCATGGCATGCTCCAACGGTGGAGCCACCGGAGCCGTATTTTCCGCTGGAACCCACCCGGGTCAAGCCGGAATCCAAACGGGCACTGGCAATCCTGTTTACCGCCATGCTGGCATCCGTGTCAGTGTGCTGCGGCCTTTTGAACTTGATTTTAAATGCGGAGCGGCTGTGGTCGCTGTATGTAATTGGCGCGGCGGTGATGCTTTGGATCTGGTTTGTTGCGCCGATGTTGCTGCGCGGAATTCCTGTTTTTTTTAGGCTGACGATGGATGTTGTCGCCGTGGGAATCTACGTCTATCTGATCTCCGTCAATCAAAACGGGGGACACTGGTTTCGGGGACTGGCTCTGCCCATTTTGGGGGAGGCATGCGTGGCGGTATTTCTGTTAAGCTTTTTGCTGCGGGACCACCGGCATTCCACCATTTCCACCATTACCTTCTGCATCGGCGGTGTGGGACTGTTCTTGATGGCTGTGGGCTATTCCCTTGACCGGTATTTTCTCGGACACTGGAAACCGGGATGGTCGCTTGTGGTGCTGGTGATCTGCTTTGGACTGGTCATTCCGCTGCAAATTATTCGCCATGTCCCGTCTTTGTGGGAAGAAGCCAAACGCCGATTCAACATGTGAAAATTGCACTTTTAGGAAAAGACATCGATGAAAAAGCAAGCAGAACGGACAAAAAGTCCGTTCTGCTTGCTTTTTTGGCGCGGAGAAACGTCAAAAAGAAGGGAAGTGGCTCTTAATCTTCAGAGCCGACGGTAACGTCCATTTTGTCCTCAAAGTATTTTACCATGGCTGCCTGATCTTCGTTGATGTGCCCGTTGTCATTCATCCAGTCCATGATGTTGAGCACCACATCCGTCACAGGAAGATCCACGCCCAGCTTGTGGGCATAATGCTTGGCGTTGAGAATATCCTTGCGGTGAACCGCCACCCGGGCGCCGGGGGTATAGTTGCGGTGAATGACCATGGGAACCTTGTTGTCGTACATGGGCCCGCCGGCAAACCCGCAGCGGGTGGCATCAAAGGTGGTTTGCAGGTCAATGCCCGCCTTGGCGGCAAAGGCATAGCCCTCCGCAATGGCAGCCAGAATTGCGCCGCCGATCATGTTGTTTACCAGCTTTGTGACGTCGCCGGAGCCGCTTGAACCGGTATAGACGGGTTTTCCCATGCAGGAGAGAATCGGCTTGACCGCATCAAAGGCCTCCTTGTCACCGCCGGTCATGATCGCCAGCGTGCCGGCCTGTGCCATGGGATTTCCGCCGCTGACGGGGGAATCCAGCAGGGACATTCCCGCAGCCTTCACCTTCGGATAGAGGGACTGAATGATGTCCGGCGCGGCGGAGGAGCAGTCCACGATGATGTTGCCGGGCTTGCCCAGAGCGACGGCCTGCTCAATGGAGGCAGAAATGGTGGCGTGGGTGGGTAGCATCTGCAAAATCACGTCGCAGGTGCGGTAAATCTCGGCGGGGTCGGAAACCGCCTTGCCGCCGCCGGCGGTAAACTGTTCCAGACGCTCCGGCATTGTGTCATAACCCACGATGGCCTGTCCCATTCCCTTGACAATGTTGAGAGCCATGGGCAGTCCCATAACGCCCAGACCCAGAAATCCGATTTGTTTCATAGCTGCCTCCCGTAGCAATACGCTTAATTCTATAAATTATATTTTAAATTTAAAATCTAATTTATAGAATAGGCGCGAATGGTACGAAAGTCAAGAGCAATTCCACAATTTTCTAATCATTTAGAGAAAATAGACAATTTGAGATCAGAACTTTGTGTGTTCCGGCGGGCTATGCAGATTCTTGACAACCCCGCAAAGAATCGGTAGTATAGAAAAAACAAGTTTAGCTGCAAATCGTATTGCACAAAACGGAGAAGTCACGTGCGTTTGGAGGCACCTATGGAATATCCTGAATCGCTGCAAAATTATGCACTGGAAGAAATTCGCCGACGGATTCAAACCGGCGTCTATCCCGTGGGGAGCAAGCTGGCGCCCCAGAAAATTGCATCGGAGCTTTCCATCAGCCCCACACCCGTGGTGGCTGCGCTGAACCGCCTCATTTCCCAGGGACTGGTGGAGATGCTGCCCCGCAGGGGCTTTCTTGTCAAGGCGTTCACGGTGGAGGATATCAGCAACTATTTCGACACCCGAACCATGATGGAATGCTGGGCGGTGAAAGCCGCAATCCGAAACCGCACCCGGTTCCCCAAAATTCTCGCGGAGATGGGGGAGATCGTGGATCGCTTTGACGGCGTAGATCCCACAGACTTGGAGACGGCGCGGGAGTTGGAGACCCAATTCCATATGCGGCTCATCCGCATGGCCGGAAACGACCAGCTGACCCGGCTTTATGAGTTCAACTGGAGCGTGGGCAGCGTGTTTTTCGTGTTCAGCGTGAGCAAGGTACTGCCGGAGAATTTCCGCATCTCCCTGCAGGAGCACCGCACTATTCTCGAGGCGCTGACAGCCGGGGATGAGGAACGGCTGATGACGCTTTTGGCGGAGCATTTGCGCTTTTTGAACAAGGCCATTGACTGGTACAAAAAGGCGGAGAGCGAACATTATAAAGAAGAAGGCTAAAAAGCATGACACATGAGGAGTTTCAGTCGGCAGCGGAGCATTGGAGCAAGAAGGACGCGCTGGGTGTCAAGATGGAGGCAGATGCGCTGAAGGCGGCTGTGGAAGCCTTTTTTGCGGACAACAATACCTGCGCACTGGCTACCGCCTGTGGTGATTTTGTCCGCTGTACCCCCATTGAGTACACCTGGCATGACGGGGCGTTCTGGATGTTTTCTGAAGGTGGCCTCAAGTTTTTTGCACTGGAGCACAATCAGAATGTCTGCCTTGCCATCTACGACCGCTATGACGGCTTTGGTAGCCTGCATTCCGCACAGGTGACCGGAAGAGCGGAAATGGTGGAGCCGTTTTCTGCGGAATATGTCCGCGCGGCGGAGTTTCGCAAAATTCCATTGGCTGCGCTAAAGGCGCTGCCGTCGCCGATGCATCTCATCAAGATTACCCCGATACACATTGATTATCTCTGCTCGGCCCTCAAAGAGCAGGGATTGAACGTCCGGCAGACACTGGACTGCTGACAGGGCGAGTCAAGTTCGCTGCAAATGATAATAAGGAGACCGCACAGTCATGGCTGTGTGGTCTCCCTTTTTGATTAGCTGAATTACTTTTTTAGATGGAGCAAATGGGACTCTTTGTCGTACCAGTCTGCAACTTCTTTGATGTCCTCCGGACGGGTGCGGCAGCACCCGCCGATGATGGTTGCCCCGGCGCGATACCATTCCGCTGCCCAGTTACCGAAGGTCTTTCCGTCGGCAGAGCCGTGCCAGGTTTTGCTGACGGCGTCGTAGACTTCTCCCCGGTTGGGATAGACGCACACTGGCAGGGAGGAGACGGCCTTGAAATTGCGGACAATGCCCTCCACAAAGGCGGGGGGCGTGCAGTTCACGCCCACGGCTTTCAGATGGGGGAAACCCTCTTTTAGCGCGGCGGCAACCTCTTCGATAGAGGTGCCCTCACTGATCTGCCGGGCATTGTGGAAGGTGAAGCTCAGCCAGTAGTCGCAGCCAAGCTCCTCCAGCATGTTTGCACAGGCGATGGCTTCATCCAGCCGGGGCAGGGTTTCCACGGCAAAGATCTCTGTGCCGGCGTCCTTGAGAATTTGCAGCCTGGGCAGGTGGAACGCGCGGTATTCCTCCTCGGTGCAAGTATAATCGCCGGTGTACTCGCTGCCGTTGGCCAGAAATGCGCCGTAGGGGCCGATGGCGGCTGCCGCCAGGGGATGGGGACGGCCGGAATCCCTGCCCTCGTTTGCCCACCACTCGTCCCGGGCGGCAAGCAGCAACGTCATGGAGCGGGCGATCAAGGACTCGGCCTCTGATTTTGTGTAGCCGCTTTTCAGATAGCCGGGGATGGTGGCCTGATAGCTGGCGGAAGTGGAGCAGTCCGCTCCACTGACAAAGTAGTCGTAGTGGACGGCTTTAATCATGTCCGGCTGCTCAACCAGCGCCCGGGCACTCCAAAGAGAGTCGTTCAGATTCAGACCCTTGCGCTCCAGCTCCGTTGCCATGGCACCGTCCAGAATCACAAGGTCTTTCTGCTTCCAGATTTCATCAATGCTGCTCATGCGTGTTCCTCCTCTTGTTCACTGCAGTCAAAGGTGACGGGCGCGGGATTTTCGCCCCGTTCCTTTGCCGGTTCATAGCGTTTCCAGAAATCGTCAAACAGGCGGAAAATCTCCTTCCGCTTGCCGTAAATGAAGATCAAGGTAATGATGACGTAGGCGGCGGAGAGAATGTCCGTGAACGCCCACAGGGTATCTGCCTGAATGTTGTAGAAAATGACACAGGGAACCAGGTAGTAAATCATGTAGACGGGCATCATTTTGCGGTTGGTCGCCGTGTCACCAAAGACATAGTTGACGGACTTTTCGCAGGTGTAGTACATGCCGATGATGGTGGTCCAGGCAAAAATGGCAATGGCAATGGCGGTAAAGCGTCCGCCCAGCACGCCGTAGGCGTTGCGGAAGGCAATCGTGGTCAGCGCGCCGGAGGTTGCACCGCTGGAGACGTAAGAGCCGGTGATGATAATGGTGAAGGCGGTGATGGAGCAGATCACGATGGTGTCCAGGAACACCTCACCCCAGCCCCACAGGGATTGGCGGACAGGGTGGTCGGTCTTGGCGGAGGCGTGGGCGATCATGCCGTAGCCGGTGCCGGCATCGTTGGAGTAGACGCCCCGGGCGATGCCATACTGCACGGCGTCCCGGACAGTGGCGCCGGCAAAGCCGCCGGCGGCAGCCGTGGGTGTAAAGGCACTCTTGAAAATCAAGGCGATGACCGCGGGAATCTGCTGGTAGTTCAAAATGACAACGCCCAATCCTGCAATCACATACAGCACAGCCATGATGGGCACGGCCTTGGACATGACGGCGGAAATGCGTTTCAGACCGCCCCAGATGGTCAAAAGGCAGGTGATGCCAATGGCGATGACAGTCACCAGCGGAGACAGGCCGAAGCCCTCCTGCATGGAGGAGGTGACGGCTTCCGTCTGGACACAGCAGGTCCACGGGCCGAACAAAAAGCAGAAGATTGCCAGCACCACGGCGCCCCGCTTCCAGCCGAAGGCGTTTTTCATGACGAAGGAACGGTCGCAGACGTATTCATCCATGGATTTCTTATACCGCTCCCGGTAGCGCTGGCCGATAATAATTTCGCAGGCCTTGGTGGACATGCCGAAAAACGCGGATACCCACATCCAGACGAGGGCTCCCGGTCCGCCGGAGACGATGGCGGTTGCGACACCGCTGATGTTGCCGGTGCCGATCGTGTTGGCAAGGGCCGTGCAGGCGGCACGGAAGCCCGAGATGGTGCCCTCGCCTTCGCCCTTGGAGAACATTTTGGCGTATGTATTTTTGAAGTTGAAAGCGATCTTTCGCTGGTAGCGGAAACCGAAGCGAATGGACAGGAAGATGCCGGTGCCGACCAGAATTACGATCATGGGCGTTCCCCAGAGAAGGTCATCCAGCCAATAGAGAAAATCTGTGATACTTGTCATATGGTTTAGGCTCCTTTTGAAAATTTGCACAGAAACAAAAAACGCCCCTGTGCAGTGTTCTGCACAAGGGCGAATATGATTCGCGGTACCACCTTGCTTTACAGACATCTCACAATGCCTGTCTCTTAAACTGCGGCGCCAAAGGCACTGCACAGCCGAACGCTTTAACGGGCGCACCCGTCGCCGACTTGCACAACTGTGTTTGCCGACGCCGCTCCGAGGCCATGTTCCGTCTGGCGTACCCTGCCCGCTTTCACCATCCGCGGACTCTCTGCAAAGGTCGATTCAGACGTACTCTTCTCATCATCGCGTTTAAACTGGTGTTTATCTTATTCCATAAAGGCCCAATTTGTCAAGAATAAATTTGAAAAATTGTGTTTTAAGCCCCACTGCGATGTTGCGAAACCTTTGAAACAATCCGATTCGCCACGAAAATACAGGAGAAAGCGAGCACCTTACCGCAACGTTCCCTTATTGGCATACATCACGCTGTCTGCCTCACGGATTAGGCGCTCGGCGTCCTCTGCATTTGGGCACGCTCCGCTGGCTGATCCGATTTCTACGGACAGACCGCGAGAATTTGCTTGATCGGCGTGAACGCTCTTGATTTCCTCCTGGATAAGGGCTTCAATTCGGGAAACATCCGCAGGGGAAAGTTCTCTTCCCGCAATCAGAAATTCGTCGCCACCATACCGACACAGAAAGATCTTTTTCTGTGATCGGTCGCAGGCATTTTTAATTGCCTCAGCTGTATCAATTAGAGCTTGATCTCCGGCAACATGGCCAAAGCGGTCGTTAATCTGCTTAAAGTTGTTAATGTCGATCATCATGATGGACAATTCCAAACCGGAGCGGCTCTGCACACAGGCATCAAGATATTTGCTAAGCCCTCGTCGGTTATTCAAGCCGGTCAGAGAGTCGGTGGAAACTTGACTGTTTTGCTCCATCAGGAAGATCCAGACAATGGAAATGGTAATTCCCACCTGGGTAGAGGAAACCCCATAAAATATCATTTGAATCACGCTTCCCACAGCAGGAGCCAGCGCGAAAAGCACAAGGGGGAACAGGTCACTGCGGCGCAACCGGCTGGGCTCGTGCACAATGGACATCACCGCCTGCACCGTCGGGAGGATCAGATACAGCAGTGATACTGCCCAGTGCAGATAGGTGCCGGAATTTCGCAAATACAGATTGCCCCGGTCAATGGTGAACAGAAAGTGCGTGAATGGGTTTGAGAGCGCCGTGACAGTAAAACACAGCAGCGGGGACGCAGCCTTCAGTGTGGTTTTCCAGTCAAGGCGCGTAATCCACCCTAGCCGCAGGTTTACATACAGCAGCCACTCAAAGCCAATGACAGCCATCATTTCATAGTACAGCAGATTGGTGATCTCCAGCAGAACCCGCACAGTGGGAAGATCCTGCCCACGAAAAATTCCGGAGATCATTTCTGCTGCGCACAGCACCATGGTTGAGCACACAAGGGCATTGAATACGAGATTTTTCGTTGAATATGTCTTCTGCCGATGGCCCAACTGCCCCCATATCAGCAGCATCAGAACGATACAGGTTAAATTAACCTCTATATAGTAAACGACGCTCATATTGTGAGTCCCCTAAAAATAATTTTGATGAAATCATTATAAAAGATGATACCCTCTTTGTAAATCATTTTCGGGTAAAGCGGTCTACTTTTGGAAGAAGGCGGCAGCATCACACTTTGCAGTTGTAAAATAGCCGATGATTACAAAACAATGAGGAGGTGTGTTGCTTTTTACAACCCAATATGATAGACTTCCTATCAATAGAGAGACGAAACGCATTAAGGAATTTTTCGGAATTACGCCCGACTGTCGGAAGAATTGAGGAATGGCTATGAAGTACCAGGAGTATATCGCCCAGAGGAAGGACAACATTCCGGAGACGGCGTTTCATCTGTTTGCAGAGCGGGGTATTGAGGCCGTGACCATGCAGGAGATCGCCGATGCCGCCGACTGCGGCATTGCGACCCTATATCGCTATTACGGGACAAAACTCAAACTGGTGATCGAAATTGCAGCAATCAAGTGGCGGGAGTACGCGGAGCTTGTAACTGCCGACTACGACGCGAAAAACGGTACGGCCATGAACGGCATGGAGGAGTTTCGGTTTTTCCTGTCGCTGTATATGGATCTGTACCAAAACCACAAGGAGCTTTTAAAATTTAACTTTAACTTTGACTTGTTCGTGATTCACGAGAAGGCAACGGCGGAGGACATGAAGCCCTACTACGAAAGCGTGGAAATGTTTACCCGGAAGTTCCATGTGGTTTATGAAAAGGCCCTAAAAGACCATACCATGCGCACGAATATCGATGAAACGCAGCTGTACTTCGGCTCCATGTATTCCATGCTGACCACCGCCGCAAAATACACCTACGGCACGGTTTATCCCGTGGACACCGTGCTGGATTATACCCGCGCACTGGAGATGCAAATGGATATGATCCTCAACTACGTCAAGCCCTAAAAAAGTGGGGGGACATTCCAAAACAAAGCGTATATTAAAAGTGGCTGCCAAAAGGCAGCCACTTTTCTTTCGCGTTTTGACGCAATTCGCTCTTTTCTGCGGGAAACAAATGATAGGGTGTTCTTATCTAAAATCAAAACAGTATGGGAGGCCTTATAAAATGGCTGCGGAAACACGAAACAGACGGTCAAAAGAAGAGCGAATGGAAGAGCTGAATCAGAAAATCTTGTTTCACAAGGAACAGATCGGCAAACTGGAGGAGAAAAAGCGGAAACTGACAGAAACGAAAAAGCGTCGGCAGAGGATGACAACAGCTGGCATTCTTCAGAAGGCGAAGAAAAAAGGCCTAACGGTCAAGGAAATTGCCCGACTGCTTGGCCTGGACGGCAGTGAGGAGAAGCCTTCTTGACGGATTCAATTTAAAAAGGCAAAGAAAGATCCCAGTGAAAGGAACTCAGAAGGGGAATCCGTTCACGTTGCCGAAGTTTTTTGGAAAGCCCTTTCAACAGTCGAAGGCCGCCATTACTCGTGGCGGCCTTCGACTGTCAAACAGACTTGCAGATTGCATTCCCTGTGATTTGGAGTGCTCAGAAAAACGAAAAAATGATCGCTATTTTTCGGGCGGCGCTGCTTTTCGTAGACGGTTGCGCGGGACATTTCCATATTTTCTGCGAATGATTGCATCAATCAGCTTCTTTTTCCAACCGTAGGAGCGGTAGCGCTTGATATCTTCTTCCATCGGACTCATGAGTTATCTTCCTCCTGTATATATCATAAAACACCTGCTGAAAGATGAAAGAAGTTGAGTAAAAAATGCGGGATTTTGTGTGAAACTTGCAGATGAATGAAACCTGGCAGAACGGCAGAGCAAGCTGCACCCGCTCACTTTTTATCGGAGCTGCCGTTAGGACCCTTCTGACGGCAGGCAGGCGGATGGTCGGCAATGCAAAGCATGGTCCGCTCGCGGTAATCCTAACGCACCGGTGGAAAGCGCAAAGGAGCAACAAAGGACTGCGAACAAAATTGAAAAATACCAACGAAAAGAGCGAGCTGATTCAATCAAAATCAGTTCGCTCTTTTTATATGAATAATAAAAAAATGTTGCCATTTCGTTGCCACGAAAGGCTCTAATCCTCAAAAAATCCAGTGTTTATGGGCTTTTTGGGGCCTCTGAATTCATTCCCATTCGATGGTAGCGGGGGGCTTGCTTGTGATGTCGTAGCAGATGCGGTTGATGTGAGGAACCTCGTTGACAATGCGGACGGAGATGCGATCCAGCACGTCATAGGGAATCCGCGCCCAATCCGCCGTCATAAAGTCAGAAGTGGTGACGGCACGGAGAGCCAGGGTATAATCATAGGTTCGTCCGTCGCCCATCACGCCCACGCTGCGCAGGTTCGTCAGCACGGCAAAGTACTGGCTGAGCGCCGCGTCGGCGCCCTCCTTGTGCAGCTCATCACGGAACACAAAGTCGGCATCCCGCAGAATGTCCAGCTTGTCCTTCGTGATGTCGCCGATGACGCGAATGGCAAGGCCGGGACCGGGGAAGGGCTGGCGCATCACCAGATATTCCGGCAGGTCCAGCTCACGGCCCAGTGCGCGCACCTCGTCCTTGAAGAGCATCCGCAGCGGCTCAATAATTTCCTTGAAGTCCACGAAATCCGGCAGACCGCCCACGTTGTGGTGGCTCTTGATGGTGGCAGCATTGCCGAGGCCGGATTCGATCACGTCGGGGTAAATCGTGCCCTGTGCCAGATAGTCCACCTTGCCAATTTTCTTGCCCTCGTCCTCAAAGACGCGAATAAATTCCTCGCCGATGATTTTACGCTTGCTTTCCGGCTCTGTGATGCCGGCCAGCTTGTCGAGGAAACGCTTTTCAGCGTCCACGCGGACAAAGTTGATGTTCCATTTTTTGAAGGCGGCTTCGACCTCGTCACCCTCGTTTTTGCGCATCAGACCGTGATCCACAAAGACACAGGTGAGCTGCTTGCCCACGGCTTCTGCCAAAAGGGCGGCGGCAACAGAGGAATCCACGCCGCCGGAGAGCGCCAGCAAAACCTTGCCGTCACCGACTTTTTCCCGGATGGAGGCAATGGCGGTCTTGCAGTAGTCGCCCATGGTCCAGTCACCCTTGGCACCGCAGACGGCATAGAGGAAGTTGCGGATCATGGCAACGCCGTTTTCCGTGTGGTTGACCTCGGGGTGGAACTGGACGCCGTAAAAATGCCGGACTTCATCGGCAATGGCCACGTTGGGGCAGCCCTCGGAATGGGCGGTCAGGGCAAAACCCTCCGGCACCTTTTCCATATAATCGCCGTGGCTCATCCAGGAGGTGCCCGCAGCGGGCAGACCCTTAAAGAGCGTGCAGGCGGTGTCGTAAAACGTCTCCGTCTTGCCGTATTCCCGGGCGGTGGCGTCAGATGCGGGAACGACCTTGCCGCCCAGGTGATGGGCAATCAGCTGGCAGCCGTAGCAGATGCCGAGGATGGGCACGCCCCATGTGAAGATCTCGGGGTCCACCTGGGGAGAACCGGCCTCATAAACACTGTTGGGACCGCCGGTAAAGATGATGCCAATGGGATTTTTCGCTTTGATCTCGGTCAGCGGCGTGGTGTAGGGCTTGACCTCACAGTAGACATTGCATTCGCGGACGCGGCGGGCAATCAGCTGATTGTACTGTCCGCCAAAGTCCAGGATGACGACTTCCTGCATGGCTTAGTCCTCCTCGTCGCGGAAAACGATGTCGCCCGGCTCGGCTTTTTCGATGATGGCCAGGGACTTCAGATTGACGCCTGCGGCACGCAGACGGTCACCGCCGCCTTGGAAGCCCTTTTCCACGGCACAGCCGATGCCCACCAGCGATGCGCCGGCATTTTCCACGATCTCGCACAGGCCGCGAATGGCTTCGCCGTTGGCCATAAAGTCGTCGATAATCAGCACCTTGTCGTCCTTGCTCAGCCATTCCTTGCTGACCAGCAGAGTGACCTTTTTCTTGTAGGTATAGGAGAAAATGTCGCTCTGATAGAGGCCACCCTCGATGTTGTCGCTCTTGGCTTTTTTCGCAAAAATCATGGACTTGCCGAAGTGCTGGGCACAAATAGCGGCCAGCGCAATGCCGGAGGCCTCGGCGGTCAGGATCATGGTGACGTCATCCATGTTGAAGTGCTTGCCGAATTCCACGGCAATCCGATCCATCAGACCTGTGTCGATGCGATGATTTAGGAAACCGTCCACTTTGATGATGTTGCCGGGCAGGACCTTGCCCTCTTTGACGATACGATCTTTCAGTTCCTGCATTGGTTGCTCCCCCTTACAGCGTTTTCATGTATTTTGTGGCCTTTACGGAAAAATACAAAGATTCAAATTCTATTATCACGAATTTCTTGCTTTTTTTCAAGTGGTTGAACACACAAAAACATAAAATCGTGACGCGCCGGCATTGTCTACTTTTGTGTACGCAGAGCACGGACAGAAAAAAGATGGCATGTTTTTCACAAAAACATGCCATCTTACCCTTTATTTGCCTTCGACAGCGTCGGCTGCATCCTTCAGCCAATCGCCCGCAAAGTCCTCAATTTTTCCTGCGTCGGTCAGCGCGGCCAGAGCCGGATCAATGGGCATCCGCGCCAGCAGCTTCAGATTGTGGCGCTTGGCGGCCTCTTCACTGCGGCCTTCGCCGAACAGGTACACCTTTTTCCCGCAATCCGGGCAGGTGATATAGCTCATGTTTTCCACAAGACCCACGATGGGGACTTCCATCATCTCGGCCATGTTGACGGCCTTCTCCACCACCATGCTTACCAGCTCCTGGGGGGAGGCAACGATGATGATGCCGTCCAGCGGAATGGACTGGAACACGCTCAGGGACACGTCGCCCGTTCCGGGAGGCATATCCACGAACAGATAGTCACAGTTCCAGATGACGTCCGTCCAGAATTGCTGCACCACGCCGGAGATTACCGGGCCGCGCCAGATGACCGGGTCCGTCTCATGCTCCAGCAGGAGGTTGGTGGACATGACTTCAATGCCGGTTTTGGACTCGCAGGGGAACATCCCGGCATCTGTGCCGGTGGCACGCTCGTGAATGCCGAATGCCTGGGGAATAGAGGGACCGGTCACGTCGGCATCCAGAATGCCGACCTTATAGCCCCGGCGCTTCATGGTCACGGCCAGCTGACTTGTCACCATGGACTTGCCAACGCCGCCCTTTCCGGAGACAATGCCATATACTTTTCCGATGTGGCTGTCGCCGTTGGGAGCCTTCAGCAGGGACTGGGGCTCCTGACGCTCGCCGCAGCTTTCGCCGCAGGTGGAGCAGTCATGCGTACATTCGCTCATAGTGTGTACTCCTTTGCTTCGCTTTTCAGCGTAATTTCTGACATATGCCGCAATGCGGCAAGTTCATCTTATACCCGTGCGAGGGGATTCGTCAACTCCTGAACGCAAACTTCCGGGTCATCCCGGAAAAATTCCGCTTCCCGGCTGTGGCAGGAAAAGAGGAGGATCTGGCGGTGCGCCGCTTCCCGGCGCAGCCATTGCAGAGCCAGCACACAGCGCTCATCGTCAAAGTTGGTCAGCGCATCATCGAGAATGATAGGCACGGGTTCTTCCGGAGGAAGAACCAGCTCACAGATCGCCAGTCGGACGGCCAGATACAGCTGATCCAGAGCCCCGGCACTTAAAAACTGGGCGTCCCGGGGAATCGGGTCACCGGAGGGCTCGGCGGCTAGACGGAAGGCGCGGTCTAACGTCACGGCATGGTAGCGGCCTCCGGTTAACGCTGAAAAGATTTCCGCTGTGCGCCGTCCCAGCGCGGGAGAGAACCGCCCCTGCAAGGCGGTGTTGGCGTGTTCCAGCGTATCCAGAGCCAGCGCAAGTGCGTCATATTCCTGCTGGCAGGCATCGTGTCGGGCGGTCAGAGCCTCTTTTTCGCGGGCAAGGGCAGCCGGATCACCCATGGCGGACAGTTGACCGGAAAGCCGGTCTGCCCGGCTCTGAAGCGCGGCAGAGCGCTCACGGAGCGCTTCCAGCTGCGCATGCAGGGCATCGGGGCGTTCCTCCGGTAATTTCGCGGCAGACGCATCCGCTGCTGGCGAAATGCCCGCGCCTGCGGTCTGCTGCACCATCAACTCCTGACGAAGCGCGGCCTCCTGCACGGCACGTTCCGCGTCCAGAAGTTCTCTGCGCCGGACGGCGCAGCTGCGCAACGCCGCGTCCGCGGCGGGAATGTCAAATGCGGCGGGGGCAAAACGCCGGACCGCCAGCAAAATCGCCTGCTCATTAGAAGAGAGGGAGGCATACAAAGCGTCTGCGGCGGCTTTTGCCGCGGCAGCGTCTGCACGCGCTTTTTCCCGCACCTCATATAATATACAATAGGTGTCCGCCTGTTTGGAAATCTCGGCAGGGTCGGCGGTGCCGAAACGCTTGACAAGCGCGGCAATTCTGGCCTTTTTACGAGCTGCGGCGCACAGCCGCCAGCAGATCAAAATGGTCAGCACACATCCCACACCGAACAAAAGTGGCTGTTTCCAGACAAATCCGGCGACCCCGGACAGCACAAGCAGAGCGGAAGAGACAATCGCCGGCACCAGCATACTGGCACGGACTTTTGGTGTGACGGTAGATTCATGCCTGGCGTCCTCCGACGTCATTCCGGCAAAAGGACCGTCATCCGCGGCGGCACTGGCTCGCAGAAGGTTTTTCTCCGCCTCGTCTCGCTTTTCTCTGGCTGCGTTGACTGCCTTACGGGTGGTCTCCAGATTGACAATGGCGCCACGTAGCCGGGCGATGGTCTCATTTTCGGGAATGCGGTCCTGCCCCAGCTGCGCGCGCAGTGCTGCCGCGCGGGACTGCGCATTTCGAAACGCGCACTGTTTTTGCAAGGATTCCTGCTGTAAAATGGTGGCTATTTTTCGCTGGCAGTCTGTTTGCAGGGCAGCGGTCTGCGCCATTTCCCGGCGCACGGCCTCCAGCTCTGACCGCAGAGCGTCCATTTCCGTAAGGCGACGATCCAACTCCGCAAGCGCATCTTCCATTTGCGGGAGCTCGCCGGTTTTGTTATGCCGCCGCCGGTTCAGCTGCTTTTTCAGCGCGGCGGACGCCTCCAAATAGGAGGAGCCCTCCTCACCGGAGGAAATTAGGGACAAAATCCGCTTCTCAAGCTCTGCATCCTGCGAGACGCTTAAACCGGACTGACGGATAAAGGCGCTGCGCTCAAAAACGCTCTGCGGAATGCCGAGAAGAGCCTCCCCGCAGTTCAGCCCCGTCAATCCCGGCACCGCGTCACCGGTTCCAGCATAGTTTGCGGAAAATTCCGCCATTGGCGCGGCTGGACGCCGGGTTTCCCGCAGCAGGGTGATCTCCCGGCCAGCAGTGCAGAGCTCCATCCGCCCCTGCATCGGCTGCCCATTCCAGGGCGCATAGCGATTCTTGTCTGCCAGAGAACCGGCACGATCCCGCTCCCGGGAGCTGATGCCATACAGCATGGCCGAAAGAAAGGCACACCAGGTGGACTTGCCCGTCTCGTTGGGGGCTTTCAAAATATTCAGCCCGGGGCCGAGCACAAGCCTTTGATTGTCAAGCCGACCAAAGCTGGCGGTCAGGCGATGAATGTACAAGCAATCCCTCCTCAGGTGCAACAATACAATATAATATAGTAGATTGGACCCATTCCGTCAATGGACGTTTGCCCGGAAATGATCATGAGCGGAAGCACCATAAGAGCAGATAATACCCAACATTTAAAAAACTGAAAAAAGATTGCCGAATCCCCTTGACAATTCGCCAAGCGTCTGGTATTCTAACAAAGCTGTCCGCGAGAACGGCGGTCAACTGAAAAGGAGATCGAAAACGGTCGAAAAAAACAGTTGACAAACGGAACGGGATATGATATCCTATAAAAGTTGCTGAAAA
>JALCRR010000014.1 GCA_022652815.1 Oscillibacter sp.
AATACATAACCCAGACAATCAAGCCATGAGTTACAGCGGGCGGGGCAACTTGCCCCGCCCGCTGTCTTTGCATCTCAAATGAATCGCAAGAGGAGAAAGGAGGGCGTCACCTTGGCAGACAATATTTTGGAAATGCGGAATATTACCAAGGAGTTTCCCGGCGTGAAGGCACTGAACAATGTTAATTTTAAAGTGCAACGCGGAGAAATTCACGCTTTAGTCGGCGAAAACGGTGCCGGCAAATCTACGCTGATGAACGTGCTCAGCGGCACGTACCCCTTTGGCACCTATTCGGGCCAGATTATCTATGACGGTCAAGAATGCCAGTTCAAGACCATCCGCGACAGTGAGAAAATCGGTATTGCCATCATTCATCAAGAGCTGGCGCTGGTTCCCGAGCTGTCGATTGGCGAGAACATGTTTCTCGGCAATGAAAGACGCGGAAAATTCGGCATCGACTGGGACGAGACCTACGCACAGGCAGAAAAACATATGAAGCAGGTTGGCCTAAAGGAACGGGCTACGACGCTCATTAAAGATATCGGCACGGGTAAACAGCAGCTGGTGGAAATTGCAAAAGCACTTTCCAAGAATGTCAAGCTGTTGATTCTGGACGAGCCAACATCCTCCCTAAATGAGGAGGATTCCCGGATGCTGCTGGATATGCTGATTCGTTTCAAAAACGAGGGCATGACTTCCATCATCATCTCCCATAAGATTTCCGAGATTGCCTATGTGGCAGACAAGATTACCGTACTGCGTGACGGTGCCACCATCGAAACCATTGACAACGCGGGCCACGATATCGACGAGGACCGCATCATCCGCGGCATGGTAGGTCGTGAGCTGACCGACCGTTTCCCTGCACGGGAACGCAGCTGCACCGGCGAACCCATTCTGGAGGTCAATGACTGGTGCGTACACCATCCGGTCTATACGGAAAAAGAAGTTGTCAGCCACGTTTCCTTCCATATTAACAAGGGCGAGATTGTGGGCTTTTCCGGCTTGCAGGGCGCAGGACGCACCGAGTTGGCACGGTCCCTATTTGGCCACAGCTACGGCACCGGTGTCTCCGGCACCATGAAAATCGGCGGCAAAGAGGTCCATCTGAAAAACGAACGAGCTGCCATTGAAGCCGGCCTTGCCTATGTCACAGAGGACCGCAAGGACAACGGCTTGGTACTGATTGACAGCATCGCCATGAATAACACGATGGCACGTCTGGAAAAGGTTTGCGACAAGCACGGAATTATTGATATCGATCAAGAAAATCGTGTGGCCGAGGAGTACAAAGAAAAGCTGGAGACCAAAACCCCTACCGTGCAGCAGCATGTGGGCAACCTGTCCGGCGGCAATCAGCAAAAAGTGCTGCTGGCCAAGTGGATGTTCGCCGATCCGGATATTTTGATTTTGGATGAACCCACCCGCGGCATCGACGTGGGCGCAAAGTACGAGATCTACTGCATCATGAACGATCTGATTGCACAGGGAAAATCCATTATCATGATTTCCTCTGAAATGCCGGAACTTCTGGGCATGTGTGACCGAATCTATGTGATGAACGAGGGACGTCTGGCAGGCGAATTTGCCGCCGAGGACGCCACGCAGGAGGCCATTATGGCCACGATCCTGCAATCCGATAAAAAAGATGAGAGCAAGGGAGTGCTGCAGGCATGAAAGAAACTGTGAAAGCTGCACCTGAAACATTGAATGAGCAGAGCACCCGCTTCAGCGCCGGAGCCCTGCTGAAGAAATACACCATGGTTATCGCGCTGGTGGTCGTATTCGCATTTTTCACCGTGCTGACACGGGGTAAAATGCTGTATGCCCAGAATATTTCCAACCTGCTGCTGCAAAACGCTTACGTGCTGGTCATGGCTTGCGGCATGCTGTTGTGCATCCTAACCGGCGGCAACGTGGACTTGAGCGTGGGTTCCACACTGTGTCTGGTGGGCGCCATCGCAGCCCAGCTGCTGTCGAACACCGGAATGAATGCCATTTTGGTCATTCTGCTTTGCCTGGTGGTAGCTGCCGCGATTGGTATGTGGCAGGGCTTCTGGATCGGCAATATGCACATTCCACCTTTTATCTGCACGTTGGCGGGCATGTTCCTGTTCCGCGGCCTTGGCCGTGTCGTGCTGGGCTCTAAAACCGTTAGCATTTCCAATCAGACGTTCTTGAACATCTTCACCTCCTACATCACCGTGCCCGGACTGGACGGCGGCAAGCTGCACCTGTCCGCACTGATCGTGGGTGTGATTGCAGCGGTGGTGCTGCTGGTTTGCACCGCTACCAGCCGCGCAAAAAAGGCAAAGAAGGGCTATACTATGGCCTCTGCCGGCAGCGCGTTCGGCAAGGTCATCGTGATTGATGCCCTAATTCTGCTGTACAGCTGGAAGTTGGCCAGCTACAAGGGCATCCCCGTGATGCTGCTGTGGGTGCTGGGTGTGCTGTTCCTGTACACATTCATTACCTCCAAGACCGCATTTGGCCGCTATTTCTATGCCGTTGGCGGCAACGAGAAAGCAACCAAGCTCTCTGGCATTGATACCCGTAAGGTTTATTTCGCGGCCTACTGCTCCATGAGCCTTCTGGCCGGTTTCTCCGGCTTGCTGGTGGCTGCCCGTATCGGCTCCGTCAGTGGCGACACCGGTATGTCCTATGAGATGGACGCCATCGGCGCGTGCTTCATCGGCGGTGCTTCCGCTTACGGCGGTTCCGGCACGGTGCCGGGCATCGTGGTGGGCGCCATTCTGCTAGGCGTTATCAACCAGGGCATGTCCATCTATGGCTTGGACAACAACTGGCAGTACGTCGTCAAGGGCGCTGTGTTGCTGATCGCCGTTATCTTCGACGTGGTTTCCAACCACAAGACCGGCAAGGCCGGCTAAGGGGAACACGATGCTGTATATCGGTGTTGATCTGGGTACCTCCGCCGTCAAGCTGTTGCTGATGGACGGCGGGGGAGCCATTCAAAAAATTGTATCCCGGGAATATCCCATCTCCTTTCCCCACCCCGGCTGGTCGGAGCAAAACCCCGAGGATTGGCTGAAGGCCACGGTTGACGGCATCCGGGAGCTGACAGCAGAGTGCGACAAATCGCAGGTGGCCGGCATCGGCTGCGGCGGTCAGATGCACGGGCTGGTGGCGCTGGACAAGGATGACCATGTGCTGCGTCCCGCCATCCTCTGGAATGACGGCCGCACCACCGAGGAGACCGCGTATCTCAACACAGTCGTTGGCAAGGAGAAGCTCTCCTCCCTAACTGCTAATATTGCCTTTGCCGGGTTTACAGCGCCCAAGCTGCTGTGGATGAAAGCCCATGAGCCGGAGCTGTTTGCCCGCATCAACAAGATCATGCTGCCCAAGGACTACCTCAACTATATGCTCACCGGTGTGCACTGCACGGACGTGTCCGATGCCTCCGGCATGCTGCTCTTTAATGTGAAGAACAAGTGCTGGAGCGCCGAGATGCTGGAAATCTGCGGCATTCGGGAATCCCAGATGGCGCATATTTATGAAAGCTACCAGACTGTGGGCGTCCTAACGCCCGCCATGGCAAAAACGCTGGGCCTGCCGGAAACCGTGAAGGTCTGCGCCGGCGCCGGTGACAATGCCGCAGCGGCGGTGGGAACTGCCACTGTCGGCGACGGACGGTGCAACCTCTCTCTGGGCACCTCCGGCACCATCTTCATCTCCAGCAGAAAATTTGGCGTAGACCCCCACAATGCGCTGCACGCCTTCGCCCACGCCGATGGAAACTATCATCTGATGGGCTGCATGCTCTCCGCCGCCTCCTGCAACAAATGGTGGATGGAGGAAGTCCTGCACACGCAGGCATACGGCGATGAGCAGTCCGGTATTACACCGGAGAAGCTGGGGCACGACCATGTGTTCTTCCTGCCCTATCTGATGGGCGAACGCTCACCCCACAATGATCCGGCGGCAAGAGGAACCTTCATCGGTTTGACGATGGACTCCAGCCGCACGGATATGACCCAGGCGGTTTTGGAGGGCGTGGCGTTCGGCATGCGGGATTCGCTGGAAGTTGCCCGTTCGCTGGGCATCGACATCACCCGCAGCAAAATCTGCGGCGGCGGCGCCAAGAGCCCGCTGTGGCGGCAGATTTTTGCCAACGTACTGAATCTGGACATTGACACCGTGGAAACGGAGGAGGGTCCCGGTTACGGCGGCGCCATTCTGGCGGCTGTTGCCTGCGGTGAATATCCGGATGTGGAAACGGCAGCGGACGCACTGGTTCGGGTGACCGACACGGTTCATCCCGACCCGGAGATCGCCGCCCGCTATGAGGCACAATACCGGAAATTCCGGCAGATTTATCCCGCAGTCAAGGCGCTGTTCCCCACACTGCAATAAGGAGCAACTATGAAAGCAAACACCAAGCACAGTTCACCGAAAAAGAAGCAGGCAAATCTCCACGCCACGTTTCGCGGGGTAGTGTCGCTGTATCTTTTATACCTAGCTGTCCAGACGGTGAAGGGCGTCTACGGCGGCTCCACCACCATGCCGGTATGGATCGGCTGGGTGATGGGCGTCATCTTCGCCGGAGCCGCCATCGGATTTGGCGTTTACACCTGGCGGCAGTACCGCAAGGAGACCGCCGGGGCAGAAGACTCCGATTGAAGCTGCATTTGAAGGAGAAGACCGTCCGAATCGGACTGCTTTTGGTGGGGCTTTGCGTGGCGCATTTCGGCGTGACGCTGTTTCTGTTGAGCAATTTGGGCAGTGACCCCTTCAACGTGCTGATTCAAGGACTTACCCGCATGGTGCCGTGGCCGGCGTGGCTGGCGATGACCCATGGGCGGGTGCATCTGGCGGTTTCCGTGCTGATCGTGGCGGTGCTGCTGATGGTAGACCGTCCCCAAATTCGGATTGGCACCTTGGTTTGCATGGCGCTTGGCGGCCCGATTATTGACGTGTTTACCGCCCTACTGACCCCCGTGATTCATGCCGGACTGCCGCTTGCAATCCGCATTACGGTATTGGCGGCAGGCTGCGTGATTCTGGCTTTTGGCATGACGGTGGTCATTTGCTCGGAAGCCGGCACCGGTCCCAATGATTTGGTGGCAGTGGTCATCAGCGAGAAAAGCGGAAAACCCTTTGGCATCGTCCGTATGTGTACCGATCTTGCGTTTGCCGCCGTTGGCTTTCTGCTGGGTGGAACGGTGGGACTGGGCACGGTGATCTGTGCGCTTTTGGTGGGCCCGGTGGCGCAGACGTTTATGCCCATCAGCCGGAAAATCTGCACCGTCTGTGTCAAGAAATATCAAAAAGTGGAAAGGTGATTCCATGAAAATTACTTCTGTCAATGCGCCGGAGTTTGCTCGCTATGGCAAAGTGCTGACCGGCTATGATACCGCACAACTGCTGCATACGCTGGAAACCGAAACGCCGTTGCCGGAGGGCGTAGAGTACGTTCCCTCTCAGCCCTCACTGGAGGCACTGCCCATTGCCGGGCTTCTACGGGACAATGCCTACGGCGGCATGCCCATCCAGTTGGGCTGGTGCAACGGCCACAATACAAAGCTCAACTGCCTGGAATACCACCGGGACAGCGAGATCAACATCGGCACGCAGGATTTCATTTTGCTGGTAGCCAGTCTGGATGATCTGGTGGACGGGAGACTGGACACCTCGAAAGTGCGGGCATTTCTGGCGCCGGCCGGTGCCGTGGTGGAGGTCTATGCCACCACGCTGCACTATGCGCCCTGCGGCGCGAAACGCGGACAAGGCTTCCGGGTTCTGGTGGTACTGCCCCGGGGAACGAATGGCCCCAAGCCCGCGATGACGCCGCTGCCCGGTAATGCCGAGGATGGAAGGCTGTGGGCGTGCAACAAGTGGCTGCTGGCCCATGCCTTGAGCAGCGAAGCTGCTCAAGGCGCCGTTGTGGCGCTGGATGGGATCAATTTTGATATCTCCGCCGATCTTTAATCGATTGTATAAAGAAAGAGGTGTAATGAAATGTTACATAATATTCCCGAGGTAAAACTCGGCATTATTGCAGTCTCCAGAGACTGCTTCATCGTTTCCTTGTCCGAGCGCCGCAGAGCTGCCATTGTGGCCGCCTGCCAGGCGAAGGGAATGGACATGGTGGAATGCAAAACCACCGTGGAAAACGAGCTGGATATGCTCAAGGCAGTGTCCGAGGTCAAGGCCGCGGGCTGCAATGCGCTGGTGGTGTTTTTGGGCAACTTTGGCCCCGAGACGCCGGAGACGCTGATTGCCAAGAATTTTGACGGCCCCGTCATGTACGTGGCGGCAGCCGAGGAATCCGGCAAGGATCTGATCAACGGCCGCGGCGACGCCTTCTGCGGCATGCTCAACTGTTCTTACAACCTGGGCATGCGTCATCTCAAGGCGTTCATTCCCGAGTATCCCGTGGGCACTGCCGAGGATATTGCCCGCATGGTGGCGGAATTCAAGCCCGTTGCCTGCGCCTTGATCGGACTGGCCGGTCTGAAGATCATCACCTTTGGCCCCCGCCCCCAGGATTTCTTTGCCTGCAACGCCCCCATCAAGGGACTCTATGAGCTGGGCGTCGAGATAGAGGAGAACTCCGAGCTGGATCTTCTGGTTGCCTACAAGGCGCACAAGGACGATCCCCGCATCCTCGACGTCTGCGCCGATATGGCCAAGGAAATGGGCGAGGGCTGCTACTATCCCGAGATGAGCCAGCGCATGGCACAGCTGGAGCTGACGCTGCTGGACTGGGCGGAGGCCCACAAGGGCGCCCGCAAGTATGTGGCGTTTGCCGACAAGTGCTGGCCCGCCTTCCCGGAGGCCTTCGGCTTCGAGCCCTGCTATGTCAACTCCCGTCTGGTGAGCCGCGGCATCCCCGTGTCCTGCGAGGTGGATATTTACGGCGCACTGAGCGAGTACATCGGCATGTGCGTCTCCGGCGACACCGTGACGCTGCTGGACATCAACAACTCCGTCCCCGCAGATCTGTATCACGAGGACATCGAGGGCAAGTTCCCCTACGCACTGACCGATACCTTCATGGGCTTCCACTGCGGCAACACGCCGTCGTGCAAGCTGTGCAGCGACCGCGCTGTGAAATATCAGCTCATTCAGCACCGTCTGCTGGAACCGAAGGACTCCGAGCCGGACTTTACCCGCGGCACGCTGGAGGGCGACATCGCTGCCTCCCAGATCACGTTCTATCGCCTGCAGTGCGACTCTGAGGGCAAGCTGCGTTCCTACATCGCCCAGGGCGAAGTTTTGCCGGTCAAGACCCGCTCCTTCGGCGGCATCGGCGCGTTTGCCATCCCCGAAATGGGCCGGTTCTACCGCCATGTGCTGATTCAAAAGCGCTATCCGCACCACGGCGCGGTGGCGTTCGGTCATTACGGAAAGGCACTCTTTGAGGTCATGAAGTTCCTGGGCGTGGAGGACATTGCCTACAATCAGCCCAAGTCTTTGCCCTATCCCACCGAGAACCCGTTTGCTTGATTTCAATACGGTTTGGGAGGCTTTTTCATGCTTGAGCAGGTGAGACAGCTGTATCAGGATTATCTGATCCGGTGCGCCAAGCTGGAGCGGGAGCGCCAGCCGGGAGACGGCTTGCTGGGTATGGGTTCCAGTCCGGACAAGGACCCGTGCCATGACGCCTTTTCCGAAAGTCTTGCGCAGCTGCTGTCCGAGGACGCCCAAAGCGCCTCATCAGGCGAAGCCTTTCGGATTCTGGAGTATATGTTCCAGGCACCCCTTGGGCATCGAGACGAGCAGCTGGCTTATTGGATGCTGCTGGCCGTTCACGGCCTGACCATGAATTTGATTGGCTGCCTGGATTCCCGTGACGCAGCCAAATTGCTTGCCCACTATCGGGAGGACTATCCCCGCTTTGAGCGCCTCCCGGTGCAGAAAAAGGTACTGGCTGCGCTAAAAATCCGGATTTAATAACCAATTCTTCTTTCTTCCATCCTCTTGTGGAAATCGCCGCAGATGTGAAATGACATTCTCACATCTGCGGCGATTTTCCATGTGTTTTACTGAAACAGTACCGGGATTGCACAGCATCCAAAAATATGCTATTCTTTTTATAGAATAACGGATGCCTCTGCAATCTGCGAAATGGCATGAACTGCCTGCTGAATTTCCTCCGGCGAGTTGGCAAAGCCGATGGAAAAACGCACGGTTCCTTCCGGAAAGGTTCCCAGCGTTTTGTGGGCCGAGGGAGCGCAGTGTAGCCCGCATCGGGTGAGGATCCCAAATTCGGATTCCAGCCGGGCAGCGGCCTGCGCATTGTCGCAGGTTTCAAAGTCCACCGAGAGTACGCCCACGCGCTGCTCTGTGCCGTGCTTTCCGCATACGCGGATTCCGTGAATGCCTTCAAGTCCGTGCAAAAACTGCCCGGTCAGATTTTTTTCGTGGGCAGACAGAGCGTCGATTCCGGTTTCTTCAACAAAGGCCAGCGCTTTCTCCCAGCCGTAAATCCCCGGCAGATTGGGTGTGCCGGACTCAAATCGGTCCGGCAGATAGGGGGGGAGCAGCTCACTGTCTGACGCGCTCCCCGTTCCACCGGCCAGAAGGGGCGTCAGCGCATCGGCAAATTCCCGGGTTACCAGCAGCGCACCGATTCCGGACGGACCCAGCAGCCCCTTGTGCCCAGGTACCGCCAGTGCGGAAAGGCCAAACGCCTTGAAATCCACCGGGCAATGGCCTGCCGTCTGGGCTGCATCCAGCACGAATGCAATTCCGTGGCGCGCGCAGATTTTGCCCACTGCCGCTGCATCCTGCACCGTTCCGCACACGTTGGAGCCGTGGACCAGAACCAGCAGCCGCGTGTTCGGTCGAATCAGCGGCTCGATGCGCTGCAAGTCAAGGGCGCCGTCGATCCCGCAGGGAATCCGGTCAAAGGACACGCCCCGCTGCGCCAGCATTTGCAGCGGACGCATCACGGCGTTATGCTCCATGGAGCTGACCAGACAATGATCACCCGGACGCAGATAACCGAAAATCGCTTGATTCAGCGCCGCTGTTGCCCCTGCGGTCAGCAGGACCTGAGTTGGCGATTCGGGGAAGTTGAAAATCCGAGCCAGACGCTCCCGAAGTTGCAGCTCCACAAGGCCGGCATCCTGTGCCCGGGCATAGACGGAGCGGTTTACCGGTGCACCGATAAGATCCAGATATTCTTTCATGCGGTCGCTGACGCCCTGCGGCTTGGGGTAAGAGGTCGCGGCATTGTCCAGATAAATCATGAGGCAGTCCCCTCCATGCGAAATTGCTTTTGCCCAATTATAGCAAGGACGGCGGGGAAAGTAAAATTGGAAAAGTCGATGAAAGCGAGGGAAGATCGATGGCGGATTTCACACTGAAACAGCTGGAAACCTTTGTGACTGTGGCGGAGCTGAACAGCTTTACCCGTGCGGCGGAGGAGCTTTATCTGACGCAGTCCACCATCAGCTCCCATATCAGCGCGCTGGAGGCGGCTTTGGATGCGCGGCTCTTTGCGCGGGATACCCGCAGAAACATTCAACTGACCTCCGACGGGCAGCGGCTTTATCCGGCGGCCAAGCGTGTTTTGTCGGAATGCCGGGATCTCCGGGCAATCCAACAGGGGGAAACGATCCACCAGCCGCTGTCCCTGGGTGCCTCCACGGTTCCTGCGCAGTATCTGCTCCCCGATCTCCTATCCGGATTTTTAAAAGGCCACGCCGATTGCCGATACCTCCTCAAGCGGGGAGATTCCGCACAGATCCATGAGCTGCTGAAGGCGGGGGAGATCAGCATCGGCTTTGTGGGCGCGGAACAGGACCCGGAGCTTTTGACCTATGAAGCGCTTGCGGTTGACCGACTTGTGATGGTAACCGAGAACAGCGCCCGGTATCGGGCGCTGCACAGCAGCGGAGTCTGGGGGCGGGATTTGCTGGGTGAACCCACTGTTGCCCGGGAGGAGGGCTCCGGAACGGACCGCACGGTCAACGCCTATATGCACCAGATCGGGTTCCAGACGGCGCAGCTGCAAATCGTGGCGCGTATTGATAACCCCGAAACCATCAAAGGCATGGTGGCACGGGGCGCAGGCGTCTCCGTCCTCTCGGCACTGGCTGTGCAGGAGGAGGTCCAAAGTGGAAAGCTGTTGGCATTTGAGATGGACGAAGAGGGCCTGCAGCGGAAAATTTATATGATCCGGCGAAAGGGCGAACTGCTTGGCACTACGGAACAGCAGTTTTGCCAATTCGTGAAACGGGCAGCAAAGCTTCACTCCAACGAGGACGTTATTGATTAATTCAATAACGTCCTCGCTTTATTTAAAATCTTTGTTGGACGATTCTATGTCGCTATTTTATGATAAAAATAGCGAACTTAATACGAGAGGAGCAGAGAAATGAAGAAGGTTAACTATCTGGTTATCAGTGCCGGAATTGCCGTGGGAATTGCGGCACTGGTGCTAACTGCGCTGGGCAATCCGGCCAACATGGGATTTTGCATTGCCTGTTTTGAACGCGACATCGCGGGTGCGGTGGGGCTGCACAGCGCGGCCAAGGTCCAGTATCTTCGCCCGGAGATCATCGGTCTGGTGCTGGGCGCATTTTTGATGTCGGTGGCAACGAAGGAATTCCGGGCCAAGGCGGGTTCCGCCCCGGCCACCCGGTTTGTGCTGGGCGCATTCGTGATGATCGGCGCTCTGGTGTTTTTGGGCTGCCCGCTGCGTATGGTCATTCGACTGGGCGGCGGTGACTTGAATGCGGTCGTTGGTCTGGTGGGATTTGTTGCGGGCATCGCCATCGGCGTTGTTTTCCTCAAGAAAGGCTTCACACTCCAGCGTGCCTATGCGGTCAGCACCGTGGAAGGCAGCGTGCTGCCCGTTGTCATGACGGGTTTGCTGATTCTCGGCCTTGCGGCTCCCGCACTGTTCCATGCCAGCACGGAAGGCCCCGGCTCCAAGCACGCCCCGGCACTGATTGCGCTTGTGATCGCGCTAGTTGTGGGCGCGCTGGCGCAGAAGGCGAGACTGTGCATGGTGGGCGGCATCCGCGATCTGATGCTCTTCCGTGACGCAAGTCTTCTGTATGGCTTTGTGGCAATTTTTGCAACGGTTCTGGTGGGCAATCTGATTCTGGGTAACTTCCATCTGGGCTTTGCTGCCCAGCCCATTGCCCACAGCAGCGAGCTGTGGAACCTTCTGGGTATGGTGCTGGTTGGCTGGGGCTCTGTCCTGCTGGGCGGCTGCCCGCTGCGTCAGCTGATTCTGGCCGGCGAGGGCAACGGCGACTCCGCCGTCACCGTGTTCGGCATGATTTTGGGCGCAGCTTCGGCACACAACTTTGGCCTTGCGGGCAACCCCGATTCTCTCAATGAAGCCAAAGAGCTGGTGGTTGGCGGAATCGGCACGGCGGGAAAGATCGCCGTGATTCTGGGCGTGGTTGTCCTGCTGGCAATTTCGCTGATAAATTCCCGTCAGGAGGTAGAAGCAAAATGATTGATGCAAGAGGATACGTATGCCCCATGCCGGTGATTCTGGTACAAAAAGAAGTCAAGGCCCACGCTCCGCAGACCATGGAGGTCATGGTGGACAATTCATGCTCCGTGGAGAACGTGACCCGCTTCGGCTCCAGTCAAGGCTATCAGGTGTCCGTAAAGCCGCAGGGACAGGACTTTTTGCTGACACTGAGCAAATGAATCAGTACATAGCGACCTTCCACACCCACGTTTCGGCCCTGATTACCACCCGCACACTGACCCAGAATGGCATTTCTGCGCGGATGGCTCCGGTTCCGAGAAAGCTGAGCTCTTCCTGTGGAACCTGTATCCTGTATGCTGCGGACGATCCCCAGCAGGAAAAAATGGACCGCGATGTGGAGCACATTTATCGGATTTCTCCACAGAATCAATACGAATTGCTTTTTCAAAATCTGTGATGCGGCTTGCAAAAGCGGCCATCTCATTGCTGAGATCCCCCCGGACAGAACCTGTGCAGGTCTGTCCGGGGGGATCGTGTTATTTGGGAAAACGGCGTTGTCAATTTGCTTTTGTCAGAGATCGAAGCCAGACCACATCCTCCTTTGAAATGCAGGAGGTGAGCCGGAGAAGTCCCCAAAAGTTGAGAAGCGTGATGCAGCACCTAAGGACGGGGTGGAGAGAGACTTCCCGCGTGAAGCTGAACAGATTCCACGCTGCAAATGTAACAATGGACGCCCCAATCATACACAGTAGAATTTTGCCCAGATCCCAGACGCCAAGCTCCAGCCGGGCACTGGAGGCAACCCCTCGGATACTCAAGCAGAACTTCAAAGCGGCGGAGGCAAAGGTCGCAATCAGATATCCGCCCACGCCAAATCGCGGAAGCAGAATCCATAGGAGAAAAATATCCACAGCAGATCCATACAGATCGTTTTTCAGAGAATAGACCTGCTTCCCAAGCCCCTTGAGAATCATGTCAAACAAAAGATCCAGATACAGCAGCGGCGCCAAAAAGGCCAGAATGCGCAAATAAGGTGCAATGTCGGTGCTGTGGAAGAAGAGCATTCCCAGCTCCCGGGAAAAGTTCCAGAAAAACCAGGCAATTCCCACGGAGAGAATCAGCTCAATTCGCACAACCCGATTTACCATATAGTTTAGGTGGCGGATATGTCCGCTTGCCTGACTGGCCGCCAGCTCCGGCAAAAGCAGCTCCAGCGGGGGAACCATCATTTGCGCCGGAAATAGCAGCAGCGGCATCACCATTCCGTGAATCAACCCAAAAATGGACAGAGCCACGGCTTCCGTGGCTCCGCCCTGCCGCAGACCCAGCGGAATTAAAAGATTTTCGACAGCGCGGGTTCCTGTGGCTGCCAGCATACTGCCTGCAATCGGTATCGCCGTGGACAGCATGCGCCGGGACAGTCCAGCTGCGCACACGCCGCCCTTGCGCAGGCGCTCCATCGCGTCTCGGCGATAGAGGATGTATTGCAAAACGCAGGAGAGGGCTTCCCCAATACCCGAACTCAATGCGATGGCGGCGCAGGAGCCGGACAGGCCAAGAGATGCCACGCGGCGCAGCAGGAAAACGGCAACGCCCAGCTCCACCGCCTGCTCCAAAATTTGGGTAACTGCCACGTCGTACGCCCGATCTACAGCAACAAAATAGCCGTTGAAAACGGCTGACAGCGCCACAAAGGGAAGATTCCAGGCGAATACCCGGAGGGCAAGAATGGTGCGGGGGTCTTTCAACAGCACGGTTCCCAGCCATGGCGCACTGAAAGACAGCACCACCATGGCACCGGCTCCGGAAATCAGACCAAAGAGCAGGCAGACTCTGGCAACCCGTACCGCTCCCGCAAAATGGCGGCTGGCCAGCTCCTGCGCTGCCAGCCGCGACACGGTTAGGCGCAGGCCCATGGTGGCCAGCGCGGTTGAAAACAGCTGAAGCGTCGCGGTGAGCTGCAACAGACCCATTCCCTCCGGCCCCAACACCTTGGCCAGATACGTGCGAAACAGCAGAGCGAGCGTCTGCAATCCCAGTGCGGCTGCGCAAAGAATCAGCGAATTGACGAGTAAAACTTTTGAGCGTATCAAATTGGCAGCACCGCCTCTTCTTCGTGTGTTTCAACTTATGAAGAGCCGGGCGCTTTATTCATCGTTCGTCTTGAAAAGGTTCCGCTGCGGACACGGATGGGAGTTCCTCCGGCATAACGGATTCACAGGCGGCGTGGCAGCTGCGCAGGTCAAGGATCAGCCGACCCCGCTCCCACATGCGGACATGAATCGCCGTGTCGACGCTCTCTCGGATTGTGCCGGACATGTGCCCTTGAACGGGAGCGCGCAGAGAATGCCCACTGCCGGAGGGACTTGCGTCAATTTCCAACAGGAGAGTTCCCTGGGAAAGGCAGATGTGCCGGCTGTTCGCTGCGTGAATGCGGACGCCCTTGTAGGTGGCCAGCCGATATTCCCGACCACCGGCAATGATGGCGCAGATACAGCCGGTAAAACTCCTGCCGCAAAACGGAATATGGGCGACGGACACCATGATGGAGCATGGCGCGGGAAAGTCATTGCACTGAAGCCACAGGTAAGAGCTTGGAAAGGATGTGCCGCTGTCTTTTTCAATATATCCGGCTCCGCCGTCAAAGTCGTGCACATTTCCGTCAATGGTGATGCTGCCCACCAGAGAATGCGCCATACTGATTACCCCATGGCGGCATTCCATGGGAAAGAAGCGAAAAGGCCCCATGATATCGGACCGAAGCGGAGTCAGTGGTCCGTAGAAAATCTGCCCGGAGACACCGGGCAGGTCAATTTTGCAGCCGCGCCAGGAGAACAGGCAATTTCCCGCCCGAATGACGCTGCCGGTCACGGAAAGCTCCGGCACGTCGAACTGCCGGGAGCCTCCGGCGGAGATCATTTGGATAAACGCACCGTTTTCCGCCCGACCGGGGATAAAGGCAACCGTGTCTCCCACTTTTTGATGCTTGAAATACCAGCCCTCAAAGCCCTTATTCCACATGGCTGTCCCTCATAGCGGGATTGTCGATGAGCCGCCCGTGCGCATCAAAACGTGAGCCGTGACAAGGACAGTCCCAACTGTGCTCGGCGGCGTTCCACTTGAGGGCGCAGCCCAAATGAGAACAGCGCTTTGCAGTGGGCGAGACAAAGTCCAACAGCGTGGTGCCGAGATTGGAAAAGAGCTGGCCGGAGAGCATGCTTCTGTCGGGCGCAAAGGCCGGGGCAAAACGGTTTTCCCGGCACAAAATCAGATCCACCAGAATCTGGGAAGCTGCCATGGAGGTGGTCATGCCCCAGAGATTGAAACCTGACGCCACATAGACATTCGGCAAGCCTGCACTGTATGGCCCGATATAGGGCACGCCGTCCAGACTGACACAGTCTTGATTGGCCCAGGCATATACTTCTTTTGCCTGCGGAAAATACCGCCGGGCAAACGCTCTGAGGGCGGAAAAACACGCGCCCTTCCCGCCGGTGCGGTGGTCGCCTCCGCCGATGAGCAGAAGCCCGTTGTAGTTGCGCAGATAGACGCCGTTTTCTCCGATATCCTCTATGGTGCAGCCCAGATCGAGCGCGTTTTCCAAGGCAATGACATAGGAGCGCTTTTGATAGAGCTTCATGAAATAAAGGCCGTGGCTGTTGAGAAAGGGATAGTGGGTGGCGATGATGACCTTTTTAGCCCGAATGCGTCCTTGCGGGGTGACGGCGGTTGTGCCCTCCAACTTTTGAACAAAGGTGTTTTCCAAAATGTTTAAGCCCCTTGCCGCGCCGTATAGAAACTTCAGCGGGTGAAACTGGGCCATGCCGGGATAGCGTACCGCTCCGGCAACGGGGAAGGGCAGCGGTGTTTGCGTGGTAAATTCGCCGTCAAACCCTAGAGAGCGAACGGCCTTTGCCTCGCGCTCCATCAGCGCTCGGTCATGCAGGGAATACATCACCGACGGCTTTTCCTCAAAATCACAGGAAATGCAGTGGGACAGCATACGGAATTGCTGCACCGCCTGCAAATTGGCCTCCAGATAGAGCTGTGCGTTCTCCTGCCCGGATTTTTGAATCATGTCTTGATACAGCGTGTCGTGCTGCGCGGTCAGGACGGCGGTGGTGCCTTTTGTGATGCCGCTGCCGATCTGCCGGCCTTCCACCAAAATATAATCGACCCCTTTTTCTTTTAGCTTCAAGGCACACAAAATGCCCGCCATGCCGCCGCCAATCACCAGCACCTCGGTTTCAAGGTCTCCGTTCAGAGCCGGAAAAACCGGCGGAGTGATCTCATTTGTCCATAAAAATTCCATACTACATGCCTCCGTTTGGAATAGTATGGGCGGATTTCACCGAAATCATGACATTTGAGAGAGTAGCATGTGGGACTTCACTGACGTGGGTCTTGAAAACGGAAAACAATTTGTCGACAGGCACTGATTTTTCCACTATAATATCGGTAAAATAATTGAAATTTACAAAAGGATGCGGTTACATGGACGTTATTTCCCGTTTTCTACGGTATATTGCCTTTGACACACAATCTGTCGAAGATAGCGACACCTTTCCCAGTGCGAAGAAGGAACGGCTGCTGGGTGAATTTTTGGCGCAGGATCTTCAGACCATCGGTCTTTCAGACGTCTATCTGGATGAATGGGGCTATGTATATGGGCGCCTTCCTGCCACCGTCGGTTGTGAAGCGCTGCCCGCGATGGGACTGATTGCCCACATGGATACCTCTCCAGATGCGCCGGGAGCCAATATTCAGGCGCGGCGGGTGCCGTATCAAAAGGGCAATCTCAAGCTGAATGCGGCGGGGGAATTCATCGATGAAGAGACGCTGCGCCCTTATTGCGGGCAGGAACTGCTGGTCACGGACGGAACGACGCTGTTGGGCGCCGACGATAAGGCCGGCGCGGCGGAAATTTTTACCGCCATGGAGTACCTTATCGGCCATCCGGAAATTGCCCATGGCCCTATTGCAGTTGCCGTTACGCCGGACGAGGAAGTGGGTCGGGGGACAGAGCATTTCGACCTAAAACGCTTTGGCGCGCAGAGCGCTTATACGGTGGACGGCGGCGCACTGGGCGAAATCGAATATGAAAATTTCAATGCGGCCAATGCCCAAGTGGAGTTTCACGGCCTCAACATCCATCCCGGTGAGGCAAAAAATCGGATGCGCAATGCCATTTTGCTGGCCCAGGAGTTTTTAAATCTGATGCCTCCGGCTGAAACACCGGAGCACACGGAGAAGTACGAGGGTTTTTACCATGTCAATCGGATCAGCGGCGATGAGAGTGCCGCTGCCCTCAATCTGCTGATTCGGGATCATGACCGGGAAAAGTTTGAGCAGCGCAAGGTTTGCCTGCAGGACATGGCAGATTATCTGAACCGGAAGTATGGCAATGGTACCGTGGACGTGCTGATCCGGGACAGCTATTACAATATGCGGGAGAAGATTGAGCCCCACATGGAGCTGATAGATCGAGCCTGCGCGGCTATGCGCAGCTGCGGCATCGAACCGCAGATCGTGCCTATTCGCGGCGGAACGGACGGCGCGAAGCTGTCCTATGAGGGGCTGCCTTGCCCTAATTTGTGTACCGGCGGAGTCAACTTCCACAGTGTGCGGGAATTTATCCCGACGGCGGCGATGGAAAAAATGGTACGGATTCTGACCGCACTTGTGCAGCAGAATGAAAGGTAAAAGTACAGCAGCCTGTGGAGATTTCCACGGGCTGCTGTTTCAATAGTTTTACAGATATGAAATTCAGATGAGTGCAGACTTGATTGCTTCAACAGCCTGCTTTTCATCGCTGCCGGTGGCTTCAATGCAAACGTGCATATCCAGATGCAGATCAAGCGCAATCATGCTCATCAGACTTTTGGCGTTGACCTGAAAATCGTCCGTTTTCACCAGAATGGTGCTGGAAAACTCATTGGCGGTGCGGACAAGGCCTGTGATGGTATTACGGCTAATTTCTCTGTTAATCGCAATTTCTTCGCGAAGCATCGAAAATCCCCTCCAAGTATGTGTTTATTTTTCCTGCTGTGGCGATGCCGCAGACAGGATGACGGCTTATCTGCCGATAACCGACAATAAACTGTTAAAAATATTATAGCACGAAGTGTGCAAAAAAGCAGCGCCAAAGAAGTGTAGATCCAAAGCTGATTTTTTGGATGGAATGACTAGAAAAAATAAAACTTTTTGCAATTTATGAACCAAAAATACGGCTCAAAACAGATCCCCGCAGATAAAAATCCCGCCAATCCATGATTGGCGGGACTTAAAAAAGCCAAAGCTTTAACGCAGCAAAAGCGCAATCACAAGACCCAGCAGGGCACCAAAGAACACCTGCAGCGGAGTATGCCCCAGAAATTCCTTAAGGGCTTCTTCCGGCTTGCTGTCGCCAGCCAGCATTCCCATCAATTCGTTGATCGCCTTTGCGTGCTTTCCGGCTTCCAAACGGACGCCCATGGCATCGTGCATGACAATGACGGCCAAAATGCCGCTGACGGCAAACAGGGGGGAGCCAAGGCCTTCGTCCAGTGCGGCTGTCACAGCCAAAGCCGTTACCGTAGCAGAGTGCCCGCTTGGCATTCCGCCGTCTCCGAACAGTCGGTGCCAGTCCAATGTCTTGTTGACAACGAAATAGAGAATGGTCTTGATCACTTGGGCGGCCAGCCATGCTGCCAGCGAGCTGATCAACAGATGGTTTTGTAAAAGTGCGATCATTGTTTTCCCCCTGCTTAGTGACAATTATTCTAAAAAAATTTAAGCGGGTCAGTCAAATACGCCAGCCGGGCTGCTGCAATCTTTTTGGGCTTCAAGCAGCCGCTTTTCCGCAATTTCCAACAATTCCTGTGCCGTGCAGTTTGCATACTCCAACATGGATACACAGCCGGTAGAGAGCCTTACAGTAACTTGCGTGCCGTCCGAAAGAACCGTGTGCTGGACCAGACGGGTCACGGCTGATATCCGCTTTGCAAAATCTTTTGGCTCCATATTTCGACAGACAATGAGAAACTGATCTTCGCGGTATCTGGCAACAAAGTCACCGCGGCTGACGGCAATGTTGCTTTCCAGTATGTTTGCGATATGCTTAAGAACCTCATCACCGGGAAAATGACCTAACGGCTCCTTAGAATGCTGGAAGTTTTCCACACCAATCAACGCGATGCCGATATTGCTGTCCCGCTTTTGCGCATTGGCGATGTAACGATCCAGATTTCGGTCAACATGAAGGCAATTATAAACACCGGTTACTTCGTCTCGCTCCAACAGCGGATTCATGGCATCCAGCTTCAGATACAGCAAATCCTTATCGATGATGTTGTCTACGTAGTCCTCGTCCAGCTTGGAAACCATTTCAAGGACCGTACCGGCATCACCGCGGGGCATATATTGGGAGGTTACAAAATAAAGACCGTTTTCCGAGTATTCCAGCTTGCTCATCCGACCTTGTTGCTCCAGCGCTTTCAGCGAGGTGCAGTTGTTGCACCGGGCATTCTTTCCCCAGACGGAGAAGCAGCTATGCATGTCGCAGCGGTCTGCATCGCCTTCATAAACAAGCGTTCGTTTGGGGTCAACGAGCCGCACAATGTCAAAATAGGGACGCAGAGCTTCCACAGCATCCTCTGTCCGAGCATCCTGCTCTGCCTGTGGAATTTCCGGCCCAGAGATTTTTTGCTGCATCCCCGGCATCCCGCTGCCTTTTTCCAGGCGGCGCAGATGGCAGCTTGCCACAACATTGCGCACTCTATGGCGAATAATGTCTGGGGTGTAGGGCTTTGATATAAAATCATCGGCCTGCATGCGCAGAGCTCTTCGCTCGGACTCAGTGTCCCCTTGGGATGTGATGATGACAGCCAGATTTTTGGTGCGCGAATCGCTCCGAATTTTCTTCAAAAGGTGAAATCCGTCCATAACCGGCATCAAAAGATCCAACATGACGATGTCTACCTGCTGATAGTGATTTTCTAGATATTCCCAGGCTTCTTTACCGTCGGCTCGTTCCACAATGTCATATTCGTCATCAAAGGTCCCTGCGAGGACGGCACGATTGATCTCAATGTCATCCACGATCAGCATTTCGCGGCCTAACTTGGGATGCTTTTTCCTGGACGGCTCTTGAACATACTGATCGGCCATTGTGCTGGTGCAGACCATCTCTGTGACCCGGGAACTTTCCAGCAGATGTTCAAAATGCTGCTTTGGCATCGGGCGCGCATAATAGAAACCCTGAACGTAGTTGCAGTCCATGAAGCGGAGAGTGGCAATCTGTTCGGCGGTCTCAACACCTTCTGCGACCACGGCGAGATTCAGCCACTTGGCAAGGCTGATGACAAAACTCAAAATCCCCTTGCCGGAAGTTTTTAAGGTCTGGTTCTGAATAAAGCGGATGTCCAGCTTCAGCACGTCTACCGGCATTTCTGCCAGCATATTCAAAGAGGAATACCCATTGCCAAAGTCGTCCATTTCCACGACAAAGCCAAGATCCCGCAGCTTGCTGACAACGGTGATGATTTGCTCGGGGTTATCCGTGTACGCGGATTCTGTAATTTCCAGATGGAGACAGCGAATGGAAATTTGATACTTTGCCACCAAATTCAGCAGAATATCAATCAGCTTCGGATTGTAGATATCGGCACGGGAGACATTTACCGAAACGGATACAGGAGGAAGGCCTCTGTCCATCCAGCTGCGAATATCTTGGCAGACGGTTTCCCACACGTAGTTGTCCAGATGAGTAATGAATCCGTTCTTTTCAAACAACGGAATAAAGGAACCCGGAGACAAAATCCCCTGTTCCGGGTGAATCCAGCGAACCAGAGCCTCTGCCCCGGCTACGGTTTCCGTATTCAGATCATATTTTGGCTGATAATAGACTTGAAACTGTTTTTGCTCCAGGGCGGACTGCATGGAAGAGGTGATGAACTGCTCTTCAAGGAGCTTTTGACGAATGGCATCGTCGTAGCAGGAGAAATAAACATCATATTTGCCGCGGTTCTTTTCAGCGGCCAGTTGCGCCCGGTCACACATGGCGTTGACAGGAACGGCACGGTTGTGAATTTCATAAATGCCGCAGTGAACCTTGATATCCATATCAATGGGGAAGGCCTTGATCTTGTCGATCCAGGGCTGAAACATTTCATTGGTGTACACAGACTTGTGGGGCATGAGCAAATAAAAAATATCGGAGCTAAACCGGCCACAAATATTCAAAGAGCGGCCGGCCTCTCGCAGCACGTCGGCAATGTGGCACAGTAGCTGGTCGCCCTTTTGTGTGCCGTATGTGTCATTTACCAGCTTGAACCGTTCCACGCCGATGCATAAAAGGTCATAGCGCTCGTTGGGATTGGTGTTCAGATGTTCCGCTAATTTATGAAGAAAGAACTGCTTGTTGTAAAGCCCCGTCAGCTCGTCTCGTTCAACCTTGTTGATCATGGCGGCGGTTTCCCGCAGACGAATTGTATTTCCGAGCCGATGCCGGATAATATCCGCCTTATAAGGCTTTGCAATAAAATCGTGGGCACCGAGAGACAGCGCATGAAGCTCTGCGGCGTCACCTTCCATCTGGGAGGAGACGATAACCGGTATTTTGGAAAGTACGGGGTCTTCCCGCATTGCTTCCAGGACTTCGTAGCCGTTCATAACGGGCATGACGATATCCAGCAGAACCGCTGAAATCAAGTCGGCGTGCTCATGGAGACATTTGAGAGCGACCTCACCGTTTTCTGCCTCCAAAATATTATAGTTGTTCTGTAGCAAATTCCCAAGAATCCGTCTGTTGATGACCTGATCATCTGCAATTAGGATGGTATGCTTTAACATCATGCCACACTCCCATGCTGCCTTTTCCACGATTACTGTGTTTCTTAGTTTTGACACCGAGCCAGTACAGCATCGACAAAGGCGGTGTAGTTTTCCAAAATATTCAGAAAGAGTATGTAAGAGCAAGCGCTTCCCGCAAATAGTTGTAATACCTAAGGATAATTATAGCCTACTGCCAGACACGAAACAATCAAATTCCCCTTTTTATTTTATTTAAAATGTAAAATTTTTTTCTACTTTATAAACATATTTCCCAAAATTTCACGATGTTGAGAAAAGAAAGATAAAATTGGCTGTGGATTCAAATTTTTTCTCATGCAGACCGCCTCTACTTTTTACACGGAAAAATGATACGAGAGCCACTACTTAGAATAGCAGGACGTCCGGAACATCGTCCGAACGTCCTGCTATTGATGGTGTAATTTTAAAAATTGGGACGAAGAATCAGTCACCGTACCCTGCCATGTCATAGTAATCAGCATCGCAGGAAAAAAGCATGTAGGCTCCATCCACCAATCCGAAAAACCCTTGAGCTGTGTAATAACCCTTCATTGTGCAGACCTCCTGTTGCAAATTGGATTTCTTTGTTGTACCAATCATACAATAGGGGATTGCTCAAAAGATTGAGCAATTATGAGCACTTTAACTGCTTTCCTGTGTGATCCATTGTAAAGTCCTGGTCACACGTTCCCGGAAGAAGGAGTTTGGAAATGGGAACGATCTGGTAGCCCTGCCCAATGAGCTTTTCCAGAATGGCTGGCAGGGCTTCCGGCGTGTGCTTGGCGGCATTGTGGAACAGAATGATGCTGCCCGGTTCAATTCTGGAAGTCACCCGCTGGGTGATCTCCGATGCGGGAAGTTCCTTCCAGTCCAGCGAATCAATGTTCCATTGAATGGGTTCCACACCGATGGAACGGATCGCCTCAATTACGTGGTTGTCATACTCCCCGTAGGGACACCGGATCAGCGTAGGGCGGACGCCGGTCACTTTTTCGATCTTGTCACACGATGTTTTCAGATCCGCGATGATCTGCTCGGAAGTGAGGGAATTGTAGTGGTCGTGGTGGTTGGAATGGCTCATGACCTCATGCCCGGCATCGGCCAGCGCCTTCACGGATTCCGGGTATTTATCTACCCAGTCGCCCACCACAAAGAATGTTGCTTTGACGTGATATTGATCCAGAATTTTAATCAGTGTTTCGGTATCCTCGTTGCCCCAAGCGGCATCGAAGCTGATGGCGCAGACTTTTTCTTCCCCTCGGTCTACGCAGTAGATCGGCAGAGGTCGGTCAGCGGCATAGGCACCGGCAAAGGACGGATAGGCAACAATGTAGCCGACCATCGCGATCGCCATAACCAGTGCGGCAAGACTGACGGACCGATGTTTCCAGATAAGAATTTTCATAGAAGGCCCCCTTTGGCACTACCCTATGCAAAGGGAGACAAAACATGACGGGAATACGCCTTTCTCAAGTGCGGGGGCGGTCATCCTTTTGCTTTTCCTTTTTCTTGCAAATTAGATTGCCAATGGTCAGAGTCACGAAGGCCGCGGTCAAGGCTCCGGCGGTATAAAGTGCTGCTTTTATGGAATTTTTCATGGCGTTCGCCTCCTTTTTTCAGAGAATAGCATAAAAACGCCTTCTTTTCAATCTGGTATGGAATCTATCTGAAAGATGTGCTATTCTTGATAAAACGTAGGCGTTTTAAATGGTAAAATTGCAGGAGGAACTTATGCGTACGATGGAGACCGAAATTCAAGCCAGACTTTTCGCGTTACAGGATTTGAAATATCGGGACTTTAACAGCAAGCTGATTCCTACGGTGGACAAGGCCACCGTGATCGGTGTGCGCACGCCGGCGCTCAGAGCCCTGACCAGGGAATTATCTGGGACTGCAGAAGCGACCGCGTTTCTGACACAGCTTCCCCACCAATACTACGAAGAAAACAATCTTCACGGTTTTCTGCTGGAGCGAATGAAGGACTACGATAAGCTGATCGCCGGACTGGATATTTTTCTGCCGTACATCGACAACTGGGCCACCTGCGATCTGATTTCTCCTAAAATTTTCAAAAAGCATCTGCCGGAGCTGTACGAGAAGATCAAATGCTGGCTGCAATCTGAACATACCTATACAGTCCGCTTTGGCATCGAAATGCTGATGAGTTTCTACCTGGATGACGCCTTTGTGCCGGAGGCGCTGGAGCTGGTGGCGGCGGTGCGCTCGGAGGAGTATTACGTCAATATGATGATTGCGTGGTACTTCGCAACGGCACTGGCAAAGCAGTACAGTGCGGCGATCCCGTACCTGCAAAGCAACCGACTGGATTCATGGACCCATAACAAGACCATTCAAAAAGCCATCGAGAGCTATCGGATTTCCGATGAGACAAAGACATATCTCCGGGGCCTAAAGCGCAAATAAGAAAAGTCTGCCGACATGGTCGGCAGACTTTTTTCCTGTTAAAGATGAACGTGTTTTCCAAGCACTTTTGTCACCCCCAGCGCCAGAGCTATTTTCAGAAGATCCGGCACGATGAAGGGGATCACGCACCAGCCCAGTGCGGTTCCCAGTCCGATGGAACCGGAAGTGCGGGCGTAGACAACCAGGAACCAGGCTGTGCCAAAGATGTAGCACGTCAAAAGTCCCAGCACCATGCCCAGAGCCATAGCCGGGACTTTCGTGCCCAGCAGCTTTGTGACCAGCCAATAGACCAGTGCAGATCCCAAAAATCCGATTAGGTAGCCGCCGGTGGCACCCAACATCCAGCCGAGGCCGCCTTGAAAGTTAGAAAACACCGGAAGCCCTACGGCACCCATTAGGAGGTAGACGACGACGGACCAAGAGCCCCTCCGCCCGCCAAGAAGACCCACCACGGTGAAAATGGCAAATGTCTGCATGGTGAACGGTACCGTCGTGGGGATGGAAATCCACGCGCATACCGCGATCAGGACGGCGCCTAGGGCAATGTAGGCAAGATCTGCGGCTCCCCAGCCGGACTTTGTAGAGGTAGAAGAATCCATGTAATCGCTCCCTCATTTTTATCTGGAGCACAGTATAACATTTCCAAGTTCTGCATGTCAACCGAAAAAGCAAGATGGTTAACAACGATGGGAAAACACATGGGGATCCATCCACAGGCTCCCCATGTGCTCGAAGCGTTTTAAAGGTCGGTGTGCTCACAAAGCGCTCTTACCCGCGACTGAATGGACTTCAGATCCTCGAAGGTTTCCGGGCGTTTGTTGACGTCCCGCAGCAGCGCGGCGGGATGATAAACCGCGGTCATGGCAACGCCCTGCCGCTCAAACCACTGCCCATGCTCCTGCGTAATTTTGAAGTCCTCCTTGATGATCTCCTTGGCGGCAATTCGCCCCAGACACACGATGATCTTGGGCTGGAGCAGCGAACGCTGCCGATTCAGCCAGCCGATGCAGGCGGCTTGTTCCACGTTCATAGGGTCGCGGTTTTGGGGAGGACGGCATTTGACCGTGTTGGCGATGTAGACCTTTGTGCGGTCCAGATGAATCATGGCCAGCATATCGTCCAGAAGCTCTCCAGCACGGCCCACAAAGGGAATTCCCTGCTCATCCTCGTGCTGCCCGGGACCTTCACCGATGAGCATGATTTCCGCATGGGTGGCTCCGTCACCAAAGACCACGTTGCGCCGGGTATCTGCCAGGGCGCAGCCCCGGCAGGCCAGACATTCATTTTTCAGACTTTCCCAGGTATCCATGTGTTGTTCTCCTGCTTACTTTTTATCAGACGGCTGCGGCTTGACGCTGGGGTAGCTTTTCTGCCATCCACGCCGCCAAATCCTGATAGACCGTTTCCCGGCAGTTGTCGTTGAGAATCTCATGCCGTGCGCCGGGGTAAAGCTTCAGCCGTACATCGCGGACACCGACTTTACGGAAGCTCTCATACGCTTTTTGGACGCTCTTTCCGCAGTCACCAACCGGATCCATGGAGCCGGAGACAAACAGGACGGGCGTGTTCAAGTTCATTTTGCGAAGATTTGCAGTGGAGCGGATGAAATCCAGCCCGTGAAGCATTTCCCGGAAAAGCCCCACGGAAGCGTTGCCACCGCAGAGCGGGTCGGCTATGTAGCGGTCCACATTCTCCTCGTTGACGGACAGCCAGTCATAACCCGTCCGATTGGGGGCGAAAATTTTGTTATAAGCGCCGAAGGCCAATTTTTCAACAACAGGACTGGCGTGCTCCCAGCCCACCTTTTTTGCTTCTACGGCGGCAACCACCCGACCGCCGGCGGTCATGGCCGGAGACATCTGACCGGTGCCCATAATGATAGCGCCCGAGACGGCGCCGGGATAGCGAATGAGGTAGGTTCTGGCCAAAAACGAACCCATGGAGTGTCCCAGCAGAAAACAGGGGAGCGAGGGGAACTCCTTTCCGATCCGGCAGCGCACTTGATCGAGGTCGTCTACGACGTCATCCCAGCGCTGAAAGTACAGCATCTCGGCGTCTTTGGCAACGGACAGCCCGTGACCGATGTGATCGTTGCCCACCACGGCGAAACCCTGCTCGGTCAAATACTTTGCCAATGGCTCATAGCGGGCGATGTATTCCGCAACGCCGTGGGAGATTTGCAGGACGGCGCGGGGAGTGTCCTCCGGAAGCCATTCAATTCCGTGAATGGGTGTTTTGCCGTCGGCAGAAAGAAACGTAAACTCATTTTTCACCATGGAAAACAATGCCTCCCTATGTTATACTATGGTCAAATTGATCTAATTCGGCTGATAAAACCGACGCAAAATGACAACGATGATTTTGCAATTATTCTAACACACAGCTCTAAAAAAGAACAGGGGGAAGTTCCATGGAGACCTATGTTGCCGCACTGGATCAAGGAACCACAAGCTCCCGCGCAATCCTCTTCAATCAGACGGGAGAAATTGTGGCCCGTGCCCAATACCCGTTTCAGCAGATTTATCCCCAGCCCGGCTGGGTGGAGCATGACCCGATGGAAATTCTGGCAACGGAGAAACGCGCTCTGGCCGAGGCTGTTCATACCGCCCACATTGATCCCAAGGCACTCGCTGCCATCGGCATTACCAACCAGCGGGAGACGACCATCGTCTGGGAACGTGCCACCGGAAAACCGGTGTACAACGCCATCGTCTGGCAGTGCCGCCGCACGGCATCCATCTGCGATCAGTTGATTGCGGACGGTGTGGGCGACATGGTCACGGAGAAAACTGGTCTCCTGCTGGACGCCTATTTTTCGGGAACCAAGCTCAAGTGGATTCTGGACAACGTTTCCGGCGTGCGGGAACGGGCGGAACGGGGCGAGCTTTGCGCCGGGACGGTGGACTGCTGGCTGATCTGGAACTTGACTGGGGGTCAAGCCCATGTGACAGACTATTCCAACGCTTCCCGCACCATGCTGTTCAATATCAACACGCTGGGGTGGGATGAGGACTTGTGCAGGCTTTTGCAGATTCCCATGAGCCTGCTGCCGCATCCGGTTCCCTCCTGCGGCAAATATGGAACGGTGGCCGCCGGGATTCCGGGACTGGAAGATCTCGCCGGCGTTCCCATTTGCGGTAGCGCCGGCGACCAGCCGGCGGCACTGTTCGGACAGGGGTGCTTCACGCCGGGACAGGCGAAAAACACGTACGGCACCGGCTGCTTTACGCTGATGAATGTGGGCAGCACGCCGGTCAGATCCAAGGCGGGACTGGTAACTTCCGTCGCATGGAGCCTGCATGGAAAGACAACCTATGCGCTGGAGGGCAGCGTGTTCAATGCCGGCAGTACCATTCAGTGGCTGCGGGATGAGATGAAGCTCATCGATTCGGCGCCGGAGTGTGACCGCCTGGCCGAAAGTGTGCCGGACAGCGGGGGTGTTTATCTGGTGCCGGCGTTTACCGGTCTTGGCGCGCCGTACTGGGATATGTATGCCCGGGGCGCGATTGTGGGTTTGACGCGGGGAAGTACCCGCGCTCATATTGCCCGGGCGGTGCTGGATTCCATTGCTTTTCAAGTGACTGATTTGATACAGGCAATGCAGTCTGACGCGCCCTGTCCAATTACCACGCTGCGGGTGGACGGCGGCGCATCGGTCAGCGATATCCTGCTGCAAACCCAGGCAAATTTGCTGCGGCTTCCGGTGGACAGGCCTGCCCAGGTGGAGACCACGGCCTTCGGTGCAGCGGCGCTGGCGGGGTTGAGCGTCGGCATCTGGCACGACCAGAAAGAGCTGGAGAGCCTGCGCCGCAGTCAGCACGTGTTTACACCGCAGAAAGAAGAAAGCCTTGCCCAGGAGAGCTATCGCCAGTGGCGCAGAGCCGTTGAGCGGGCTTCCGGCTGGATCGAAAAGAATTGAAAATTTCCCGTGACTGTTTTGAAAACGAACTGTGAACATTTGGAAAATCGGTTGCCTTTTTAAAATGGCGGGTATATACTGATTCCACAATACCGGAGAGGAAACAGACGCCTTCTGGCGTCTAACCGAAAGGAGTTTTTTAATATGGCATTTTTTGATGATTTGAGCAGAAAGGCAAAGGACGTTGCTTCCGTTGCCACAGAAAAGGCAAAGGACGCTGCCGAACTGGCCAAGATCAATATGGCAATCGCCGGCGAACAGCGCGAGATGGACAAGAACTATCGCACCATCGGCGAATGGTTTGTCACCGAGTATTCCGGCGAAATTCCCGAGGCTGTCAAGGATCTGGTAGACGCAGTTGCCGCCTCCAAGTCCAAGATTGCCGATCTGGAAGCCAGCAAGCCCTCCCGCGAGGATGCGGCTGAGACGGTTCCCGAGAGCAGTATGAAAAAGTGCCCCATCTGCGGCGCTGTCTCCGACAGCAAGTTCTGCCCGCAGTGCGGCGCTCCCATGGGCGAATAAGATTGCATCAAAAAAGCGGTTGCCGAAAGGCAGCCGCTTTTTTTGATCGTTTATTTTGTTTCGGAAGAATCCTCCGGCGTTTGCGCCCGTGCCTGCTTCAAAAAGTCCTTGTTAGCAGCCTTTTTGGTGGGGACGAAGCCCTGAGCCGGCGTGCGCCGCTTGCCCTTGCTTCGGGCGTAGAAAAATCCGGTGATGGAAAAGACCACGGCACCGATAAAGTTCACGAACAGATCCTTCATGGTGTCAATCAGACCGATGTCCAGATAGCCGCCAAGCCCCAGACTTTCTCCGTTGATGACCACGTCGTCAATACCTTTCACGGCCACAACTTTGTTGGAAAGCGTGGGGTCCAGCGCCACGGTGTAAATGGAGTGTATGATGGTGTCCTTCTGCATATCGGAGTGGAAAAACCAGTCCATGCTAAATTCAAAAAACTCCCACAGAATCCCGATGGTCATGGAGAAGCAGAACGCTACCAAAGCCAGAAAAACGGGGGAGAGGTCAAAGGTGAGCCGGGGGTTGTCGTTGAGCAGAACCACTGCGGAAAAGCCCACTGCCGCAGCCAGAAAGCCGTTGAGCGTATGCAGCATGGTGTCCCAGCCGGGAATGACGATGTAAAATGCGTTGACTTCGCCTAAAATTTCCGCGGCAAAAATAAAGCATAAAATGGTAATTTCCAACGCCGGGGGAAGCTCGATCCGCAGCCGCACTTGAAGCCAGCTGGGAACATAGAGCAGCAAAATGGTCAGCGAGCAGAAGAACACGCCCTCATAGTTATGCAGGAAACACTGGCGTACCAGCGAAAAGATAACCAGTGCCCGCAGCGCGGTAAAGACGACAAAGGAACTCTTGTGTTCCCGCAGCTCCATATGAATGGCCTGCTTAAATGTTTTTTTCAGCCATCTCTTTTCTTTTTTACTTTGTTTCAATCTGTTACCTCCGGATCGAATTTTTCAAAGATCACCAAATGCCCCTCTTTTTCCGCCTGCTTCATATCGGCAAGAGAGCGGATAGTCCAGTTAATCTCCTGCCCGCCAAGCAGGTGACAGGCCAGACGGGGAGAGGCACAAGTCCGATCTTCAAATTTATAGGCAATAAAATCTGGCCGGGTGCGCGTATTGTAAATCAAGTTCGTCAGCATGAAGCGGTTGTATCCGTTAAGACCGGCGGGCTCTTTCATAAAATTCTGAGCCAGCTGCCCGCGGACGATCTCTGGGCGATGATGCTTTAGCCACAGCAGTGCTCTGGGATCGAAGCTTTCCATGCAATACTCTACGGAGAACTTGTCGAGACATTCCACCGTCTTTTGCGTCAGCTCGTCCCAGTTTCCGTTTGCGGGTTTTACCTCCACCACCAGCGGCGTTTTTCTCTCAAAGAGCGGGAGCACTTCCTCCAGAAACGGGATGAGGTTTTCCGTGCCCTCCAGTCGAAAGGCGCGCAGTTCGTCAGATGTAAAATCCTCCACATTGCCTTCCACGCCGCAAACGCGCTTGAGAGAGCTGTCGTGGATGACGGCCAGATGGTCGTCTTTTGTTAGGTGGACGTCCAACTCAGCGCCAAAACCCCGGTCCACGGCGCGCTGAAAAGCCGGCAGAGAGTTTTCGGGAATGCGGGGCTTGTCGTGAAAGCCTCGGTGCGCATAGCGATACTGCCGCAAAAGCTTCCACTTCGGATGTCCCCGACGGGGCATGACGGCAAAGCACCAGATCAAGAAAAACAGCAGGGCAGCAAACAGGAGCTTCCCCAGAATTTTCAGAAAAATCATGCCGGGCGTCAGAGCAAAAATTGCAACGGTGGAGGTCAAAATTTCATCTTCTTTCGCAAATAATTAGGAATCTACGTCAAAGCTATCTAGCCCGCGCTTCTTAATTGCAGTGCTGTCGCCGTGCTTGACGAACAGCATTGTCAAAAAGCTGCATGCCACGGCTGCTGCCGCGTAGGGGAACAGCGTCACATAGCTGACATTTTTCAGCAGAGCGCCGGCAGCAATCGGTGTGATGGTCTGTGCCGCCATGGAGAACGTGTAGTAGTAGCCGGTAAATTTGCCGATGTCGGAGCCCTTGCACATCTCCACTACCATCGGCAGGGAGTTGACGTTGATCGCCGCCCAGGCAAGACCCACAATGGCAAAAAGTGCATAGAGCAGGGGGGAGAAGCTGCTGGAGATCAGAGAGTAGAGGAACATGGTGAAAAAGCAGGCTGCCAACAAGGCAACGCCGAAGAGAATGGTTTTCTTTCGGCCAATTTTAGAGGCGACATTTCCCACCGGAATGTACGAGACAATGGCGCCTACGGTGGCGACCGTGAGACAGACCGAGGCACCGCCTAGCGTCATGCCCCAAACGTGGTTGGCATAGGTTGTGAACCACGTCTCCACGGCGTTGTAGCCGATGTACCACAGGGCAATGGAGACAAGCAGCAGGACAAGACTGCGCTTGACCGCAGCCGGCAGTACCTGGGTGCCGCTGCCATCATCCTCGGCGAGATTTTCCTCTGGATGGCCGGCTTCCCAAAGCTGCATTTCCGCTTCGATCTTCCGTTCCCGAATGGTGCCGGAGACGACGGCCACGGCGATTAGCATGATGATTGCTACGGCAGCAAACAGGCGGAAATAGCTGACGTGCTCTTGGGAATTGCCGGAGGCATACAGCACGGACGCGAGAATCAGATAGAGAACGCCGCCCACGGCACCCATCAGATTGATAATTGCGTTGCCCCGGGAGCGTAAAGGCTTGGGGGTGACGTCCGGCATCAAAGCAACTGCGGGAGAGCGATAAGTGCCCATAGCAATGAGCAGTCCGCCCAGCACGCAGATGAATACAACCAGCTTCCACTTCGCCGGAGCAGCGGCATAGCTGTTATCCAGCGCGGGAAGGAACAGCATCAGCACCACGGCTGCGGCGGTTCCCCCAATCAAAAACGGCGTCCGCTTGCCAAGGCGTGAGCGGCACTTGTCTGACAGAGAACCGAACAGCGGCAGCAGGAAAAGCGCCAGCACATTGTCCGCCGCCATAATGACGCCGGAGAGCGTTTCATTCATGTGGAACGTGTTCGTCAAAATCAGAGGAATGACGCTGTTATACATCTGCCAAAAGGCGCAGATAGAGAGAAAGGCAAAACCGACCAGAACGGTACGTTTGGTGTTCAGCTTCATAGGCTTACACTCCTTTTGCTCGCTTCAGCTCGCCGAGGAGCTGCGCAATATCTTGATAGATGGCCGTGGGCTTGATGGCGCTTTCCCGGACGGTTTCCATGGTGCTCTCGCCGGAGAGCACCAGCACGCCGTCCACGCCGGCGTTAAGACCACTGGCAACATCCGTATAGATGCGGTCACCGATGACCACGGTTTCCTCTTTCGTACAGCCCATGCGCCGCATGGCCAGCTCCACCATGGTGGGCTGGGGCTTTCCGATAAAACGGGGAGAGCGGCCGGTGGCCTTTGTCAGCATCTGACACACGCTGCCGCAGTCCGGCACATAGCCGTACCAGGTGGGACAGACCCAGTCGGGGTTGGTGGCGATAAAGTCCACGCCCCGATTCAAAAGAATGCAGGCATCTTCCAACTTCTGAAAGGTCAACTCCGTGTCAAAGCCGCAGATCAGTGTGGTGACGGATTCCTCCGGCGTCTTTGCAAGGCGGAATCCGGCGGCACGCAGCTGATTCTTGAAGGATTCGGTGCCGCAGACGTAATAGACGTCCTGCACGGTTTTTTGCCGCTTCAAATCATCGATCGTGGCGTCCACCGAGGTGAGAAAATCACCCGCTGTGGCGTCAATGCCCAGCCGATTCATCTTTTCTACATAGGCGTGGATTCCGCGGGAGGAATTGTTGGTTAGGTAAAGATAGGAGCCACCGCAGGTGCGGACGTACTGCAAGAAGTCCTTTGCCCCATCGAACAGGGCTTCGTCCAGGTACAGCGTGCCGTCCATATCCAGTAAAAACAGTTTTTTCCCGGCGAGGTTCGTGTAAATCACTCCGCTTCCGTAAGAATATACAAAAAAGCATAGCACAAAGCCGCTGCTCTGACAAGAACAACGGCTTTGTGCGGAAAAATTCACGTGTTATCCCACTTGATCGGCTCCCGAATCAGCAGGCGTTTTAGAGCTTTCCAGTCGAAGGGAATCAGCGGGTAAAGGTAGCCCCGCCCTGCCACCGGTTTGCAGGTGGCCAGCAGGACGATGATGCCCAGTGTGCCGATTGCCAGCCCCCAGAGGTCCAGCCACGCGGAGAGCAGCAAAAGAACCACTCGCAGCAGCTTAAACGCATAGCCCAACTCGTAGCCCGGCTGGGCGAAGCCAGCCACGGACACAAACGCCATATAGACCAAAACCTCCGGCGAAAGCCACCCGGCCTGCACAGCAAAATCGCCTAAAATCAAGGCACCCAGCATGGAAAAAGAATTGGACAGGGAATCCGGCGTATTCAGTGACGCCAGTTTTAAAACGTCGATCAGAAACTCTACCACCAACAGCTGCCAGAAAAGGGAGAGATCACACGGCTCCGGCACGGCGATGAAGCTCAACCAGTCCGGCACCCGCCCCGGCACGCTGGCAAGCAGGTACCATACCGGCGTAATGAAAAGAGACATTAGAAAGACAATCAGCCGCAAAATCCGCAGATAGGTGCCCACAATCGGCGGAAAATAGAAGTCGTTGGCCTCCTGCACAAAATCCAGAAACGAAGTCGGCAGCAACATGACGGCGGGGGAGTTGTCCACGATCACGACGATGCCGCCCTCCATGACCGTGGCCGCCGCCGTATCGGGGCGCTCACTGTATCGAATTTTCGGGAACGGATTGTACCACTGCTTTGGGCGAATGGCCTCCGCCACGCTCTCCTGTCCCATGGAGAGGGAGCGCACGGAAATGCCCTCCAGCTTTGCCCGGAGCTTCCCCAGATAGTCTTGATCCACCCGGTCATCCAGATAGCAGATCACCACATCGTTTTTTGACCGGGTGCCGACCTTGAGCCCTTCCAGCGTCAGATGCGGGTCCCGGATGCGCCGGCGCAGCAGCGCCATGTTGGGAATGGCCGCCTCCACAAAACCGTCATGGGAGCCGCGGAGGACCTTCCCGTCCTCCGGCTGCTCTACCCCCCGGGTGGGGAAGCTCTTGGCGTCCATCAGCACGCCGCCCTGCACGCCCTCCATCAAAAGCAGCGTCTTGCCCAGCAGGACGGAGGTGACAATCGTCTCCACATCATCGGTGACGTTGGTTTCTGAGAAGGTGACGTACCGGTCAGCGAAGTCCTGCATCCGGGTCAGCACGCCGACCTCCGCCGGCGTCAGGCTCAGCCAGAACGAGCCCATCCGCTCCAGAATGGCGTCCTTGCCGTATCCGTCGATGACCCAGATGCGAGATTTTCGCCCGCCGATGCGAAAATCCCGGGACACCATGTCGCAGCTGCGCGATACGCCCAGTATGTCGTCCATTCTTCTGACGTTATCTTGATAAATTGTCGATAGTTTTTCCTCCATGGCGCACCTCCGCAATCGTGCAAGTAGTATGTACGGCGCAGCACCAAATATCCGCCTTAAAAAATGCAAAGAAAACTTTGCAAAAACTATTGACAAGTAAACTTGGTAGTGCTACCGTAATGCTTGCAAACAAAACTTGTCAAAATGCAAAGAAAACTTTTTGGAGGTTGAAATAAATCAAATGGATAAGAATGAAATCTTGAAGAAAAGCCGTGAAGCAAAAGAGGACGAGGGCGTTGCCTATACAGAGGATCGGGGAAGACGGTACGGCGTCATCGGATTTTGCTCTGTTTTCATTGTCATTATGCTTTTCAACCTGTTCACCGGTCAGAATAACTTTGTGCCGTATTCCATGTTTTTTGCCTATATGGCGGCAGAGGCATACGGCAAATACCGACTGACAAAGGGAAAGAGCCTAATGGCAACGACGGTGTTGGGCGCAATCGCCTCGGTATGTTTTTTAGCGTGCCATATTCTCGAAGTGCTCCACATTGGGCAGTAAGGAGGAAAGCAAGATGGAACGCGACGAAATTTTAAAGCGAGTAAAAATGGAAGAGTCCGGTGGATCGGACGAGATGGAATTGCAGGTCACTCAAAAGGGCAGCGGAATTGCCATGTTCTGCGTGTTTGTATTCGCTTTGATTCTCATGATTGTCAAAATGGTGGTCGATCAGCCGTGGTACGATGTGTACAGCCTGCTGTTTGCCGGAACCGCAGGTGCACACCTGTACAAGGGCATTAGACTGCACCAGCGCCATGAAATCGTGCTGGGCGTATTTGCAGCGGCAGCTGCTGCGTTGGCGCTGGCTGGTGCAATTTGGGAGTATCTGGGATGAGGGAAAAGCGCGGAGAGGACGGACTGGTTCTCAAAAACCGTCTGAAGGTTGCCCGGGCGGAAAAGAATCTCTCCCAGAGCGATCTTGCGGAGATGGTGGGCGTGTCCCGCAATACCATCAGCTCCATCGAGACGGGACAGTTCAACCCCACGGCAAAGCTGGCGCTGATTTTGTGCATCGCGCTGGACAAAAAATTTGAAGAGCTGTTCTACTTTTAAAAAAGAGGCGTCCGGCTATGCCGGACGCCTCTTTTCAGATAAATTTCATTAAGCCAGGAAGCCCTTGAGGATGCGATCCTCGGCCTCTTCCTCAGTCAGTCCCAGCGTCTCCAGCTTCAAAAGCTGGTCGCCGGCAATTTTGCCGATGGCGGCTTCGTGAATGAGCTGCGCCTCGGTGCAGTTGGCCGCAATCTCCGGCACGGACTGAATTTTTGCATTGTCCATAATGATGGAGTCGCACTGCACATGGCCAAAGCACTTGGCGTTGCCGACCACGCAGGGCTTGAACCGCTGGGAGGAGTTGCCCCGGGCAACAGAGCGGGAAATCACACGGCCGCGGGCATCCTCACCGTCCAGAACGATATCCATGTCCGACTCGGCAATCTGGTCGCCGGCGGTCATCAGTCGCTCCGTAATCACGCCCTCGGCACCCTTGCCGCAGACGATCTTGGTGTAGCGCTTGGTGGAGTCAATGCCGCCGATCTGGATGGTGTCCATCTGAATGGTGGCGCCCTCCTCCAGATAGACGATGGTCTGGGGATTCATAATGCGTCCGCCCTTGCCGTCGCCCTCGCCGTAGTGCTTTTCCACATAATGCACGCGGGAGCCCTTGCCCACATAAAAGGTATGCACACCGTCATGCTGAGAGGTTTCATTGCCGCAGTTGTGGATGCCGCAGCCGGCGATGATGTCCACATCACAGTTTGTGCCGACGTAAAAATCGTTGTAGACCATCTCGGAAATACCGGGCTTTGTAATAATGACGGGGATGTGGCACTGCTCACCGTGGGTTCCGTCAGCGATGCGAATGTCGATTCCCTGTTTATCGGTTTTGCCGGTGATTTTAATGTGCTCGGTGGATTCCCGACCGTCGCAGCCGCAGTCCTTGCGGATGTTGAAGGCACCCACGGGCTTACCGACCAGATCTGCGATCTTCTCCAGAAGCTCGCGATCTACTTCTGTGTCCATCATTTGCCTTCACCTCCTCTGGTCAGTACCGGGCATACGCCCAGCGTATCGGAAAGAATTTTCGGCAGAATTTCGTCTGCGCTGCCGCGGTGCTGAATCTCACCGCCGCCCACCACGACGACCTCATCGGCAAGGGAGATGATGCGCTCTTGATGAGAAATGATAATCATGGTGGCCTTGCCCTCGGCATGAATCTGCTCGAAGGTTTCCGTCAACCGGGCGAAGCTCCACAGGTCGATGCCGGCTTCCGGCTCGTCAAAGATCATTAGCGATGCGCTGCGGGCCAGAATGGAGGCAATCTCAATGCGCTTGACTTCACCGCCGGAGAGGGACACATCCACTTCCCGGTCCAGATAGTCGTTGGCGCACAGACCGACTTTTGTGAGGTACTGGCAGCAGCGATCCTTGCTCATTTTTTCATCGCCGGCGGCAATGGTCAAAAGGTCGCGAACTTTGATGCCCTTGAAGCGGGGCGGTTGCTGAAAGCCGTAGCTGATGCCGCGCTTTGCCCGCTCGGTGATGCCCAGTGCGGTGACATCCTCCCCGTTCCAGATGATCTGGCCGGAGGTGGGGGTCACCAGACCCATGATAATCTTGGCCAGGGTTGTTTTGCCGCCGCCATTGGGGCCGGTAAAGACCATCAGCTTGTGATCGGGGATTGTCAGAGTAATATCCTTCAGAATGCCCAGCTCCTCGCCGCCTTCGCGGACAGAGTAGCTGATATGTTTCAGTTCCAGCATAACGCTAAAACCTCCTTTGTCGAAACTTATCGTAACTCATACAATATAGCAGAGCTTTCCGTAAAATGCAAGATGTGGAGCATGTTTGCCTGTCTCAATGTTACCGGAACCGGAAAAAATATTCTGCTGCAGCCGCAACAGACACCAAATTCTTTTCACCGCATACGATAAGAGGAAAGGAGACGATGATACGTGGACAATGCTCTGCATGGAGCGGCAGAAGCCGCCGTTCCCTATGATTACCGTAAATACGATCAAGTGTGGCAGCGGGTGGCACCCAGCCTAAATCCCTATCCCGGCGCAATTCCGGCAGCCAGTATTCCGCCCCAGCCCGTGCCTCCGAACAATTCTGAGGAGAACCTTCCCGGCGCACAGGAAAATCCCTGCTGTATGGGTTCTGCCGCAGGGGAAATGCTGGAGGTGCTGGAGGGCTTTATCGAGGACGAACTGGCGGATTGCCGGTACTACATGGCCATGTCCCGGCAGGCGCCTTCCCGCGCCCGGCAGACTATCCGGGAACTTTCCGAGGATGAGCGCGGCCATGCCCGGCGTCTGATGGCGGTTTACTATCTGATTACAGGCCGGTGCTATCGGGCATCGGTAAGCTGTGACCGGGTGTACATTGGCCCGTGGTGTCCGGCTCTGCGGGAACGCTATCACGCGGAAGCTTGCGGGGGACTGAATTATCTGCGTGCCTCGGAGGGCACCACGGATCCGTGCCTCACCGAAATCCTCAAGGAGTTGTCGGACGATGAATACCGGCATGCCCGCACGTTGGCGGAACTTCTGGAGCAGTCCTTGAACGGGTCTTGCACCAGATCGGGAATGGGTGTATAATCCTAAAAAATCCTGTCATACAAAGGAGACGAACCATGAAAGAATGCATTTCAAGAGACGCAGCGCTGGCACTGCTGCGAAAATATAACGCAGAGCCTTTTCACGTCCTGCACGGACTGACGGTGGAGGGCACCATGCGCTGGTACGCCAACGAACTGGGCTATGGCGAGGACGCAGACTTCTGGGCAACCGTGGGTCTGCTGCACGATGTGGACTTCGAAAAGTGGCCGGAGGAGCATTGCGTCAAGGCGCCGGAGCTTCTGAAGGAAGCGAATTGCTCCGATGAACTGATTCACGCGGTTTGCTCCCATGGCTATGGAATCTGCTGCGATGTGAAGCCGGAGGCGGAGATGGAGAAGGTCCTCTTTGCTGCCGACGAGCTGACCGGCCTAATCGGCGCGGCGGCGCGGATGCGCCCCAGCAAGTCCGTGCAGGATATGGAGCTTTCCAGCCTAAAGAAGAAATTTAAGGACAAAAAATTTGCTGCCGGCTGCTCTCGTGATATCATTAGGGAGGGCGCAGAGAACCTGGGCTGGGAGCTGGATGATCTTCTGGAAAAGACCATCCAGGCCATGCGCTCCTGCGAGGAGAGCGTCAACGCGGAAATGACTGCACTGGGGCTTTAAATGTGCGCGTGAGCGCAACTTTTTGGTCAGTTAAAACGTCTTAATATGCAGGGCGGCAATGCCGCCCTGCTTTCCATTTACCCAAATTCTGCAAAAGAGAAAGAAGAATCATCCACGCAATGAAAAACTTGTTCCGCATCGCATGTTCTGTATTTGCGCTGGCGCTTGCCCTAACGGTGGGCGCCTGCGCGCAGCCTACAAAGCTGATTGCTCTGACCTTTGACGATGGGCCAAGCCCCGAGTATACACCTCAGATTCTGGACATTCTGGAGGAGAAGAACGTCCCGGCAACTTTTTTTCTGGTCGGCAAATGGCTTCCCGGCCGCAGTGCCATCGTAAACCGGGAGGTGGACGACGGCAATCAGATTGCAAATCACACCTTTAACCATGTTCGCCTAACCGGCCTTTCAGACGCGGAAATCCGGGCAAGCATCGCCGATACGGATGATGCCTTGACAAATATTACAGGTCTGACGGATTTTGTGGTTCGTCCGCCCATGGGCGCCCGTTCTAAACAAGTTCTGCGGGATATTGAAGAGCCCGTCATTCTCTGGAGCGTGGACGCTGCGGCGGGAAAACAGATCTGGTCCGGGGAGTTGGTTTCCCGGACGCTTTCAAAGGCGACAGACGGCGGCATTATTCTGATGCACGATACGACCCAGGCCAATGTGAATGCCGTGACAGGAATCATTGACGGCCTGCATGATCGGGGCTATGAATTTGTCACGGTGGACGAGCTGTTTCGTCTAAAGGGAATTTCCTTAAAGAAAAGCGTCCTCTATCAGAAAGCGGTGAATCTTGATCCGCAGGCCTATGATGAGGACGAGCTTTCCTCCCATTGGGCCTATTCCGCCATCAACGATCTGGCAGGCCGGGGAATCATGACCGGCGGAGGCAGCGGCTGGAAGCCCAACTGCTATTTGACCCGCGCCCAGGTGGTCGCTGTGCTGTGGCGTGCCAGCGGGGAACCGGCAGAGCCGATGTGCGATTTTTCCGATGTGACCGAAAATGCCTATTATGCGAAGGCGGTTTCCTGGGCAGAGCAGGACGGGGTTGCCCAGGGATTTCCCGGAAAAAAATTTGAGCCGGATACCCGCGTCACCCGCCAGCAGCTCTATGTGATGCTGGCCCGACTGGCGCAGATCCAGGGAAAGACGGGCTGTGCTGCGGCCGAGCCGGTAACCTACGGCGATGATGCGCGGATTGCCTCCTGGGCGCAGTCGTCCGTGCAGACCATTCGCACGATGGGCTTTTCCTCCCGCAACGATAAAGAGCTGTTCCGCCCCAAGGACTGGGCGACTCGCGCCGAGCTTGCGGAAATCCTCGACTGGTACATCAACCTGTAAAAACTGCAAAAAAAAGTGCCTGACCAAGCGGTCAGGCACTTTCGCATTTTTGGGGAGTTACTCCATGGAAATAACGTAGTAGTAGACAGGCTGTCCGCCGGAGAGCACAGAGACCTCCGCATCAGGGCAGGCTTCCTCAAAGAGCTTGCCTGCGGCTGCTGCGTCCTCTTCGGAGACATCGGAGCCGAAGTACAGGGAGATGAAGGAAGCTTCCCGCTCCACTGCATCGGCGGCCAGATTCTTCAGCAGCACGTTCAGATCACTGTCGGTACCGAACAGCTTTCCCTCTTCCAAAGCGAGGTAATCGCCTTCTTTAATGTCGAAGCCGTCAAAATCGGAGTTCCGGGCGGCGTAGGTGATCTGTGCGGTGGTGACCGTGGACAGCGCCTCCGTCATGGTGTCCGTAATGGACTGCTGGTCATCAGTATCAAAATCCACGTTCATCATGGCTGTGATTCCCTGAGGGACAGTTTTAGAGGGGATAACCACCACATTCTTTTCCGTCAGCGCATCGCACTGCTGAGCGGCCATGATGATGTTGCCGTTGTTGGGCAGCACAAAGACCGTCTCTGCGGGAATCCGGTTAATCCCGTCGAGAATACTCTCGGTGGAGGGATTCATGGTCTGCCCGCCGGACACAACGCCGTCGGCACCCAAATCGCGGAACAGTGTGGCAAGACCGTCGCCTGCGCAGACAGCCAAAAAGCCAAACTTCTTTTCGGGAGCGGCCACGGCGGGCTCCTGCGCTTCCAGAGAAGCCTCAATCTCGTCCAGATCATCGGTGCTCTGGGCCTTTTTACCTGCGGCGACATCGTCGTACTGGGTGCGCATATTTTCAATTTTGGCCAGTTCCAGTGTGCCGTACTTCTGCGCCTCGTTCAGGGCGGAGCCGGGGGTATTGGTATGGACGTGGACCTTGAAAGCCTCGTCGTCCTCACCGATTACCAGACTGTCACCGATCCCATTCAGATAGGCGCGCAGCCCGTCCAAAGGCTTATCTACCGTCTTGCGGACGATAAACACGGTGTCAAAGGCAAAGGTGATCTCGTCTGTGGAGAAGACATTGAAATTGGCCTTTTCCTGCGGCTTTTCTTCCAGATCAATCTCCGGCATGGCTTCGCCGCGCATTTCGGCTAGCATGCCCTCCAGAATCAGAAGGAAGCCCTTGCCGCCGGCATCCACCACGCCGGCCTTTTTCAAAACCGGGTTCATATCGATGGTCTGCTCCAGCGCCACCTTGCCCTCTTGGATTGCGGCATCCAGAACAACCTCCAGATCGGAGGATTCGGCGGCAACCTCTACGGCACGCTTGGCGGCGAGACGGGAGACAGTGAGCACCGTTCCCTCGGCGGGCTTCATCACGGCCTTGTAAGCGGAGGAAACACCCTCCTGCATGGCAGCGGCAAAAGCGGCCGCGTCGGCGGTTTCCATGCCCTTAAATCCCTTGGAGATCCCGCGGAACAAAAGGGAGAGAATGACGCCGGAGTTGCCCCGGGCACCACGCAGCAGTGCGGAGGCGGTGACGGAAGCAGCCTTGTCCAGCGTCTCCGGATCGATCTTGCCCAGCTCGGTGACGGCCGCACCGATGGTCATGGACATATTGGTACCCGTGTCGCCGTCGGGGACGGGGAACACGTTCAGATCATTGATTGCCTGTTTTTCTTTCGTAATGCAAGCGGCGCCGTGAAGCACCATGCGCTTGAACAGCGCGCCACTGATAAGCTCGTTCATTGGTTGAATCCTCCCTTTAAAGCGTCATGGAATCCACGCACACGTCAATGGCTTTGACCTCAACGCCGGTGTTTTTCGTGACGACATAGCGAACCTCGTTCATAATAGAACGGCACACAGCGGGAAGATTGACGCCGTTCTCCACAATAATGTGGAGCTCAATGGAGATGGTGTTGTCCTCGTTATAGGTAACGCGGACGCCCTTACTCATGGCCTCGCGGCGCAGCAGATGGACAAGCCCGTCGGTCATGGACCGATAGGCCATCCCTTTTACACCGTAGCAGTTGGTGGCTGCCAGTCCCGTGATGTTGGAGAAAACGGCACTGGAAACGGAGATATCGCCTTGATCCGATTTGAATTCAATCATGAGAATGTCCTTTCTTTCCCGGTATTTGGCGGAAAGGGCGGCGTAAATCCGCGCCCCTAAGAATCCCATATTCAGTAACATATTATATACGTTTTCCCCGTAAAGCACAAGAGAAAAAAAGAAACGGGCTGTGGGACATCTTTTTGTATGTTTTCTATTGAAAAAACGCTGATTTTGCCGTAGAATAAACCGAAATCACTGCCGGGACAGAGCAATATGCGCTGCCCGGCAAGCCGGCGCTGGGCCATCCTGCGATGCCGGAACATAAAAGGAGAGACGGTATGAGAGTCATTACAGGGACTGCCCGCGGCCGACGGCTGAAAGAGTTGGAGGGGATGGAAACCCGCCCCACCACAAGCCGGGTCAAGGAGGGCCTTTTTAATATTCTTCAGTTTGAGCTGGAAGGAAGAAAAGTACTGGACTTGTTTGCCGGAACCGGCCAGCTGGGAATCGAGGCACTGTCCCGGGGCGCGAGTTACGCCGTCTTTGTGGATCGCCGTCCCGACGCCGTGAAAATTATCAAGGAAAATCTGACTGCGACACAGCTGATCGACCACGCCCGGGTCGTCTCCGGGGACTCGATGGAGTATCTGACAGGACTGCGGGAGAAGTTTGACATCATTTTTCTAGACCCGCCCTATGCCGCGGGTCTTTTGGAACCCGCCCTTGCCCATATTTCAAAGTTTGACATTCTTTCGCCCCATGGTATAATTGTGGCGGAAAGCCCTGCGGATCGAACGCTTCCGGCTCTTGCCGAGCCTTATGCCATTGACCGTACCTATCGTTACGGAAAAATCGGCCTGACGGTGTACCGCCGCAGTACACAGAGGAAAAATGAGGAAAACGATCAATGAGAACAGTCATTTGCTCTGGGACGTTTGATCCGATCACGCTGGGCCATCTGGATATTATCCGGCGGGCGGCATCGTGTTTCGACCGGGTCTGCGTGTGTGTGGTTCCCAATGCGGAAAAAAAGAATCAGATGTTTACCCCCGATCAGAAGCTGCTGCTTGTGCGCACCGCCGTGCAGGAACTGCCGAATGTGACAGCGGAGCTTTGGCCGGGTCTGCTTGCTGAATTTGCCAAAAATCACGGGGCTGCGGCCATTGTGCGGGGGGTTCGAAATACCAGCGACTTTGATGTAGAGTATCAGATGGCCTTGATTAACAGTGGCATCTGCCCGGAGCTGGAGACCTTCTTTTTGCCTGCCGCTACCCAGTACCAGCATTTCAGCTCTTCCATGGCGCGGGAGATGATCCGCTATCATCAGCCTCTTGAGAAGTATCTGCCTGCAGCGATTCTGCCCCTGGTGCGGGAAATGAGAAAGGATGAGAAATAACATGGCCAACAACGATGTAAACCGCCTAATCGACATGCTGTACGAAAAAATCGAGGATGCCAAGGCACCGGCGCTGAAGCCCGGCATGAGCATGGTGGACCGAGATGAAACGCTGGACCTGCTGGACGAGCTTCGCGCACAGCTGCCCATCGAGATGAAACGTGCCCAGGAGCTGTTGGCTGCTCGGGAGAAGTTCGTGGAGGATGCCAAGCGCGATGTGGATCGCATGATGCGCCAGGCGGATCTAGAGGCCAAGGCCAAGGTCTCTGACAGCGAAGTGCTGACCGCGGCCAAGCAGAAGGCACAGAGCATGATTGCCCATGCGGAGGATCGCTGCCGCCAGATGTATCAAGTCACCAACGAATATACCGAGGATGCGCTGTCCCGCACGGAGGAAGCTGTCCAAATGGCACTGGACGAAGTTAAGCAGTCCCGCGTTCGGTTCCGCTCGGCCTCCTCTGCCAAGATGCAGGAACAGCGGGATAAACTGGCTGGAAAACTTGAAACAGAGGAATCCGGGAGCGGAGAGTCGAACAACTGAAAAATTTGTAAAAAATGACGAAAAAATAGGTGAAACTTTTTCGCAAAAAACTAAATATAGATTTCCAGTACATAAAGAAGCACCCTGCGACACAAGATATGGTGTCGCAGGGTGCTTCTGTTTTATGGAAACCAAATGCCGAATAATGGAACGTCTGTTTGAAATACGTGTTTTTGATGCTTTTTTGAGTAATTTCAGCTTGTTTGGGTGACTTTTCGTCGCAAAAAAATCCTTGCAATTCCTACAAAAATTGCCTATACTCAATATCGAGGTGGGGGAAAGTGGTGGAAGATGCCACTTTGTGGAGCAAAAATCCATTCTCATCCCAAAACAGAGATAGAAAGGGGGAACTGTCCAATGGTGCAGCTGCTCGGAAGATCCAACAACAGTATCGACACCAAGGGTCGGCTTGTCATTCCAGCCGTTATGCGCGAGGCCCTGGGCAGCTCCTTTTATATTACGATCGGCGCCTCCGGATGCGTAGCCATTTACCCCGAAAGCAAGTGGGAGCAGATTTCAGAGGATACGGACGCCCTGCCCTACACGGAAGCAGAGGCTCTAACCTTGATGTATGCATACGGCGCCAAGTGCGAACCGGATGCGCAGGGCAGAATTCTGATTCCCACCAATCTTCGCCAATACGCGGCTTTGAAGAAAAACGCCACCATCGTGGGCAAGAACACGTATGCGGAGATCTGGGACGAGCAGGCGTGGAGCGATCACGAGCAGCAGCTGCTGCAGAACACCAACCTGGCTGCGGCCATGGATGCACTGGCAAAGGCACGCCGGGCAAGAAACGAGTAAGCAATGGAATACACCCACAAACCGGTTTTGCTGCACGAGTGCTTGACGGCATTGCAGATCAAACCTAACGGAATATACATTGACGGTACACTGGGCCGCGCAGGGCACTCAATCGAGATCGCCCAAAGGCTGACAACCGGCCGGCTTGTGTGTATCGACCGGGATCTGGCGGCGATTGACGCCGCCCGGGAACGGCTGGCTCCCTGGATGGATCGGGTGACACTGGCTCATCGGAACTTTTCGGAGCTGGAAGAAGTGCTGAAAGAAGCCCACGTTTCGGGGGCAGACGGCATGCTGTTCGATCTTGGCGTTTCCTCTCCCCAGCTGGATGACCCCAGCCGCGGATTTTCCTATATGCACGATGCTCCGCTGGACATGCGGATGGATGAAACTCAACCCTTGACGGCGCGGGAAATTGTCAATGCGTGGAACGGGGATGAACTCCGACGGATTCTCTATGAATACGGCGAAGAGCGCTATGCACCCCGTATTGTGAATGCAATTCTCTCCCGCCGGGAGGAAGCTCCCATTGAGACGACCCTTCAGCTGGTGGACGTGATTAAAAGCGCCATGCCGGCGGCGGCTCTCAGAGAAAAGCAGCACCCCGCCAAGCGCAGCTTTCAAGCGATCCGTATTGCGGTGAACGGAGAGCTGGACGCCCTTTCTCCCATGCTGGAGGCGGCGGTGAACGGCTTGAACCCCGGCGGACGGCTGGCGGTGATTACCTTCCAGTCCTTAGAGGATCGCATTGTCAAGCAGACCTACAAGCGTCTGGCTACCGGCTGCACCTGCCCCCCGGAATTTCCGGTGTGCGTGTGTGGAAAAAAGCCGAAAATCAAGCTGATTACCCGCAAGCCCATTGAATCGGGCGAAGCGGAACTGAATGAAAATCCCCGGGCACGAAGCGCCAAGCTCCGTGTGGCGGAAAAAGTGGATACCTTTGATATCTGAAACCGACGACAAAAGACAGTGACCTGAAGGGAGAAGTTCGACATGGCAGCAGCAACCAGAGAAGTGCGTTACCCGAGCGCGACGTACGGAAGTCTTGCCTATGATCTGGATCGGGATGTTCTGGAACATGAACTGCGTCATGCGGGCGAGGCACGCCGCGAGACGGCTGCAGCAGCTCCCCGGGTGCGGTCAATCTCCCATGCCCAGACGCGGACCCGGCAGCACGTTTCCGTTGTCTCCGTTCTGGGGTTTGCGGCTGTGGTTGCCATGGCTGTACTGGTGCTGATGAGCTATATTCAGCTGACCGAAATCTCCTCTTCCGTCGTGGAACTGAAGAGCCAGCTCTCTACGTTGCAGACGGAAAACGTCACTCTGACTGCCCAGTATCAGCAGATGTACGACCTCTCCACCGTGAAGGAAGCTGCGGAAAATGCAGGTATGGCAAAGCCGGGCAACAGCCAGATTTATTATATCGACCTGTCCGGCGGCGACAATGCGGTGGTGTATCAGAAGAAGGACCCCGGCGTCCTCAGCCGCCTTTTAACGTCTCTCAACCACGGAATGTATGCCGTAGTGGAATATTTTGACTGAGGAAGCACATAGAGTTGACAAGATAAAGTAGGGAGTAAGAAGATCGCTTCTTACTCCCCGCTTTGGCATTATGAAACAAGTGGAAACATAGCGGACCCGCACTTGCGGGAGATTTTTTGGAGGGAAACAAGTCATGGCAGACCGGCAGAGAAGAAAGAGCGACGCGGCACGGCGGGCAAACCAGACCATCCGCAGCCGGACGGTACTGATGATGCTGCTCTTTGGCGTCACCACATTTGTCCTGCTCTTTATGAAGCTCTACGATCTGCAGATCGTTCAGCACGAAAAACTGCAGCAGCAGGCGGTGGCGCAGCAGACCCGTTCTGCCGTGGTATCTGCCTCCCGGGGTACGATCTATGACAAAAACGGCAATGTTCTCGCCATTTCCGCCACGGCGGAAACCGTGTTTATCTCACCGAAAGAGATTGCGGACAACAAAGAGGATGCCGCGTATATTGCCCGGGGACTTTCGCGTATTCTGGACGTGGATGAGGCAACGGTTCTGGAAAAGACCGCCAAGACCTATTCGGAATATGTGGAAATCAAGAAGCGTGTGGAACAGACCACGGCAGACGAGGTTCGCAAGTTCATCAACGG
>JALCRR010000015.1 GCA_022652815.1 Oscillibacter sp.
AAGCCTGCATGGGCCATCTGCGTGATTTGCCCAAAAGCACGCTGGGCGTTGATCTGGAGCATGATTTTGATCCGGAATACAAACCTATCAAGGGCAAGGACGATATCATCGCCGATTTGAAGAAAGAGGCTAAAAAAGCTGACATTGTCTATCTCGCAACCGACCCTGACCGTGAGGGGGAGGCAATTTCCTGGCATTTGAAGGCCCTGTTAAACCTGCCGGACGAAAAGTCCCGCCGGGTGACCTTCAACGAAATCACAAAAAATGTGGTGCAGGAGAGTATCCAGGAGCCCCGGGACATTGACCAGAATCTGGTGGATGCCCAGCAGGCACGCCGCATTCTCGACCGCATCGTGGGCTATCAGCTTTCGCCCCTTCTGTGGAAAAAAATCCGCAGAGGCCTGTCCGCAGGCCGTGTCCAGTCTGTGGCCACCCGCATGGTGGACGACCGGGAGCGGGAAATTGAGGAATTTCAGCCGGAGGAATACTGGTCTTTGGATGCCGACCTGTTTGGCGACGATCTGAAAAAGACGGTTTTTCCTGCCCGTTACCACGGAAAGAACGGCAAAAAGGCCGAACTGAAATCCGCCGCTGAGGTGGATGAGGTGGTTCGGGAGACGGAAAACGAGCGCTTTAGCGTCAAATCCGTCAAGCGGACTGACAAGCAGCGCTCACCGTCCCCTCCGTTTACCACCTCCACGTTGCAGCAGGAGGCTTCCCGCAAACTGAACATGACCCCCCGACGCACCATGGCTATCGCCCAGCAGCTCTATGAGGGCGTGGATATTGAGGGCGAGGGCACCGTGGGTCTGATTACCTATATGAGAACCGACTCTCTCCGCATTTCCGAGGAGGCCATTGAGGCGGCAAAAACATTTATTCTGGGCCGTTATGGAAAAGAGTACTATCCTGCCCAGGTACACCACTATAAGGCCAAGGCGGGCGCACAGGATGCCCATGAGGCCATCCGCCCCAGCAACGTGGATCTGACGCCGGAAGCGGTGCGCTCGTCTCTGACGGGCGAGCAGTATCGGCTCTACCGCCTAATCTGGAGCCGCTTTCTCTCCTGCCAGATGGCCAATGCCATCTACGACAGCGTGGCGGTGGAAATTGCCGCCGGTGCGCACACGTTCCGCACCAGTTCCTCCAGCTTGAAGTTTGCCGGCTATACCGCCGTTTACGAAGAGGGCAAGGACGAGGAAAAGGAAGAAAAGACGTCGGCTCTGCCCGCCCTGCGGGAAGGAGAGCCCTTGACACTGAAAGAATTTAACCGGGAGCAGCACTTCACCCAGCCTCCCGCCCACTATACTGATGCCACGCTGATCCGTGCAATGGAAGAGCAGGGCATTGGACGCCCCTCCACCTACGCGCCCACCGTGTCCACAATTCTGGACCGGGAATATGTGATTAAGGAAGGCAAGTACCTGAAGATCACCAATCTGGGCCGTGTGGTCACAGAGCTGATGAAGGGCAAGTTTTCCGAAGTGGCGGATATGAAGTTTACCGCCAACATGGAAAAGCGTCTAGACTCCGTGGAGGAGGGCGCGACGCCGTGGAAGAGCGTTTTGCGTGATTTCTACGGAAACTTCGACAAGAGCCTCAAACAGGCGGAAATTGATCTGGAGGGTACCCGCATCAAGGTGCCGGACGAGATTTCCGAGGAGTTGTGCCCGGTGTGCGGCAAAAATCTGGTGGTAAAGTCCGGACGGTTTGGCCGTTTCCTGGCTTGCCCCGGCTATCCCGAGTGCACCTTCACCATGCCGCTGGTTATTGAGATGCCGGGACGCTGCCCCAAGTGCGGCGGCAGACTGATGAAGCGAACCGGAACCAGCAAAAAGACCAACAAGCAGTACACGTATTACTGCTGCGAGCATACCACTGACCGGGGTCAAGGTGCCACCTGCGACTTCAGAACCTGGGACGTCCCCGTGAAGGACGACTGCCCCAGCTGCGGCCATACCATGTTCAAAAAGGCAGGACGCGGCTTTAAGCGCCCGTTCTGCATCAATCCGGAGTGCCCGAACTTCCTGCCGGAAGATCAGCGTGGCTATCCCAAGCGCAAGAGCACCGAGGAGACGGCGGAAGAGCCCGACACCGAAGCAGCCGAGCAGTCGGCGGATGCAAAAACCACTGCGAAAAAGACTGCAAAGAAGACTGCGAAAAAGCCCGCTGCCAGGAAAACGTCGGCAAAAGCTGCCTCCGAGAAAAAGCCTGCGACTAAAAAAGCAGCCGCCAAGAAGCCGGCTGCCAAAAAAGCTGCTGTGAAAAAGCCTACTGCCAAGAAGCCGGCGGCTAAAAAGACAACGACAAAAAAGACAGCGAAAAAGGCCGCGGAATAAGCGGCCTTTTCCAAAGCGGTAAAGGAAAGACTATGACAGTGACAGTAATCGGCGCGGGTCTTGCCGGGTGCGAGTGTGCCTGGCAGCTGGCGGAGCGTGGAATCAACGTGACGCTCTGCGAAATGAAGCCGGAGAAAAAGACGCCTGCCCATACAACAGATAATTTTGCGGAACTGTGCTGTTCCAACTCGCTGCGTTCCGATCAGCTGGAAAATGCGGTGGGGCTTCTGAAAGAAGAGATGCGCCGCCTTTCATCCCTAATCCTTGCCTGCGCCGATGCAACGCGGGTTGAGGCCGGCGGTGCGCTGGCGGTAGACCGCCACGGCTTTGCCCGTCTGGTGACGCGGAAGGTTCGCTCTCACCCCCGTATTACCGTGCGGGAAGGCGAGATTACGGAGCTTCCGGCGCAGGGCGAGGTGGTGGTGGCCTCCGGCCCCCTGACCTCCGATGCGCTGGCAGAAAAGCTGCAAACCCTGTTGGGGGAGCATACCGACCTTCACTTTTTTGACGCGGCGGCTCCGCTTGTCAGCGCGGACAGCGTGGACATGGACAAGGCGTGGTTTGGCTCCCGTTATGACCGGGGAACGGATGATTATGTAAACTGCCCCATGAACCGGGAGGAATATGATGCCTTCTGGCAGGCACTGACCACCGCCGACCAGGCGGAGGTTCACGGCTTTGAAGATTCCCAGGTGTTCGAGGGCTGTATGCCGGTGGAGGTCATGGCTCGCCGGGGCCATGACACCCTGCTTTTTGGCCCGCTGAAGCCCAGAGGACTGGATGATCCCCGCACAGGCCGCTGGCCGTATGCGGTGGTGCAGCTTCGCCGGGACAATTCCGACGGTACCGTTTACAATCTGGTGGGCTTTCAGACCCATCTGAAGTTTCCGGAGCAACGGCGCGTGTTCTCCATGATTCCGGCGCTGCACAGCGCGGAGTTTTTGCGCTACGGCGTGATGCATCGCAACACGTTCCTGGACTCGCCCAGACTGCTGGATCGGTATTACCGGTTGAAGAGAGACCCGCGAATCTCCTTTGCCGGACAGATGACCGGCGTGGAGGGGTATGTGGAGTCTGCGGCCTCCGGATTTCTGGTGGGTGTGGAGACCGCACGGCGGCTTTTGGACATGCCTCCGGTGGATTTTCCGCAGGAGACGGCAATCGGCGCGCTGGGGCTGTATATCAGCAACCAGAGCGTGACGCAGTTTCAGCCAATGAACATCAATTTCGGCATCATTCCGCCCCTGGATCATTTCGTCAAGGGCAAGCGGTTTAAAAACGCCGAGCTGTCGCAGCGGTCGCTTGCCATCATCGATCGCTTAAAAGAGGAGGTTCTCTGATGAAGATTATCGTAGATGCCATGGGCGGAGACAACGCACCCCAGGCGATTGTGCAGGGCGCGTTGGATGCACACCGGGAGCTGGGTGTGGATATTATTCTGGTTGGCCGTGCGGAGGACATTCTCAAGGCTGTGGAGAGCTGCGGCGAAAAGTCCCTGCCCGCCGGGGTGGAGATTCGCAACGCAACGGAAGTGGTGGAGATCGCGGATGACCCGGCCTTTGCATTCCGTGAGAAAAAGGATTCTTCCCTAACGGTCGGTCTGACCATGCTGAAAGAGGGAGCGGGAGACGCATTCGTCTCCGCCGGCTCCACCGGTGCCCTGCTTGCGGGCGCAACGCTGCTTGTCAAGCGTGTCCGCGGAATTCGCCGGGCAGCCATGGCTCCGAAGGTGCCGTGCCTAGGGGGAAACATGGTTTTGTGCGACTGCGGCGCCAATGCGGACTGCACGCCGGAGTATCTGCTGCAATTTGCGTATCTGGGCAGCTATTATGCCAAGCGTGTCATGGGCATTGAACAGCCCAAGGTGGCGCTTTTGAACATCGGTGCGGAAGAGTCCAAGGGCGATTCTCTGCGTCATGAGGCATATCCCATGCTGAAAGAGGCCGGCGATGCCGGACGCATCAACTTCATTGGAAACATCGAAGGCTCTGACGCCATGCTGGGCGGAGCCGACGTGGTGGTGGCTGACGGCTTTTCCGGCAACGTCATGCTCAAGAGCGTGGAGGGAGCCGGCAAATTTCTGACAAAGGAACTGAAAGCCATGTTCCTCTCGGGGACAAAAACCAAGCTGGCTGCGGCGCTGATGAAAGAGAATATGAAGGAGTTCAAGAAGCTGCTGGACCCCAGCGAAGTGGGCGGCACGCCGTTTTTAGGCATTATGAAGCCGGTCATCAAGGCCCATGGAGGCTCCAATGCCCGGGCAATCTGCAACGCGGTGCGTCAGGCACGGGATTTTGCCGCCAGCGGCTTCATTCAAGACGTCGAGGAAAATATCGAATACATGAAAGTTGGCACTTCGGCAGAAAAAGCCTAATTTTCCTATTGACAGCCGGGCGCCCCATGCCGTATGATTACCCCAGCAAACAAAGACCACGATTCCATAAGGAGTGAATTTCGTTTATGTCAAACGAGGAAATTTTTAAGACCATGCAGGAACTGGTAGCCGAGCAGTTCGCAACAGAGCCGGAAGAAGTAACCATGGAAACCTCTTTTGAGGAGGATTTGGGCGCGGATTCTGTGGATCTGGTGGAACTGGTTATGGCAATGGAAGAGGAGTTCGACCTTGGCGAGATGCAGGAGGACGAACTAAAGACAATCAAGACGGTCAGCGACGCAGTCAACTACGTTGCGGGCAAACAGAAGTAAGAATCGGAACGGCCCCGCCCAGCGCGGGGCTTCCTTTTGGAAAGGACAACCATGGAGGGACTGGAGCAAAAACTGAATTATACGTTCCGGGACCGGGCGCTGCTCAGCGAGGCACTGAACCACAGTTCTTATGCCAACGAACATCGCAGTACGCACATGAACAGCAACGAGCGCTTGGAATTTCTGGGCGATGCGGTGCTGGGCTTTGTGTCGGCGGAATTTTTGTTTGAACAGCATCCTGATCTGCCGGAGGGCGATCTGACGCGCATCCGGGCGGCACTGGTGTGCGAGGAGAGCCTGCATGAGGTTGCGCAGAAGTTGGATCTTGGCCGCTACCTAAAGCTGGGGCGTGGCGAAGAAGCCGGAGGCGGCCGCACCCGTACCTCCATTTTGGCGGACGCCACAGAGGCCGTGTTTGCCGCGGTCTATCTGGACGGCGGTATTGAGGCTGCGTCTGCCCTCATTCATCGTGTTCTGCTGGATGCGGAGAAGGAAGAGGTCGTGGAGGAGCGCCGCAAGGACTATAAGACGGCACTGCAGGAACTGGTTCAGCGTCAAGCCAATCAAGACTTGAGCTATCGCATGGCGGATGAACAGGGACCCGACCACGACAAGACGTTCGTGGCGGAGGTGCTGCTCAATGGAAATCTGATCGGTACCGGTAGCGGCCACAGCAAAAAGGAAGCGGAACAGTCCGCCGCCTGTGCTGCTCTGGATGCCCTGCAAAAATAACACAAACGAAAATGAATACAAAGAGGGCCGCGTTGCGGCCCTCTTTGTCTGTTGAATCCTCCCGCCCGAATTCTTCTGGAATTTTATGCTGCGCTGTGCTATACTGAAAAATAGGAATTTTTCTGATATTAAAACATTAGGAGAGTGAGACTGTGTCTCTGCTGTCATCTATTTTACTGGGCCTTGTTCAGGGCGTTGCCGAATTTCTGCCCATCTCCTCATCCGGCCATTTGGCCATTGCAGAGCACCTGCTGGGGCAGGCTGGCGTAAGCGATATTCCCGCATTTTTTGATGTTCTACTGCACTTGGGTACGCTGTTGGCGGTGTTTGTGGCCTACTGGTCGGACATCCGCGATATGATTTTGGAACTGTTCCGCGGCATCAGTGATCTGGCCCACCATTCCACGCCGAACCCCGTGCCACCATCCCGCAGATTGATTCTTCTGATTATTGCAGGCACGCTGCCGCTGGTTTTGGTTCTGCCAATTAAGGACGTGGTGGAGGGCCTTTCGGGAAATCTCTACTTCATCGCCGGCGCACTGATTGTAACTGGCTGCCTGCTGTTTGCGTCTGACCGGGTACGCAGAGGCCGTAAAACGGAAAAAACCGTGACGATGCTGGACGTGATCGTGGTGGGTTTGGCGCAGGCCATTGCCACCTGCCCGGGCATTTCCCGCTCCGGTACCACGATTACGACGGGATGCTTTCTCGGTTTTGACCGCAAATTTGCGGTTCGCTTTTCCTTCCTACTCTCCATCCCGGCGGTTCTGGGCGCGAATATTTTGACACTGAAGGACGCTGTGGAGGCGGGAATTGACTGGAGCGCCGTTCCGGTGTATCTTGTCGGCGTTGCCGTTGCAGCATTGGCGGGCTATGCCTGTATCCGCCTCTTACGTATGATCGCCGATAAAGGTAAGTTCGGCTGGTTTGCCTACTATTGCTGGGCGGTTGGTGCGCTAACGCTCGGACTAACACTGATCGGCAGATAAGAGAGGCCAAAACTTGCCCTAACGAGCCAAAGTGACGTCATCAAATCCAACCACAAAACCTGTTGTTTTTTATAAAATTGGAATTGCCTATACGGAGGGATTGACTGTGGCAGCCTCACAACAAAAGAAGAAAACTGCAAAAAAGACCACCCGCAGCACCAAGGCTGCGCAGCCTCAGCAGCGGCCAATCCGCCGTGAGATCTGGGGGATTGTCCTGCTGGTGCTGATGCTTTGCGTCGCCGTCAGCTATTTTGGTATTGAGGCCATCTTCATAGATTGGTTTGCCAAACTAATCAAGGGACTGATCGGTTATGGCTACTGGCTGACGGGCCCGTCGCTGCTGCTGGCAGCCTTAATCCTGCTGTTTCACCATGGCCGCCCGGTGCGGCTGCGGGTGACCTGCTCGCTGATGCTGCCCGTGCTGTTTGGCGCATTGTGCCACATGGTGTTTGCGCCTGCAAAGTATACATCGTCCATTGGTATTCTGAAAACGCTGTGGATTTCCGGCGTGAAGCTGGAATCCGGCGGCGCAATTTCCGGTACCATTGCCGTTGGGTCCATTGCTGTCTTTTCCAAGGTGGCGTCTATTATCATCTTCACTGCACTGCTTGTGGTTCTGCTGATGATTTCCTTCCGCTTGACGGTGGGAGCTCTGATTGAAAAGAGCCGCAACCGTCCGCAGTACGAGGAAGAGCCGGAACTTGAAATGCCCGTGAAAAAGGAACCGGCAATTCGGATGGTACCGATTGAGGAGCCTAAGCGCATTCCTGCAGTGGAAAAGCCCAAAGCAGTGATTGATATTCCACTGGATGACGAGCCTCTGGGAAAGACCGCAGCTGCCGCGCAGACTGAGAAAAAGCGCGGCCTACTGAACGGTTTCTTCCGCCAGAAGGCCGACCACCAGCAAACCCCGGATCAGCTTCTGGAAGCCAAGCCTGCTTCCCAGGAGGAAAAAACCACACCTGTGGTGGAAGCCGTTCCGACGGTGCAGCCGCAGACCACTCCACCTTCGGTGATGCGCGAGCCTGCTGCCGAGCCTGCCGTGGCCGAGCCGTTTTCTGCATCCAAAACGCCTGAAATCGCCACACCGGCAAAAACAGCGGCAGCTGCTGCAGCCGTGGCCGCAGCAACGGCGGAAGTTTCCCAGGAGATTGAGCAGGGAAAGTCAGAGGAGCAGAATTTCTATCAGTATCCGCCGATTACCCTGCTGGACGAAAATCATCAGACCAACGTTACCGAAGCCGGCGCCGAGCTGCGCAATAACTCCCGGCGCCTTTCCGAAACACTGTCCAGCTTTGGCGTGGATGCCAAGCCCGGCGATGTGGTTCACGGTCCCACCGTTACCCGGTATGAGTTTGTTCTCGATCAAGGCGTAAAGCTCTCCAAAATTACGAATCTGGCGGATGATATTGCTTTGGCGCTGGGTGCCTCTGGCGTCCGTATTGCACCGATTCCAGATAAAATTTCCGTGGTGGGCATCGAGGTGCCCAACAAGCAGGTTTCTTCCGTCCTAATCCGGGATGTGCTGGAATCCCGCGCCTTTACAGAGCATAAGTCCAACGTGGCCTTTGCACTGGGCAAGGATATTGCCGGCAACTGCATCATCGGCAACATCGGAAAGCTGCCCCATGTTCTGATTGCTGGTACCACCGGCTCCGGCAAATCTGTGTGCACCAACTCCTTGATTGTCAGTCTGATGTACAAGTCCTCTCCGGAGGATGTGCGGTTCATTATGGTTGACCCCAAAATGGTAGAGCTGGCGCCGTACAATGGCATTCCGCACCTGCTGATTCCCGTGGTCACCGATCCCAAGAAGGCGGCCGGCGCGCTGCAGTGGGCCGTGTTTGAAATGATGAAGCGCTATAAGCTTTTCTCCGAAAACAACGTCAAGGATCTGAAGGGCTATAACGCACTGGCAAAGACCAGCGAAGGGTTGGAGCATCTTCCCTCTGTAGTAGTCGTGATCGACGAGCTGGCCGATCTGATGCTGGTGGCAGCCAAAGAGGTGGAGGAATCCATCTGCCGTGTGGCCCAGATGGGCCGTGCTGCCGGCGTACATCTGGTGATTGCAACGCAGCGTCCCTCTGCGGACGTCATTACTGGCATTATGAAGGCCAACATTCCGTCCAGAATTGCATTCGCAGTGGCTTCCTCTTTGGAATCCCGTATCATTTTGGATACCCAGGGTGCCGAGAAGCTGATTGGCCGGGGCGATATGCTGTACTTCCCGTTGGGAGCGGGCAAGCCCACCCGTGTGCAGGGCTGCTTTATCTCGCCGGAAGAAATTGAACGCGTGGTGGAATTTGCCAAGCAGTCCGGCGAGGCACACTATTCCGACGAAGTCATGCAGAAGATTGACGAATCCGTGCAGGAAAAGGAGAAGGGAAATCCCGGCGCGGGTATCTCCACGGATGCGCCGAGCGATGACTGCGATGAGCTGCTACCGGCAGCGGTAGATGTGATTTTGGAAACGGGGCAGGCCTCGGTCTCCATGCTCCAGCGTCGGCTGAAGTTGGGCTATTCCCGTGCAGCCCGTCTGGTTGACCAGATGGAAGAACGCGGCATCGTTGGCCCGTTTGAAGGCTCAAAACCCCGGACGCTGCTGATTACCAAAGAGCAGTGGCAGGAAATGCAAATGGCCGGACAGACGTCTGTGACTGCTGTTGCGCCATCAGACGGGGAATCTGTGACCGACGATTCTGTGGAAGAAAACGAAATTTTGTAAAACGTAGAAAAAGAAGTCCTAATTTGAAGAAAAATTAGGACTTCTTTTTCTACGTTTCTGACAGCAAAATCAGTTGACAGGGGACGCCTGCGTGTTAAAATGAAATTATCTGGCTAAGCAAATATGAAGGAGGTATCTGAGATGAAGTTTTCGAGCAAGATCGAAAAGTGCGGGCTTTCTCCTATGCGGAAATTCCACCCCTATGCAGTTGCAGCCGAGGCCAAGGGCCGCAAGATTTATCATCTGAATATCGGACAGCCCGACATCGAGACGCCGCAGGCGTTCTTTGACGCAGTCAAGGATTTTAAGCAGCCTGTGCTGGCCTATGCGCCCTCTCCCGGCGTGCCTGCCTATATCAAGGCCGTCAAGGACTATTATGCCAAGTTGGGCATCCAGCTGGATGACGGCGATATTTTGGCTACCACCGGCGGCAGCGAAGCACTGCAAATGGTGCTGACCTGCATCCTCGACGACGGAGACAATATCTTGATTCCGGAGCCCTTCTATCCCAACTACAATACATTTACCCGCGTGACCGGCGGCTATATCAAGCCCATTCCCACCAAGCCGGAGGAGGGCTATCACTACGCTGACCGCGCAAAGATTGAAGCTGCCATTGATGAACATACCCGCGCCATCATGGTTACCAATCCCGGCAACCCCACTGGCGTTGTCCTGACCCACGAGGAAATGCGCATGATAGCCGACATCGCCAAGGAGCACGACCTCTTTATCATCGGCGACGAGGTTTATCGTGAGTTTGTATACGGCGGCGAGGGCCTTGCCTCTCTTGCCGAGTTCCCGGATGCTGCGGAAAATGTCATCATCATTGACTCTGTTTCCAAGCGGTTCTCCGCCTGCGGCGCCCGAATCGGCGTGCTGATTTCCCGCAACAAGGAACTGATGGCGCAGGCCATGAAGCTCTGCCAGGGCCGTCTGTGCTCTGCCACGCTGGATCAAGTCGGCGCAGCTGCCCTGTATACCGTTGGCCCCGAGTATTTTGCCGCTGTGCGTGACGAGTATAAAAAGCGCCGCGACACCGTTGTGGCCAAGCTGAAGGCAATTCCCGGCGTCGTGTGCGAGTGCCCCAAGGGTGCCTTCTATCTGATGGCTGCGCTGCCGGTTGACAATGCAGATACGTTTAACAAGTGGCTGCTGGAGGAGTTTGAGGATCACGGCGACACGGTCATGTTTGCCCCCGGCGAAAGCTTCTACGCAACTCAGGGCAAGGGCAAAAACGAGATCCGGATTGCCTACGTCTTGAAGCAGGCCGATCTGGAGCGTGCCATGGACCTGCTGGCTCTTGGCATCAAGGCATATAACGCCCGCAAATGATCCGCCATATTGTGATGTGGAAGTTCCGCCCCGGAACACAAGCGGAACAAAAACGGTTTTTGGATGGCTTACGGGACTTGCAGGGCGTGATTCCGCAGCTTCTCAAGTCAGAAGTTGCAGCGAATGTGGCTCCTGGAAATTACGATGCTGTGCTGGTGTCGGAATTTGCAAACCTTGCTGATCTGGATGCCTATAAAAATGATCCCCGGCACAAGGCTGTTTCTGCCCTGTGCAAGTCCATTCGGGAAGACCGTGTGGCTGTGGATTACGAAATTTAACTAAGAAAAGGACACCGCATTTTGCGGTGTCCTTTTTCTATGCAATTTTTTTTATGCCAGGGTCAAATCCCCGTCTTTGACCCATCCGACTTTTCGGCAAAGCTGATTGATTAGGAGAGTCAGAATCGCAGGGAGGACAAAGCAGATCAGAACCAGGCCGATCCATTCCATGGCGCCCGGTGTGATTGCCACTGCACCGTTGGCAAGGGCGGCTTCACTGGGACTGACCCAGCCGGTCCACACGCCGATCTGTCCCACCAGACCGCAGGTGCCCATACCGGAAGAAATTGGCGCACCGTTCATCTCCATGTGGAAAAGGCACGTGGCAATGGGTCCCGTGATTGCCGAAGTCAGAATCGGCGCAATCCAGACGCGGGGGTTGCGGACGATGTTGGGCATCTGAAGCATGGAGGTACCCAGTCCTTGAGATACTAGGCCGCCCCAGCGATTTTCCCGGAAACTCATAACGGCGAAGCCCACCATCTGCGCACAGCAGCCGGCCACGGCGGCACCGCCTGCAAGACCCGTCAAACTCAAAGCTGCGCAAATAGCGGCGGAGGAGATGGGAAGCGTCAGTGCGATGCCAACGACCACGGAAACGATAATTCCCATTAAGAAGGGCTGCAGCTCGGTAGCCCACATGATGACCTTGCCCAACGCACTGGCTGCGGCTCCGATCGGCGGCGCAATCAATGCGGACAGGCCGACACCCACCAAAATTGTCACAAGCGGTGTGATGAGAATATCAATTTTGGTTTCTTTGGAGACCGCTTTACCGATCTCTGCACTGATGATTGCCACAAACAGCACCGCCAGAGGACCGCCTGCGCCGCCCAAGGCGTTGGAGGCGAATCCCGCCGTAATCAGCGAGAATAGCACCAGCGGGGGACAGTGTAGCGCGTAGCCGATGGCCACCGCCATCGCCGGGCCGCTCATGGCCATGGCAAGACCGCCTACGGTATAATCCGTCTGACCGATGGTTGCTACAACTTCCGTCAGAACACCGATGTGGAACTGGGTGCCAAGGGTATTGATGATAGTGCCGATCAGCAGCGAGCAGAACAAACCCTGTGCCATAGCACCCAGGGCGTCAATCCCGTAGCGCTTAGCGGAAATCACAATGTCTTTGCGTTTGCAGAAAGCCTTTATTTTGTCCATGGAAAAAACACCTGCTTCAAAAAAATGTGGTATACATGTGTCTTGACACCTGTATACCACATGATACCGAAAAGCGGAGTGCTTGTCAATCCTTAATTCTCCAAAAGAATATGCAGCTTTCGCAGAGCATCCTGTACACGACGAAAGGCCTCCTCATCCGGGCAGGAGAGGGTATGGAGATGAATGCCCTCTGTCAGATTGGATAGCGGCTGGGCGTCGGAAGCGGTGCAGCGCTGCAAAAACTGGCTGATCTCAAACCGGTTGGAAAGCTGCAGCGGACCGGTAATCTGACCGTAGATGGGGTGCTCCACAATGACGTCCACAACCGTGCAGCCGTTGTCCACGATGGCGTTCAGCTCGGCTTCCATGCCTGCGGCGTCATGCTGGACCGCAATCTGATGCACGAAGCCCGCAGGTTCTTTCAAAATCATATAGCCCCGGGGCGTTGCGGAGATTGCCGCACCGGAAGCCCGCAACAGGGCAATGTCACCCACGATAATCTGGCGGCTGACGGAAAACTTTTTTGCCAGAGCGGTTGCACTGACGGGCTGCCGCGCCGCTTTCAGAATGGATTCAATCTGCTTGCGCCGATCCTGTGCATTCATGGAATTGCCCCTTTCTGTCATGACAGTAGTCAATTTTGTATTACTATAACACGGATTACACCGTGGGGCAAGTATCATCGTGGAGCGTTTCAGACGTTATTTCGCCGCCATCGGGAGACAAACTATCGGCTTGCGCGAAAGCATCAATCCAGTGGCTGCCGCTGGTACCCTTTAGATAGACATAGTTCATTTCCCGGGTAATGTCTGCTCCACGCAGGGTAAAGGTCTCCAAATCGGGACTGTCCCCGGCGGCCTCATAAACAAAGGATACACCCAGTCCGGCCGCTACCATTTGCCGGGTGATTTGAATGCTACTGATGCAGCAGGTGTAGGGAAAGCTGTCGAGGGAAAAATTTTCCTCGTGCAAAATCTGCTCTAAAACCGCGCGGGACCCGGAACCGGATTCCCGCAGAATCAGCGTTTCGTCCTGCAACTGCTGAAAGAAGACACTTTTTCTGGCAAAGGGATGTCCTTTACAGCAGATGCCAACAAAGCGTTCACGGCGAAACAGCTGATGCCCATAGGCGGACTTGTCGAAAAAACCCTCGATGAGCGCCAGATCCAGCTGGTTGTGTTCCAGCAGGTGCAAAAGATGCTCCGTGTTGTCCACCAGAACGGATAAGTTGTACCGTCCGCTGCGCAGGAGCCGAGCAATTTGCTCGGAAATCAAGAAGTCCCCGATGGTCTTGGTGGCGCCAATCCGAAAATCCCGGCGGACGGAAAGCGTGGTCATGGCGGTCTGAACGGCGTGCTGCTCGTACAGCGCGGAGCGGCAATAGCGCTCCAAAAGCACGGCGGCATGCGTCTTGGTCAGCGTCCTGCCGTTGTAGGAAAACAGCTGACAGCCATAAGCTTTCTCCAGATAATGAATGTGCTGGGTCACGGCCGGCTGGGTGATGTGCAGATGCTCAGCGGCCTCCCGGTAGTTCATGGTTTCACAGAGCTTTAAAAAAGTCAACATTCGATAATCCAGCATCTTACAATACTCCATAAATACAATTTATCATATAATTATAAACGATAATTGGATATTATCACTTGCGGGGTGTAAAATCAAGAAAAACAACGAGGGAGAAAACAGTATGAATTTTTGGAAAAAAGCGGTGGGCATCTTACCCGGCTTTGCGGTAGCGCTTGTGATTGCAGTCGTTGCAAAATGGCTGGAAAGCGTGCTGCCGATTCACTTGATTGGTGCGTCGGTGATTGCGCTGTTCATCGGCATGATCATCAATTCCTTTTGGAAACCCGCCTGGTTAAACAGCGGACTGAAGTTTACCTCCAAGAAAATCTTGAAATTTGCCATCATTCTGCTGGGCGCATCCTTGAGCATCGAGACCGTCTTGAATGTGGGACGGCTGAGCCTGGTCGTGATGTGCTTCACGCTGCTGACGTGCTTTGGCGGCGGTTATTTTGTGGGCAAGCTACTGGGCATCAACTGGAAGCTGTCCAACTTGATTTCTGCCGGAACCGGTATCTGCGGCGGCAGTGCCATCGCCGCCATTGCGCCGGTTATTGACGCGGAGGACAGCGACATCGCCTACGCCATGTCCGCCACCTTTCTCTTTGACATGGCGATGATCGTACTGTTTCCCATTTTGGGTCGGGCAATGGGCCTTTCCGACATGGCCTACGGCCTGTGGGCAGGTACGGCGGTGAATGACACCTCCAGCGTGGTGGCGGCAGGCTTTGCCTTCAGCGAAGCCGCCGGCGACTTTGCCACCATGGTCAAGCTGACCCGCACGCTGTCCATTATCCCGGTGGTGGTGATTTTCTCCCTAATCAATGCCCGTATGAAACGCAAAGAGGCTGTGGCAGCGGGGCATTCCGAAGCTGAAATTGCAAAGCACGGAAAGATCAATTTCGGCATGCTGATCCCGTGGTTCATTGTGGGCTTTATCGCACTGGCGGTCATCAACAGCGTGGGCTTAATTTCTGTTGCGGTTTCTACCGGGGCCAAGGATCTGAGCAAGTTCTTGATGGTGGCGGCACTGGCAGCCATTGGCTTGAATACCAGCTTTGCACAGATGAAAAAATCCGGCCCGGCTCCCATGCTGCACGGATTCATCATTTCCGCACTGGTGGTGGTCGTGGCTATCGCGGTGGAGTATTGCATGGGAATCGTCTAAGGGAAATTTGAAAAGCCATGAAAAATCGGAGGCCTTATATACAAAAAGACCCCGCGGCAATCACCGCGGGGTCTTTTTTTTGGTTGGTTTAGCCCAGCAGATAGCCGTACTTGGACAGCACGGTGAGGATCAGCACCTCAATATCCGCCGGCAGATCGTTCTGCGCGTCCAGATCGGCTTCAAACACCTTACCGGAAAGTCTGACAAGCACCTTGCGTCCGCCCAGCGGCAGGAAGCCCTGATTGGTGGGGGTTTCGTCAAAGCCCTTGCGGTCATAGAACAGGGTGAACTTGTCGCGGTAGGGAGCGGAGTCGTACGGGCAGAAGATGGCGCAGTTGCCGCACTCGTTGCACATCCGGTCAACGTGCAGAATTTCGTGACGGCCGTCGGGCATCTCGATGGAGACGTTGGCGCGGTTGGGGCACACGTCCACGCAGCACTCGCAGACCGTGTTGCACTTCAGGCACCGCTCACTCTCACACTTGGCGCTCTCGCAGAGGACGCCCTTCTTGGCAATGGCCTCTTCGCGAGTGGCGATGGCTCTTCCGGGCATCCGGAAGGAGTGCGCCTCACCGATTACGGCAGCGGCAAAGGCCGTTGCGTCGGCAATGCCCTCTACCACGGTGGCAGGGCCGCGCATGGCGTCGCCGCCGACCCACACATTGTCCAGATTTGTCTTGAAATCGGGAATGCCCTTGGCATCCACGCTGATGCCGTTGGCGGTAAACAGCTCGCTGTCCACCTTTTCACCCACGGCGGAGAGCACGGTGTCGCAGTTGATTTCCACCGTCTCGCCAGTCTCAACAGGCTTGCGGCGTCCGGTGGCGTCCGGCTCGCCCAACTTCATTTTCTTGCAAAGCAGTGTGCCATTTTCCTGTTTGACGGGGGAAACCAGCTCTAGGAACTGCACACCGTCGTCGATGGCCATTTCCAGCTCCTGCGCGTCGGCAGGCATATACTTCTTCGTCCGACGATAGACCAGCGTGGAGGACTTTGCGCCGGCTTTCAGGGCGGCGCGGGCTGCGTCCATAGCGGTGTTGCCGCCGCCGACCACGGCCACATGGCCGAGGGACACTTCCTTGCCGGCCTTCAAATCCTTCAGCCAGCCGATGACGGGCACCACGTTGCCGGGAATGTCCAGCTTGCCGGCCTTCCAGGCGCCGCAGGCGAAGAAGATGTGGGTGTAGCCCTGCTTTTTCAGTTCTTCAACGGAGGGAGCAGGAGCACCGCACTTGACCTCCACGCCATATTTCTCCATCAGAGCGATGTCCTTGTCGATGGCCTCGTCGCTAATGCGGAAGGCGGGAATGACCTGGCGGACAATACCGCCCAGCTTGTCAGCCTTTTCAAAAATCGTGGAAGAAATCCCGGCGCGGCCCAGGAAGTAGCCGGCAGAGATACCGGTGGGGCCGCCGCCGATGATGGCAGCTTTCACATTCGTGTCTGTGGGAGCGGGCTTGGTGAGCTTGTTCATATACTGCTCGTAGCCCTTTTCTGCGGCAACCAGCTTGCTGGCGCGAATCTGCACCGGCTCGTCATAGAAGTTACGGGTACACTTGGTCATGCAGCGGTGGGCGCAGATGGTGCCGGTGATGAACGGCAGCGGGTTCTTTTCGGTAATCACCCGCAGAGCGGAGGCGTAAGCGCCCTTGCCCACGAGCTCGATATATTCGGGAATGTCCTGCCCAATGGGGCAGCCGCCCTTGCAGGGAGCGGTGAAGCAGTCGATCAAGGGAACCTTTTCGTACAGCTTGCGGCGGGGCAGAGGCTTGATGGCCTTGACGCGGTACTTATCAGACCGGGCAGCCATGGAAAGGGCTTCAATGGCCTTGACGTCCACACGGGTGAACGGCTTGTAATCCAGACCATCCAGCGTGTCACCCAACTGCTTGAAACGCTGATAGCCGCCGGGCTTGAGCACGTTAGTGGCCATGGTGATCGGCCAGATGCCGCAGGCAAACAGCTTGTCGATGTTAAACGCGTCAGCGCCGCCGGCATAGGAGATGCGCAGTTTGCCGTCAAATTCCTTTGCCATCTTGGCTGCCATCAAAGTCGTCAGCGGGAACAGGGACTTGCCTGCCATATACATTTCTTCGCTGGGCAGTTCGCCGGCTTTCACGTCTACGGGGAACGTGTTGGACAGCTTCAGACCAAACTCCACATCGCGCTTGGCTGCCAGAGCCAGCAGACGGTGGAACATGGGAACGGCATCGGCATATTGAAGATCTTCCTTGAAGTGGTGCTCGTCAAAGGCGATGTAGTCATAGCCCATGGAGTCCAGAATGGAGCGGGCAGTTTCATAGCCCAGAATGGTGGGATTGCACTTGACGAAGGTGTGCAGGTGCTTCTTTTCAATCAAGTAAGAGGCAATGCGCTCAATCTCATCCGGCGGGCAGCCGTGGAGCGTGGAGACCGTGACGCTGCCGGAGACGTGGGGCGTGATGGTGTCGATGAAATCGCTCTCACCGGGGAACATCTCATGCAGGACACGGATGCACTCCTGGAAAACCGGCGTGCCCTTGGCATCGATCATGCCATTGAGGAACTTGCCGATCTTCTCGCCCTGAATGCCGGCGAGGTCGTAGCCCACGGACATGTTGAACACAAATCCGTCGGGATCGCCCAAACCATAGACCTTGGCCATGATCTTGCAGGCGCACCATGCCTTGACGTATTCTTCAAAGGCCTGCTGCACATAAAGCTCGGTAGACCACTCGCAGTTGTAGCACTCGTCCTCAGCCAGAATGCAGGGACGGTTGATGCAGGCTGCCAGTTCCGCACCATCCATCTTCTGGACGGTTTTCAGCTCGAAGAAGCGGGCACCGCCGAAGTAGCTTGCCACAATATTCTGGGCCAGCTGCGTGTTGGGACCGGCGGCGGGGCCAAAGGGCGTTTCAATCTTTTCACCGAAGATCGGCAGAGTTTTCACGCCCGCCACATAGGGCTTATGCACGCCGAACACAGAGCCGTCGCGCTGGTACTCGGTGGTAATCCAGGTCATCAGTTCCCGGAAGGGAATCGGAGTCATCAGTTCAGACATCAGTTTTTCCTCCTGTCAATTTCTTACGATTAGTATTTGCAGTGATTCAGCGCACCCCAGAGCTTTTTGGACTGCTCCATGACGCTGGCGTTGATGGCCTCCTCGTCGATATCGACGAACGCACGGTCCTTGTAGAGGATTTTGCCGTTAATCATGGTGGTCTGGCACTGGCGTCCGGTCATGCCGAAGAGCATGTGGCCGTCGATGTTGGCATCGGAGAACGGGGTGTACGGCTTGTAATCCATGACGATCACATCGGCTGCGGCGCCGGGCTTCAAAACGCCCATTTCCGGGAAGCCGGTGCGCTGGGCCATCTTGGCGTTATTCTTGAAGAGCATGTCGGTCACTTCGCACCAGGCGACGTTGGGCATGCAGGCGTTGTTGCGCTGAGAGCACAGGGCCACCTTGATAGATTCGAGCATGTCGTTGGTGTAGGCGTCGGTGCCCATGCCCACCAGAATGCCCTTTTTGTAAAGCTGCAAAATGGGGGAGATGCCCACGGCGTTGCCCATGTTGGACTCCGGGTTGTTGACGCACATGGTATCGGTTGCCTTGATGATGTCCATTTCGGCGGTGTTCACATGGATGCAGTGGCCGAGGATGGTCTTGGGCCCGAGAATGTTATGGTCCTGCAAACGCTGCACCGGGCGGCGGCCATAGTTCTGCAGGGAGTCGTAGACGTCGTTCATGCCCTCGGAGACATGGATGTGGTAGCCCACGCGGCCGTCGTTGGCCTCGTTCATGCGGTCAAAGGTCTTGTCGGAGATGGTGAACAGGGCGTGCCCGCCGAACATGGCCTTGAGCATATCGCTGGGGTTTTTCTCGCAGTAGGTGATGAAATCGGCGTTTTCCTTGACGGACTGAATGGACTTCTCCTCGCCGTCGCGGTCGCTGACCTCGTAGCAAAGGCAGGCCCGCATGCCCAGCTCTTTTGTGACCTCGGCAATCTCGAACAGGGAGCCGGGAATCTCGCAGAAGGAGGCGTGGTGGTCGAAGATCGTGGTAACGCCCTGCTTGATGCTGTCCAGCACCAGCGCCTGTGCGGAGGCCTTGGTCATCTGCAAATCCAGATGCCGGTCGATGGCCCACCAAGTGCCGTCTAGCACTTCATAGAAATTGGTGGGATTGTTGCCTGTGATGGACAGGCCGCGGGCCAGTGCGGAGTAGATGTGAGTGTGGGCATTGATCAAACCGGGCATAATGACTCCGCCCTTTGCATCCACAAATTCCGCCTGCGGGTACTTCGCCTTCAGCTCGGCGGTGGGGCCAACTGCCACAATTTTTCCGCCGTCCGTGACAACGCCGCCATTTTCAAAATAGCCGGTGCCCTCAGCATCGCGGGTAATGACTCTGCCGTTTGCCAATAAAATCATACCAAAAACCTCCCTGTATCTAAAAAATCCATTTTTGTATTGTGTGCGGATAAAGAAAAAAAGGCGTCTCAAACCGATCACTGGTTTGAAACACCTACCATGCAGCAGCGAATGATAGGTGTCAGCCCGTGCGCACGGCACTTCGTTGCAGCTATCAATCTTTGCTTATATGCATATTGTAGTCGAAAGCGTCAAAAAATGCAATGAGATAACCACAAAAATTTTTAGGTTCAGTTTTGTACATATTGACTGATTCCACTTTCACGAAAATATTTTCAAAACCTATTGAATTATTTTTAAAATCGTGTAATATAATATTCAATACTACATAACATGATTTAGCCGGCCTAAGGCCGTGAAAAACAAGGAGATTTTTATTCTATGAAAAAGAAACTGTTTGCAACCGCACAGGACCGCATCAGCTGTGCCACCCACGCCATCGGCGCGGCGGCGGCTTTTGCGGGCGGCGTGCTGTTTTTATTCCGTGCCCTTCGTGTGGGGGCGCCCACGCTGGCTCTGGCGGCTGCTATGTGCTTTGCACTTTCCATGCTCGCTTTGTACAGCGCCAGTGCCATTTACCATTATTATCCCGGCACCGTAAACTCTACCGGGGTCAAGCGGCTGCTGCGCAAGATGGATCACAGCATGATCTATGTGCTCATCGCCGGCAGTTATACGCCATTTTCGCTGGTGCTGCTGCCCCAGCCCAAGGGAACCCGTTTTTGCGTTGCACTCTGGGCCGTTGCCATTGTGGGAATTTTGCTGAAGGTCCTGTGGATCAATGCCCCAAGAATCCTCTCCACCTTGATCTACTTGATTATGGGCTGGGCAGTTTTGTTTGTGGCGAAGGACTTTGCCTGCGTGGGTCAGCCCTGCTTGACACTGGTGGCGCTAGGCGGCGTATGCTACTCGGTCGGCGCGGTATTTTATGCCATCAAAAAACCCAACATCTCCGCAGAGTGGACGTTCCACGAACTGTTTCACCTGCTGATTCTGGCAGGCTCGGCCTTCCATTACCTGGCGGTTTACCTCTACGTTTTATAAAAAAGTCCCCCAAAAGCAGCCTGTGTCGAACAGGCTGCTTTTTTCGTGAATTTGTATGAGATATTCCTTGCATTATATGCGAAAACCGTCTAATATTAAGGTAATTGGAAAAACACTGGAAAGAGGGCGAAGCAATGAGCAAAGCACAGTGTTCTGGACGTCAAAAGATCTTCAGAATCCTCACAGAGCTTATACTGGCTCTGGTTGTTTGCTGCTGCCTGCCCGTTCCCGCCCATGCGGAAGCTGCGGATAATTCCAGAATTCTTTTCATCAGCTCCTATTCCTACTCCTGGCCGTCCGTGCCGGAGCAGCTGAACGGCATCACAGACACGCTGGGGACCACCGCGTCCATGCAATATCTGTTCATGGATACAAAAACCGTTTCTGCGGAGGTTGCGGAAGAGCAGCTGTGCGACGAACTGGACGATCTGAAGACGACCCGGTACGATCTCATCCTTCTGGGGGACGATGCAGCGCTGGGCTTTGCCATGAAGTACCAGGACGTCTATTTTCGGGGAACGCCGATGGTCTTTTTCGGGATTAACTCCGAAAAGGATGCGGCTGCCGCGGCAAAGGATCCGCTGGTGACCGGAATTGTGGAGTCGTTCCCAATTGTCGATACCATAAAGGCGGCAATTTCCCTGTATCCAAATGCTGACAAGGTTGTTGCTATTACAGATGATACCTTGTCCGGCCAGGGCTCTGAAGACCAGTTTCTGGATGCCATGGACCAGTTTCCGACCTTGAGCGCCAAAATTCTGAACTCCAGCTCCATGACGGCGGAAAAACTGCACAAACAGATTGCCGCCTGTGACGAAAATACGATTCTCATTTTTCTGATGCTCACAGATGACGGGGACGGAAACCTTTATACAGAGCAGCAGGGGGTACAGTTTGTAACAGATGCGGCGAAGATCCCGGTGTTCAAGGCGGACGAGCTTGGAATCGGGGACGGAATATTTGGCGGCGTTGTCGTCTCCTATTACGATATGGCGGCAGATGCCTGCGCGATGGCATCCCGGATTTTGCAGGGGGAGACTCCCGACACCATACCGATGCAAAACGCAAAAGTAGTCAGTAAATTTGACCGGCAGGTTGCAGACCAGTACGAGATTGGTGTGAACAAGCTGCCGACTGATGCGATCTTGATCAACTCCTCCACGCCTTTCTGGATGCAGCACCCGTATCTCATCGCCTGCGTCTGCCTTCTGATCGTGACGCTGATGGTGATTCTGCTGATTGTTTTGCTCGACAACCGCAAGCGGCGTACCTTGATGGACGAGTTGCGTATGAAGGATCAGCATCTCCAGACCTTAATGGACTCTCTGCCGGATGGCATCGGCGTTTTTGAAGAGAATGCCGACGGTGGAGTCTGCGTGACCTATCTGAACGACGGCTTTTATCGGATGATCGGCGGCCAGCGGAGTAGCCACTGGGAGACCGCACGGAAAGATCTGATGCGTTTTGTGCATCCGGATGATCAGGCCGGAATTGCGTCTGAACTGGATCGCGCCCGCCGGACGGATGATCGCTTTTGCGATACCTTCCGTCTAAAAGACGGCAGCGGAAAGTATTTGTGGGTTACCTTGCGAGCCAATGCGATCCGCAAGGATGGCGAGTACACAACCTTTTACGGATCCTTTACCAATGTCAACACCATCAAGCTGATTCAAGAACAGCTGCAAGAGAGCAAGTCTTCTTTGCAAACGGCCATGAACCATGCAGGCATGGCCTATCTCGAATATTTTCCGGATCGTCATGTTGCCATCGAGGATCCTCATTCTCAGATGGAATTCGGCGTACCGAATCTGCTTGAAAATTACCCGGATTCCTGGTTTGCGATGAAGCTGACGCATCCTGACGATGAGCAGACTTTCCGAGAAATCTTCCAGCGGATTGACCGAGGAGAGCAGGAGGTCTCCTGCGAAATTCGCTGCCGTAATGTTGCCGGCGAATACCGATGGTCGCGCATTCGCTTTACCTCCATTTATGACCGGAGTGGAAAGCGACTGAAGCTGATCGGCACCAGCGTAGATATTACCGAGCAAAAGCTTGCAGCTGCGGAATACGAACGCCAGATGGAACAGGTGAAGGCTGCAATTCCAGATCCTGTGGTTTCCTTCCGTGTCAATCTGACGCAGAACAATTACCATGATACCGAGACTACCTACGAGGATTTAAAAAAGACGGAGGCCCACACGGCGGACAGTCTGTTTGAAGCCATGTACAGCCGTGCTGTTACGGACTCGGAGCGTGACGAGTTTGCCAGTGTGTTCAACCGGAACCATCTGCTGGATACCTTTGACCGCGGCGAAAAGACGATTACCTTTGAACGCAGAGCCTGGTTTGATGGAAGAATTCATTGGATTACTGTTCGGACATATATGGCTCGCAACCCTGTGACCGGGGACATCGAGGCCTTGATTTACTCCTTTGGTATCGACGAGCAGAAGAACATGGAGCAAATTGTCTCGTCGATCATCAAAAATGATTACATGGCGCTCTTGCAGATCAATTTGCATGACAATACGCTGCGTGCATTCAGCACCCCAGCAAGCAGCTTCATTCAGCGGGGAGAGCAGCCCAATGCGGAGACATTGCTGGAAGAGAAGCTGCGTTATGGTTATGACGGCGATGATGTAGAAGAATTCATCCGTTGCAATCGTTTTTCCGAAATTCGACGGCACTTGGAAGAGGACGGGGAATATATTTTGTATGCGTCCTACCGGGGACAAAGCGGAAGAATTCACCGCACAAAGAGTGTCTATGTCTGGCTGGACCAGATTGAGCAGCGGGTTTGCTACACGCTTTCCGATATTACGGATGCCTTTGAGGAAGAACAACGCCGCAACGAGAAAATGCGCAAGGCGCTGGAAGATGCGGAGCAGGCCAGCCGAACCAAGACGGAATTCCTTTCCCGGATGAGCCATGAAATCCGCACACCCATGAATGCGATCTTGGGTCTGACGAACCTGGGACTGCACGACTGTACAGATCCCGTCTCCAGAGAGTACCTCTCCAAAATCAGTGCGTCTGGAGACTATCTGCTGGGCTTGATCAACGATGTTCTGGACATGAGCCGCATTGAAAGCGGAAAGATTTTGCTGAATCCGACCAATGTTGATACGACGGAATTCTTCCGTTCCATCCGCACGATTATTGAACCCCGGATGCAGGAGAAGAACATCAACTTCCACCTGGAAACCGGGGGGATTATCGCCCGGTATGTGGTCATTGATAAAATGCGGATGCAGCAGGTTTACATCAATCTGCTGAACAATGCCGTCAAGTTTTCAGCGCCTGGAACCACCATTTCCTGCGTTGTGAACCATGTAGTATGCGAGGACGATCCAAACGCAATCGTCAGCACCATCGTTATTCGCGATCAAGGCTGCGGCATGAGCAAGGGATTTCTGCAGCGAATGTTCCTTCCGTTTGAGCAGGAGCATAATCGTTACAGTGATGCTCAGCCCGGAACAGGTCTGGGTTTGGCCATCGTGAAAAATCTGATTGATCAGGCAGGCGGTACGATTTCCGTAAAGAGCGAGCTGGATGTGGGTACAGAATTTACCATCGTTTTGAAAGTTCGCTGCGGCCAGAAGCCGGAGGTGCAATCAGCCCCCCAGGAGATTCCCACTGTCAGCCTAAAGGGGAGACGGGTGCTGCTGGTGGAGGATCATCCCACCAATACGGAAATTGCCCGCCGCCTGCTGGAGCGGGAAGACATGGTGGTAGAGCATGCTGCAAATGGGCAGGAGGCAGTCAATCTGTTCCGCGCTGCGCCGAAGAATTACTATGATGCGATCCTCATGGATATCCGGATGCCTGTTATGGATGGCATTCAAGCGACACGGCTTATTCGGAAAATGCCGGGACGGGAGGATGCTGCCGCAGTTCCTATCATAGCCATGACGGCCAATGCTTTTGAGACGGATCGCCAGCAGACGAAGGCTGCGGGCATGAATGCCCACCTTTCCAAGCCTGTTTTCCCCCAAGAGCTTTACGGCACACTGCGCTGCCTCATTCGGACGAAATAATCAAAAAAGGCCGCCGCAGTTCAAAACTGCGGCGGCCTTTTTTTGATTCAGCTTGCAATTATTTGGTACCGAAAATCCGGTCGCCGGCATCGCCGAGACCCGGAACGATATATCCGTTTTCGTTGAGATGGTCATCCAGACCAGCCACATAAAGCTCCACATCGGGATGCTCCTTCTGAACGCGCTCAATGCCCTCGGGAGCGGCCAGAATATTCATCATCTTAATGTGCTTGCAGCCGTATTCCTTCATAAAATCAATGGCTGCGCAGGAGGAACCGCCGGTAGCCAGCATGGGATCGACGATCAAAATGTCGCGGTCGGCAATGTCGGCGGGCATCTTGCAGTAATACTTCACGGGCTTCAGCGTCTGGGGGTCGCGGAAAAGTCCGATGTGACCCACACGGGCGGAGGGAATCATCTTCAAAACACCGTCCACCATGCCCAAACCTGCGCGCAGGATGGGGACAATGGCAATCTTTTTGCCGGAGATGGTCTTAAACGTATCGGTGGCAATGGGGGTCTTGACAGAAACGTCCTCCAGAGGCAGATCGCGGGTGGCCTCATAGGTCATCAGCATGGCGATCTCAGACACCAGCTCCCGGAAGTCCTTGGTGCTGGTGTTTTCATTGCGCAAAATGGTGAGCTTGTGCTGCAGCAGAGGGTGATTGAGGATATGCACGTTCTCGTTCATGTTAACTGCTCCTTCTCAATTTATTCGCTTTTTTTGCGGCCAATCTGCACGGGACGCAGATAGACCGGGGCGAGGTCCTGTGCGGAAACGCTGCGACCTTCCCGCATGGCTGCTTCCGCAGCCAACGCCACGGAAACCGCGCTTTGCATTCGCAGGTGGGAAGGTGCCATCACACAGGGAATCTGATTTTCCAAAAAATTAGTATAGCACAAATGCGCGCCATCGCCAACGATTATTTTTCGTTTTTCGTCTTTTTTCAGTTCTTCCCGCAGATCATCCAGCGCAATGGGGCGATCAGGTGTCAGTCGGGTGAGAACCCCGTCCCGGGCAGAAAACACGGCGTTGTAAACCTGTGCCCGGCGGGCATCCATGGCGCAGACAATCAGCCCGTCCATGCAGGAAACGCCCGTGGCCATCGCCTCCAGCGTGGAAATACCCACGGCGGGTTTGTTGGCAGCGAAGGCAAGTCCCTTCGCTGCGGCAATGCCGATGCGGATGCCGGTAAACGATCCGGGACCCACGGCCACGGCCACGGCGTCGCAGTCGTCTACCTTCAGTCCTGCCGTTTCCAGCATGGATTGAACCATGGGCATCAGTACCCGGCTGTGGGTAAGACCTGTGCACAAAAAGGAAGAGCCGATGACTTCACCATCCTCTGTCACGGCGGCGGAACAGGCCTTTGCAGATGTTTCCAGAGCCAGAATTCTCATGGGTTTGTCCCTCCCTCAACGGTGATGGTGCGCCAGCTGTCGTTTTCCGGGCTGCGTTTCAGCGTAACAAAAATCGTGTCCGGCGGCAGAGCGTCCTCCGCCCGTTCGCTCCATTCCACGGCGCATACGCCGCCCCGGCCCAGGTAATCCTCCCAGCCGATGTCGAACAGGGCGTCCTCTCCGTCCAGCCGGTAGAGGTCAAAGTGAAAGAGGGGAATCCGACCCTCGTATTCGTTGACAATGGTAAATGTGGGGCTGGTGATGCGACCGGTACAGCCCAGACCTTTGGCAAGTCCACGGGAAAAGACGGTTTTTCCCATGCCCAGATCCCCACGGTAGGCCAAAACGGTTCCCGGCTGCAGCGTCTTTCCAAGCGCCTCACCGATGGCCTCCGTCTCCTGCTCGTTGTGTGAGAGATATTCCATGCCGCTGCCTCCTTGCAGAGTTTTCAAATTCTCACATAGTATACCACAGAACTGTGATGGTGTAAAAACAAAATTGTGCGGTTTACACGCAAAGGCGACTGTGGTATACTAATTCATTACGAAACAGATTGTATCGGCGTTCCGGCAGTACAAATTTCAAAGGAAAACGGAGAGGCTCATGTTCAACCGTTTGAAAAATGTCTTAATTGATTTTATTCAGCAGGCAGATCTTCTGCTGCTGGCGCTGTGCGTTGGCTCCACGCTGTTTGGCATGGTGCTGATTGCCTCGGCAACCCACTATATGGGCACCACGAAATATGTGGTAGTGCAGGGGGCAGCGCTTCTGATCGGCGTGGTGGCGTACATTCTCTTGTCCGTGATTGATGTGGAGGTGGTCGCCCGCAAGTGGAAGTGGCTCCTCCTTTTCAACATCGGCTTTATCTGTATGCTGGTGCCTTTCGGTGTCAGCCGCAACGGCAACCGGGCATGGATTCAGTTTCCTTGGATGCCTACGGCCATTCAGCCGTCAGAGATCGTCAAGATCACATTTATTATTTTACTCGCCTATCAGCTGGAGTGGATCTGGCAGGAAAAACGGGAGCTGAAGAGTTTCCACTCCGTGTTTCCCCCGGCATTTCACCTCCTGTTCATGGTGGGACTCATCTATGTTGTGTCCGGAGACATGGGCAGCGCCCTGGTGTATGTGTTTATCTTCCTGTGCATGGCCGTGGCAGCCGGGATGGCCTGGCGCTGGTTTTTGGTGGGCTTCGCAGGGGGAGCAGCGGGAATTTTTGGCATCTACAAGATCGGGAAAATGCCCTCCTATATGATGGACCGCTTTCATGCCATTTTTGATCATACCTATCAGCCTCTGGGCGCAGGCTGGCAGCAGACCAGGTCCCTACTTGCCATTGGTTCGGGTCGTTGGTTTGGACAGGGCCTGTTTCACGGCACGCAGACCCAGAGCGCAACCGCCAGCTCTCTTCCATACCGCCACACGGATTTTATTTTTGCCGTGGCGGGGGAAGAAATCGGATTTGTGGGCTGCATTGTAATTATTGTGCTGCTGATTGCGATTATTTTCCGCTGCCTGCAGGTGGCCAGACGCGCTCGGTCGCCGTTTTCGTCGTACGTCTGTGTTGGCATGGCGGGCATGCTGATTTTCCAGACCATCGAAAACATCGGAATGTGCCTGTTTGTCATGCCGGTCATCGGTCTGACACTGCCGTTTTTCAGCTACGGCGGATCGTCCATTGTGACGCTGTATGCGGCCATGGGCATCGTTTCAGGCATTAAAAAGCGCGCCATTCCGGACCGCTTAAAGGTACTGCGATAATTTGATGATGTGATCATAAAGCCGGCCAAAAGCATCGCTTTTGGCCGGCTTTGTATAGTTTGACCGCCAAAAGCACAAGCTACCTCCACATTGATTTGGGAGGTAATGATCTTATGAAAGGTAAGAAATATCAGCGTTTTGCGTCGGCGGCTCTGATTTTAGCACTGGTGCTGGCGACGCCGGCCATGGCCCTGTTCGGAAAGAAAGGCAACGAATCTGCCGTTCCTGTGGAGGGCGCACCCATTGCGCGGGAGTTGGAAATCAAGACCTACCGCAACATTCCGTATCATGCCCAGTTTCTCTCCACGGATGCCGAGGGGGACGATGTGACCTACGCCGTTGTGCAGGAGCCGAAGCACGGCACGGTCACGGTGGACGGCGCGGAGTTTCTCTATACGCCGGCGGAGGGACGTACAGGAACCGACAGCTTCACCTATGCAGCAACTGACGCATCCGGAAATGCTTCCACCCCTGCTACGGTCAGCGTGACCGTGAGCAAGACCAAAAGCGGCGTGACCTATGCAGACACAGGCAACTCCACCGCTGCTGCCGCAGCGCAGCAGTTGGCGGAAGAGGGTGTTTTCACCGGCGCGAAGATCGGAAACCAGTATTTCTTTGAGCCGGATCGCACCGTTACCCGCAGCGAATTTCTGGCTATGACTATGGAAACGGCGGGACTGGATGCCTCGGCTGTGACCATGACGGGCTTCTGCGATGACGAGGCCATCCCCGCCTGGGCAAAATCCTATGCGGCCGCCGCCTTGAGCAACGGTGTCGTGCAGGGAACCAACACAGTCACGGGCGTTGCCTTCCGCGGCAGCGACCCGGTCACCTATAACGAGGCCGCCGCCATTTTAAACCGCGTACTCAGCGTCAGTGATGTGGATCTTGCAACGTGGTACGCAGACCGGAACGCGGTACCCTCTTGGGCAGCGCAGGCGGTGGGCAATATGGAGGCCGTCAGCGTCCTTGCCGCCGGCAGTTTCGGCTCCAGCGGCCTTGAAAAGCCGGTTACCCGGGCGGATGCCGCCAAAATGCTCACTTCTGCCGGCACACTGCTGGTGGGCGAACAGACGGGACTTTTTGACTGGATTACCGGATAGAACTCATCAATTTTGCAAAATGGAGGGCCACCCTGCAAAAAGTGCGGGGCGGCCCTTTTGGAGTTGTATTCAAAGGAAATTTGTGCTAAAGTAGAAACTGCTATCATATGATTTTACATTCCTGATCTCTGCGTGTTTAAAGGAGAATTTTGCATGAAAATCGTCGTCCTGGCAGGCGGCCTGTCTACGGAGAGAACGGTCTCACTTGTGACTGGAACAGCGGTCTGCCGCGCTCTGCGGGAGCGGGGACATCGGGCAATTCTGGTGGACTTATTTCTGGGACGGGAGACGCTGCCCCCCGATCCCGAGACGCTGTTTGACGCACCCGATGGCCTGTGTCTACCGGCCAAAATTGAAGTGACAGCGCCGGATCTGAAGGCGGTGCGTGCCCTTCGAGCAGATCAAAGTCCCGCACGTTTCGGCCCCAATGTTCTGAAGCTCTGCGCCCTTGCCGATATGGTCTTTCTGGGTCTGCATGGGCAGGACGGCGAGGATGGTCGCGTACAGGCCACATTGGATCTGTTCGGCATTCCCTATACCGGCGCGAGCTATCTTGCCAGCGGCCTTGCCATGGATAAGGCGCTGACCAAGCGTCTGATGGATGCCGCCGGCATCCGGACGCCCAAATGGCGTCTTGTGAACTTTGAAGAGTCAGACATTCCAGCACTTATCCGGGAGCTGAAACTCCCCTGCGTCATCAAAACCACCAGCGGCGGCTCGTCTCTGGGCGTTTATCTCCCAGAGACCCGGGAGGCGCTGGAGGAGGCTCTGCGGGACGTTCTGCGTTTTGGCAGCGAGATTTTGGTGGAAGAGCGCATCTATGGCCGGGATCTTTCAGTCGGCGTTTTGGGAGATCGGTATCTTCCCCCGGTTGAGATGATCCCAAACAGTAAATACTTTGACTATGAGGCAAAATACCAGCAGGGTGGATCCACAGAGGTGTGCCCTGCGGAAATTCCGGAATCGGCGGCGCGGGAAGCCGGCGAAATGGCGCTTGCATTGCACCGGGCGCTGGGACTGGAGGTTTACTCCAGAGCGGATTTTATTCTGGATTCCAAGAATGTTCCCTGGTGTCTGGAAACCAATTCCCTGCCGGGACTGACGCCTGCGAGCCTTGTACCGAAGGAAGCTGCGGCGGTTGGAATGAGCTATGGTGAGCTGTGCGAAGAGATTGTTCGGCAGTCCACCCACTTGAGAAGGAGAAAATGAATATGCAGCCTATGACCGTAAAAGAGATTGAACATGCCGTCTGCGGCGTATGGTGGAATCCTCAGGAGGGGCTGCCCTCTGTGAGCGTGGTATCCACCGACAGCCGCAAGATTGAAAAAAACTGCCTGTTTGTGCCCCTAACCGGCGAAAATTTTGACGGCCACAACTATATCGATGCTGCGCTGGATTCCGGCGCAGCCGGTGTGCTCTGCGCAAAGCTGCCGAAAGATCTGCGGGCAGATAAATTTTACATCAAGGTGGACGATACCCGCCTTGCACTGAAGGCGCTGGCAAAGGTGTACCGGGAGAAGTTCGACATTCCCTTTGTCCAGATCACGGGCTCTGTGGGCAAGACCACGACCAAAGAGATGATCGCGGCGGTTTTAAGCGCAAAATTCAAGGTGCTGAAAACCCCGGAAAACTATAACAACGATGTTGGCACGCCCTTGACGCTCCTCAGCCTAACCGGGGAGGAGCAGGTGGCGGTAATTGAGACTGGCATGAATCACTTTGGCGAAATCCGGTATCTAGGTGAAATGGTTCAGCCCGACATTGCCGTGATCTCCAACATCGGCGATGCGCATATTGAATTTCTGGGTTCCCGGGAGGGCATTCTGAAAGCCAAAAGCGAAATTTTCGAAAATCTTCGTCCCGGCGGCGTGGCCATTCTCAATGGAGACGATGCCCTTTTGAACACGCTGGAGCTGCCCTGCACAACTGAGCGCTGCGGCCAGAGCGAGCACTGCGGCGTCCGAATCGGGGAAGTGGCGGATCATGGCCTCGGCGGTGTCACCTGCCATGTTCAAACCGAAAAGGAAACCTATGAGCTGGTGATCAATGCTCCCGGCGAGCATCTGGTCTATTCGGCCTCCATGGCGGTTGCCATCGGTGAAAAGCTGGGTATGAATAAAGAGGAGATCGAGCGGGGCGTCGCATCCTTCCAGGGGGTGGGTTCCCGGATGGAGGTTGTCCGTCTGCCCGGCGGGCGCATTATCCTCAATGACTGTTACAACGCCAATCCCCAGTCGGTCTCTGCCGGACTTGAGGTTCTGGCGAAGAGCGACGCTGCCCGTAAAATCGCCATTTTGGGCGACATGGGCGAGCTGGGCGATCTGACGGAGCAGGCCCATTATAACATTGGGACGTTGGCCGCCATGCTGGGCATCGACCAGGTCATCGCCATTGGCCAAAAGGCATCAAAGCTGGCAGAGGGCGTCCGGGACAGCGGGGGCAGCGTCTCCTATTTCCCGGAAAAGAGTGCGGCGGAAGAAGAACTGCGCAAGCAGTTCGGCCCCGGCACCGTGGCGCTGGTGAAGGCGTCTCATTTTTCCATGCATTTCGAGACGATTGTGGAGTTCTTGAAGAATCAAGAATATACGGAGTAACGCATGATTGAAATCCAGTGCGAAGGGCTAGTCAAGTCCTTTGATTTGGAAAAGAAAATATTGGATGGACTGACCTTTCAGGTCGATCAAGGCGAGCGGGTCGGACTTCTCGGCAGAAACGGCGCGGGTAAAACCACGCTGTTTCGCATTTTGACAGGGGAACTGGAGCCGGACGAGGGCCAGGTGGTCATCGGCTCGGGCCGGCGCATTGGCTTGATCTCCCAAATCCCTGTCTATCCGGAGGGCTACACGGTGGAGGGCGTGCTGCGCACGGCCTTTGAGCGGCTGCATGATCTTTCAAACGAGATGGAAAGTCTGGCTGCCCGTATGGCCGCCGGAGAGAGCGACCCGGCCATCCTGCGCCGCTACGGGGCTTTGAACGAGAAGTTCGAGGCCTTTGGCGGCTATGATACCGATGTTGCGGTCAACAAGATCGCAAACGGGCTCTCCATTTCCAAAGAAATGCGATCCCAGCTTTTCGACAGCCTTTCCGGCGGTGAAAAGACCCGGGTCAACTTGGGCCGGTTGATCCTGGAGGATACGGACATCCTGCTGCTTGACGAGCCGACCAACCATCTGGATCTCCACGCCACCGAGTGGCTTGAGGAGTACATCCGCACCTTCAAGGGGACGGTTGTGGCAATCTCCCATGACCGTTATTTCCTAGATCGGGTCGTTACGCGGGTCGTTGAAATCGCGGACGGCAGAGCCGAGTTTTACAGCGGAAATTACAGCTTTTATGCCGTGGAGAAGGAGCGTCGGTTCCAGGAGCGCATGAAGCAGTACCAGAAGGAACAGGCAAAGATTTCCCAGCTGACCGAGGCTGCGGAAAAGCTGCGTCTGTGGGCATTTATGGGCAATGATGCCCTTTACAAGCGGGCTTTTTCCATGGAAAAGCGCATCGAGCGGATGCGTACCACGGACAAGCCCACCAAGGCCCGAAAAATGGATGCCCGGTTCAACTCATCGGAGTTCCGGGGAGACGAGGTTCTCGTGCTGCGAAACGTGGCCAAGTCCTTTGCGGACAAGCACCTGTTTGACGGCATCAGCCTCAAGATCGAGGGCGGAGAGCGCGTGGCGCTCATCGGCGATAACGGCACGGGCAAATCCACCCTCATTAAGATGATTATGGACGAGGAATACCCCGACGATGGCCGCATCAAGTTAGGCCCGTCGGTCAAATCCGCGTATTTGCCGCAGGTGATTCATTTCGACCATCCCGACTGGAATCTAGTGGAAAATATGATGGCCGCCAAGCGCGGCCTCTCTGCCCAGAGCGCCCGCAATCGGCTGGCAGCCTACGATTTTCGGGGTGAAGATGTTCTCAAGCCGGTCAGCGTGCTCTCCGGCGGCGAGATGAGCCGGCTGCGCCTTTGCATGCTCATGGACGATGAGATCAACTTCCTCATCCTGGACGAACCGACCAACCATCTGGACATCGACTCCCGGGAATGGATTGAGGAGGCCGTGGAATCCTACGATGGGGCGCTGCTGTTTGTCTCCCATGACCGCTATTTTATCAAGCGGTTTGCCACCCGCATCTGGGAACTGGAAAACGGCACCATTACGGATTATCCCATGGGCTTTTCCCAGTACCGTCAAGTAAAGGCGCTGGAAGCGGCCACTCCCAAAAAGGAGGAGCATTTCCGCACGGCGCAGGATACCTCGCCTGTGCAAAAGCCCCGGGGCAACAAAGCGCAGGTGGCGGCGCGCAAGCAGCTGGTGATCTGTGAGCGGCATATTGCCGAGACGGAGGACCGCATTGCGGAGTTGGATCGCGCCATGATCGACGCGGCCTGTGATTATGAAAAGCTCAATGAACTGACGTCGGAGAAAGAAGCCGTGCAGGCCGCATTGGACGAGCTGTATGAGAAGTGGGAGGCACTGAGTGAAGAGGCAGAAGGTTGAGATCGCCAGCTATCGCGGGGGAAGAGGAACCGCCGGACTTCTTGAGCTGGTTTTGTGGATACTGGCGCTGATCTTTGCCGTTGGCGCATTTGCCGGATTGATTCTTTATACGCCCGTGCGGATGACCGGAGCTATCTGTCTTGTGCTGGCAATCCTTTGCGTGGGACTGATTTTTCTAAATCGGTGGGCAAACATGTCCCACGCCGGTGTGCTTTGCAGAAGAATTTTGCTGCTTTTTCTTGCAGTGGGACTGATCGTCTTTGCCGTGACGGAGGGCTTCATCCTGCGGGCGGGGAATCCTGCCCGCCTTCGGGAGGAGGGCCACGATTCCCCGGACGCCGTCATTGTTCTAGGCGCGGGAGTCAACGGAAGCAGGGCGTCCGTGGTATTGCAAAGCCGCATCGACGCGGTGAAGGCTTTTTTAAACGGGACGTATGACGAGGACCTTGGAACGACCTCAAATGACATTCCTGTGATTTTATCCGGCGGACAGGGCGCGGGAGAGGACATCTCCGAGGCCCAGTGTATGTATGACGCGCTGGTGAAAGCCGGCGTGGACCCAAATCGCCTTTATCTGGAGGAGGGCTCTACCACCACGGCGGAGAACTTTGCCAACGCCAAAGCCCTGCTCACGGAGCTGGGCCTTGACCCGGCCACGGCAAAAGTCGCCGTTGTGACCAGTGATTTTCACATCTTTCGTGCAGGATTCATTGCTGCCGGAGAGGGACTGGATACATACGGCGTTCCGGCACAGCTGCCGAAAAACTGGTGGTGGCTCGGTGCCAATTATTACGTCCGGGAATTCTTTGCTCTGGGAAAGCTGGAGCTGATCCGTATATTCTGATTTCAGCATTTTTTCAGAAAAAGCAGGTATGATGATTCAAAAAAAGGAGGCGGCTGCCATGAGCGACGTCCTTTGCATTTATTATTCCCGAACCGGGAATACCAAGAAAGCGATGGAGGAAATCGGCGCGGCACTGGACGCCGAGGTGGTTTCCATCCGCGACGCGGTGGAACGCCGCGGTTTCAAGGGCTATCTTCGCTGCGGAATGGATTCCGTACGTCGGGAAACAGAGCCCCTGCTGCATTTTGAAACGGACAAGCCGCTGGAGCAATACCGGCTGGTGATTCTGGGCACGCCTATCTGGGCGGGACGATGCAGCGCGGTGATGCGCTCGTTTTTGAAGAGCTACGGCAAAAAGCTCAACCGGGTGGGCTATGTTGTGACCCGGTCGGGCGAGGGCAAATTTCAGGAGGTCTATCTGCAAATGGACCGCTATGTACCGAAGCCTCATGTCCTGGCAGTGTCCCTCAGAACGGATTCCGTGGGCTGCCACTTCTGGCAGGAGGAGTTCCTTCGCCAGACAAGAGAGTATCTTTCCGCAAAGGATTAGCGCCGATTCTGCTTGTATCACAGAAGAGGAGCGAATGATTTATGCTGGAAAAACTCAAGCAGCTGGCGCTGCGCTGCGACAGCCTGCAAACCATGCTGACGGACCCGGCTGTCTATGGCGACGCCGAAAAATTAAAAACCATTAATCTGGAACTGAAAGAGCTCGCCCCGGTGGTGGAAGCCTACCGCGCCTGGCAGAAAGCGGAGTCGGATCTTGCATCGGCGGAGGAACTGCTGAACGATCCGGAGATGCGCGACCTTGCCCGGGAGGAGCTTTCTGCGGCGAAAGCGGAGAGCGAGCGTCTTTACGGCCTTTTGCAGCGCTTGCTGCTGCCCAAAGACCCCAATGATCGGCGCAATGTGATTCTGGAACTTCGCGGCGGCGTCGGTGGGGAAGAGGGTGCACTGTTTGCGTTCAATCTTCTTCGTATGTACACCATGTACGCCGAGAAGCAGGGCTGGAAAACAGCAGTTATCAATATGAACGACACGGAACTTGGCGGCGTGAAAGAGTGCAGTGTGCTGATCGAGGGTGAGGGAGCCTATTCCCGCCTAAAATTTGAAAGCGGCGTTCATCGGGTGCAGCGGGTACCGGAGACGGAATCCGGCGGCCGCATTCATACCAGCGCGGCTACGGTGGCCGTCCTGCCGGAGATGGAAACGGTGGATGTGCAGCTAAACCCGGTGGATGTGGAGATGCAGGTATTCCGCTCCTCCGGCGCCGGCGGTCAGCACATCAATAAGACCTCCTCTGCCGTCCGCCTAATTCACAAACCCACCGGCATGGTGGTGGAGTGTCAGGAAGAGCGCAGCCAGTTTCAAAACCGTGAGCGTGCCATGCGAGTTCTGGCCTCTCGTCTGTACGAGGCCGAGCAGGAGAAGATCAACAGCCAGTACACGGCGGAGCGGAAGGGTCAGGTCGGGTCCGGTGATCGCTCAGAGCGCATCCGAACCTACAACTTCCCGCAGGGCCGTGTCACTGACCACCGCATCGGACTGACGCTCTATAAGATCGACGAGATCATGAACGGCAATCTGGATGAGCTGATTGACGCACTGGCCACGGCGGATACCGCCGCGAAGCTGCAGCAGGAGAATTCATAAGACTTGCCGGAAATTCCGGCTTATCAGATAGAAAAAATGAGGCGACACAAACATGCAAACACAGGTATTTGATTTGCGGGACACCAAACGTCCGCAAAAGGAAGTGGACGACCAGATCGAGGCTGCGGCCCGGATTCTCCGGGAGGGTGGCCTGGTTGGTATTCCCACAGAGACGGTTTACGGACTGGCGGCCAATGGCCTGGACCCGGACGCCGTGAGAAAAATTTACGTGGCCAAGGGCAGGCCGTCGGACAACCCCATGATTCTGACGGTTTCGGGTGCCCAGTGGCTGACACGCTACTGCGTGGACGTTCCGCCGATTGCTTACGAGCTTGCGCGGCGGTTCTGGCCCGGCCCTCTAACTCTAATTCTCAAGCGGAATCCCATCGTTCCGGATGTCACCACCGGCGGACTTGATACGGTTGCCATGCGCTGCCCGAATCATCCCGTGACACTGGCCATTATTCGGGAGGCCGGAATTCCCGTGGCGGCGCCCAGCGCCAACACCTCGGGTCGTCCCAGCTGCACTACTGCACAGGACGTGCTGGAGGATATGAACGGCAAAATTGAGGGCGTGGTGGACGGCGGGCCCTGCTCAGTGGGCGTGGAATCCACCATTCTGGATCTGACGGTGAACCCGCCCCGACTTTTAAGACCCGGCGGACTGCCGTTGGAGGATTTGGAAGCAGTCGTGGGCTTGATCGAAGTGGATCATGCGGTGACAAAGCCGCTGAAAGAGGGCGAACAGCCCAAGGCTCCCGGCATGAAATACCGCCACTATGCGCCCGAGGCGCCCGTGACCGTTGTCACCGGCGCGCCTGCCCGCTCGGCACAGGAGATCGTCCATCGGATGACACCCACTTCCGGCGTGATTTGCTTCGAGGAATTCGAGGAGCTGTTTGCAGGCCACGAGGTGCATGTGCTGGGCAAGACCGGCGACAAGGTGACCCAGGCACAGCGCGTGTTTGACGCCCTGCGGACGTTTGACGAGAGCAGCGTGACGGAGATTTTTGCCCAGTGCCCGGATAACCGCGGACTGGGACTTGCCATCAACAACCGCCTAAAAAAGGCCGCTGGCTTCCATGTCATCGATGCGGATGATTCCAGCGTGGTGTTGGGCATTACCGGCGGAACCGGCGCAGGCAAGACGTCGGCTCTACACGCCATCGAGATGCTTGGCGGCACGGTTTTTGACTGTGATGCAATCTATCACGAGATGCTCAAGAGCGATGAAAACTTGAAAAATGCGATCATCGGTGTGTTTGGCAACATCTTCGACGAGGACGGAACGCTGAACCGCAAGAAGCTGGGTGAGATGGTCTTTTCCAATAAGGATCGGCTGGATCAGCTCAATGAGATCATCTACCGCTTTGTCCGTCCCGAAATCCTGCGCCGCTTGGAAGGCGGAGACGGACGGCTCTATGCCATTGATGCCATCAGCCTAATTGAAGGCGGCCTTGACCAGTTCTGCGACTGCACGGTGGCGGTTACCTCACCCATGGAGCTTCGGGTGCGCCGCGTCATGGCCCGGGACAACATTGAAGAGCAGTATGCCCGGCTGCGGATTTCCGCCCAGAAGAGCGATGACTATTTCCGGGAGAAATGCGACTGCGAACTGGAAAATGCCGCAGAGACTGTGGAGACGTTTGAAAAGGAAGCGCTGCGCTTCTTTACGAAACTGATTGATCGAATCAAGGAGGAAAAGCAACATGCCGGAAAAGAATAAAGCCCTAAAGGAAAAGCTGCTTTCCACAAAGAAAAACGGCTGGGACCGCATCAGCGCCGCTGACGCAAAGAAAATCGACGCATACTGCGAAGCATATAAGAAATTCCTCAACGATGGAAAGACCGAGCGTCTGTGCGCACAGCAGGTGATTGCACTTGCCGAAAAGGAGGGCTATGTGCCTTACGAGCGCGGCATGGCCTTGAAGAGCGGCGACAAGGTGTATGTCTCCAATCGGGGTAAGGGCGTCATGCTGGCCTACCTCGGCAAAAAGACGCTGGACGAGGGCACACAGATTACGGCGGCCCATATCGACTCTCCCCGCCTGGACTTGAAGCCCAACCCCCTCTACGAGGATGGGGAGCTGGCCTATTTCAAAACCCACTATTACGGCGGCATCCGCAAGTATCAGTGGACGACGATTCCCATGGAGCTCCACGGCGTGGTTGCTCTTGCCGACGGCACGGTGAAAACCGTCAATATCGGTGCCGATCAAGGCGATCCCAAGCTGGTGATTACCGATCTTCTGCCGCATCTGGGTGCCGAGCAGAACAAAAAGCCGCTTTCTGAGGCAATCCCCGCCGAAACCTTGAATCTGCTGCTGGGCAGCCGTCCCATCGGGGACGAAGAGGGCGGCGACCGGGTCAAGTTGGCCGTCATGCAGCTGCTCAACGAGAAATACGGCATCACGGAAGATGACTTTACCTCGGCGGAGCTGGAAGCCGTTCCGGCGGTGGAGGCCTGCGACATCGGTCTGGACCGCACGCTGATCGGCGCTTACGGCCACGATGACCGGGTTTGCGCCTATGCGGCTTTGCGGGCGCTGCTGGATCTCGATAAGACGCCGGACAAGACCTGCGTGTGCGTGCTTGCCGACAAGGAAGAAATCGGTTCCGATGGCGTGACGGGCATGCAGTCTGCCGCGTTTGACACCTTTATGGAAGACCTGTGCGATGCGCAGGACATTCCGGTGCGGGTGTGCTTCGAGAAGTCCTTCTGCCTCAGCGCGGATGTGACGGCGGCGTACGATCCTAATTTTGCGGATGTGTACGAAAAGCGCAATGCGGCCTATCTCAACTATGGCATTGGCCTTTGCAAGTACACCGGCGCCCGGGGCAAATCCGGCGCATCGGATGCCAACGCCGAGACGGTTGCCTATATCCGCGGTCTCTTTGGAAAAGCGGATGTGCTCTGGCAGATTGCGGAGCTGGGCAAGGTGGATGCCGGCGGCGGCGGAACGGTGGCCATGTATATGGCCAACCGCAACATCACCACGTTGGATGCCGGCGTGCCGGTGCTGTCCATGCACGCCCCGTTCGAGACGGTTGCCAAGCTGGATTGCTTTGAAACCTACAAGGGCATGAAAGCGGTTTACGAGGCAGAATAAAATTCTATGAAAAAGCGCCTGACGAGTTCGTCAGGCGCTTTTTTCAATCCGCTCTATTTTGCCAGCTCCAGCGTTTTTTCATAGGCGGCGATCACCGCGTCCATCACGGCGCCGCGGAACCCGGCTTCCTCCAGCGCCCGCACACCTTGAATGGTGGTGCCGCCGGGGGAGCAGACGGCGTCCTTCAAAACGCCGGGGTGGCTCCCAGATTCCAGAATCAGCTTGGCGGAGCCCAGTACCATCTGGGCCGCAAACTCCTGCGCCTTTGCTCTTGGCAGACCACAGGCCACACCGCCGTCAGCCAGCGCCTCCACAAAGAGATCCGCAAAGGCCGGACCGCAGCCGGAGACGGCGCTGCCCGCATCGATCAGATTTTCCGGCAGCTTGGAAAGCCGACCGGCACCGGCCATATCGGCTAAAAATTCTTTTTCCTCCGCCGCACTGACCCCGGAGCCAATAGCGTAGAGAATCATGCCCTCGCCAATGGCTGCGGGGGTGTTGGGCATGATGCGAATGACAGGATAATCCCCGCCGGCCATGCGCTGAATCTCGGAAATGGCAAGTCCGGCTGCCATGGTAACGAGAACAAAGCGGCTTTCCCGCTTTGCAAGAACAGGTCCGATCTCCTCCAGCAGCTGCGCCATCATCTGTGGCTTGACGCCCAGAAAGATGAAGTCCGCGTTCTGCGCGATGGCTCCATTGTCCAGCGCCACGGAGCATCCCAGCTCCTGCGCCAGAGCTTTGGCCTTTTCCGGCGTGCGGTTGACCAGAAAAACCTCGTCAGGGGATACCACTGTACACGCTGCTTTTGCCAGCGCGCCGCCCATGTTTCCGGTGCCGATAAATCCGAACGTTGCCATTTCAATCATCCTTTCTGTTTACTCCCGAATCTGACCCTCGCCGTAGATCACATATTTGCTGGAGGTCAGTTCTTCCAGCCCCATGGGGCCGCGGGCGTGCATCTTTTGCGTAGAAATACCGATTTCCGCACCCAAACCGAATTCTCCGCCGTCGGTGAACCGGGTGGAGGCGTTGACATATACCGCCGCCGCATCGACCACATCCAAGAAATGCTGGGCGGTGAAATAATTGTTCGTGATAATGGATTCCGAGTGCCCAGTGGAGTGCGCATTAATAAAGTCGATGGCCTCCTGCGCATCTTTTACGATGTGAATGGCCAGAATATAGTCGTCATACTCTGCGTCCCAGTCCGATTCCTGCGCGGAAATGCCCCGGGAGCCCAGAATGGCAAGCGCCTTCTCATCGCATCGCAGCTCCACCTTTTTCTCGTCCAGCAGGGGAATGGCCTTTGCAAGAAACTCCCCCGCCACATCCTCCTCAATCAGCACGCATTCTGTGGCGTTGCACACAGAGGGGCGGGAGCATTTGGCGTTGTAGAGAATCTTTGCGCCCATGTCGAGGTCGGCCTCGGAGTCGATGTAAATGTGGCACACGCCCTCGCCAGTGCGGATCACCGGAACGCTGGCGTTTTTGGCAATGGAGCGAATCAGACCGGCTCCGCCCCGGGGAATCAGCACATCCACATAGGCGTTTAGATGCATCAGCTCATTGGCTGTCTCGTGGGAGGCGTCCTGCACCAGAGAAATGCACCCGGCGGGAAGCCCCACAGAGATAAGCGCCGTCTGCATCAGCTCCGCCACCGCCCGGTTGGAGCGAATGGCTTCCTTTCCGCCCCGGAGAATGCAGGCGTTGCCGGATTTCAGGCACAAAACGGCCGAATCCACCGTTACATTTGGCCGTGCCTCAAAAATAATGGCAATGACACCCAGCGGGACGGTTCGCTTGCAGATCAAAAGGCCGTTGGGTCGCCGCACGGTTTTGCCCATTTGCCCAATGGGGTCCGGGAGGGCAATGACCTGGCGGATGCTGGCGACAATGCCGTCAATCCGCTGCGGCGTCAGCGTCAGCCGATCTAGCATAGCGGCACTCATGCCGCTTTCTCTTGCTGCGGCCAGATCCTCCGCGTTGGCGTCCAGCCAGACTTGCTTACACTTTTCCAGAATATCCGCAATGGCGGCCAGCGCCTCGTTTTTCTTCGTCTCTCCGGTCATGGCAAGAACCCGGGCGGCTGCTTTTGCCGCTGCGCCCTGCTGTTCCAGTGCTGTCATATCTTCTTCAGCTCCTTTTTGCACAAAAGCGTGTGCCGATGTCTTTTCCCGCAACAATGTCGTAAAGATCTTCCATCCGCGCACCGTTGGTGATCACCATGTCGCATCCGGCTCCCATGGCGACTTCTGCCGCAGACAGCTTGGTGGCCATTCCGCCGGTGCCGCGCCAGGTGCCGGCGCCGCCGGCCATATCCAGAATTTCCGGCGTCAGCGCCTCGACCCGGTGAATGAGCTTCGCCCCGGGATTCGTGTGGGGATCGGCGTCATAAAGCCCGTCAATGTCAGAGAGCAGAATCAAAAGATCTGCCCGACACAGCTTTGCTACAATGGCCGAAAGCGTGTCGTTGTCACCGAGAACCTTGTGCCGCCCGGTTTCAATCTCTGCCGAGGAAACGGAGTCGTTTTCGTTAACCACCGGAATGACGCCCATTTTCAAAAGTGCCTCAAAGGTGCCGGACAGGTGCTCGGCTCGTTCCGGGTCCTCCACGTCCTCACCCGTCAGCAAAATCTGGGCAACGGAGCGGTTGTATTCGGAAAACAGTTTGTCATAAAGATGCATCATCCGGCACTGACCCACGGCGGCAGCAGCCTGCTTCATCCGCAGCTCCTTCGGACGTTCTGGCAGCGCCAGCTTTGCCGTGCCGATGGCAATGGCACCGGAGGAGACCAGAATGACCTCATGGCCGTAGCCGGAGAGATCCGCCAGCGCCCGGATCAAGTGTTCCATACTTTGCAAATTCAAAGCGCCGGTATCGTGGGTGAGGGTGGAGGTACCCACCTTGACCACAATGCGGTAACAGCTTTTCTGCCACATATCAGCAATCAGACCTTTCGGCTCTTTTTTTAAAAATCTTTGGAAATTTTTAAAATTATATCACAAAACCGCACAGAATAAAAGAAATTTCCCCCCTTAGGAATTCGTTAAAAAAACAGAGGAAAAACGGTGAAAATATGACAGAAAATACAAAGGAATCAAAAAGCAGCACAGAAAATGAAAAAAGCGACGAAAACAGCTCCTCCGGAACGGTTACGCAGCAGTTGGTGGACTTGGGCAGCAGCGTTACCAAAACGCCCCACGGCACCATTCACTGCCTAACCATTGTGGGTCAGATTGAAGGACACATGCTGGCTAACCAAGGTGCTAAAACCACGAAGTACGAGCATGTGATGCCGCTGCTCACGGCCCTTGAACAGAATGACGACATCGCCGGTGTGCTGTTCCTCTTGAACACGGTGGGCGGCGATGTGGAGGCGGGACTCGGCATTGCGGAGCTGATTGCAGGAATGCGCAAGCCCACCGTTTCGCTGGTGCTGGGCGGCAGCCACTCCATCGGTGTGCCGCTGGCAGTGGCGGCCAAGGCAAGCTATGCCGTACCATCGGCAGCCATGACCATCCATCCCGTCCGCATGAGCGGAACCGTGATCGCGGCGCCTCAAACCTACAACTATTTTGACCGTCTGCAAGAGCGCATCGTGGAATTTGTGGTCAAAAACAGCCATATCTCCAAGAAAAAGTTTTTGGAGCTGATGCTCAAGACCGGGGAAATGGCCGCGGATGTGGGCAGCGTGCTCTACGGACAGGAGGCGGTTTCCGTGGGTCTTATCGACCATGTGGGCGGCCTTTCCGATGCACTGGACGATCTGTACGACCAGATTGACCAAAAGAAAGCGGAAAAAGAACACGAACAGAAATGACGATAAAGGGCGCGGAAAAATCCGCGCCCGCAGGCGTCCAAAAAGCTTTTTGGACTGCCTGCGCAAGTTTTTGAAACCCGTAAACCGTTTCAAAAACTGATGATTCAAAACCGAAAGGAACCCTTCCTGGGTTCCTTTCATAG